>JBCCXY010000023.1:0-34737 GCA_039190895.1 Pseudomonadota bacterium | reverse complement strand
GGGGCCAGCCCCCAGACCCCCCGGGATATTTCCAGAAAGAAGAAGGGGTTGGCGTCAGGTTTCGGGTGTGAGGCCGACCGCCTCGATGCCTGCTGTGGCGGCGGCGGCGTCGTTGTCGGAAGTGTCTCCGGTGACGCCGAGGGCGCCGATTATTGCGCCCTTGCCGTCGCGGATGAGGACCCCGCCGGGGACGGGGATGACGGCGCCGCCGTAGGCGCCGTTGGCGGCTTGGATGAAATAGGCCTGCGCTTCGGCGCGTTGCATTTGGGCTGTCCCCGCGATGCCGAGCATGATGGAGCCATAAGCTTTGCCGTGGGCGATCTGGAAGCGGCCCGGGGCCGCGCCGTCTTCGCGTTCGAACGCCTTGATGTTGCCGCCCGTGTCGAGGAGCACGACAGAGAGCGGTTTGAGCCCCATCTCGTGCCCTTTGGCGAGGGTCTGGCGGATGATCTTGCGGGCGCGGGTGAGGGAAATCTCGGCCATGTTCAGCTTCCTTGCAGTTCTGCTTTGCGTTCGAGGCGGCGGGCGTGGAGCACCGGCTCGGTGTATCCTGCGGGCTGGACGCGGCCTTTGAAGACAAGGTCATGCGCCGCCCGGTAAGCGATGCCGTTGAAGCCGGGGGCCATGGGTACGTAGGCCGGGTCGTCGGCGTTCTGACGGTCCACGACTTCGGCCATTTTCTGAAAGGTCTGTTCGACTTCGTCCTGGCTGACGATCCCGTGGTGGAGCCAGTTGGCGATGTGTTGGGCCGAGATGCGGCAGGTCGCGCGGTCTTCCATGAGGCCGACGTCGTTGATGTCGGGGACTTTGGAGCAGCCGACGCCCTGGTCGACCCAGCGCACGACGTAGCCGAGGATGCCTTGCGCGTTGTTCTCTACTTCGCGGAGGACCTGATCCTTGGACCACGCGCGGTAGGTCGCGAGCGGGATGTCCAGGACGGCGTCAACATGCGCCCGGCGCCCCTTGGCTTTCAGCCCGGCCTGCACGGCGAACACGTCGATCTTGTGGTAGTGTAGGGCGTGTAGCGTTGCCGCCGTGGGCGATGGGACCCAGGCGCAGTTGGCGCCGGCCTGGGGGTGTTCGATCTTCACCTCCAGCATCGCGGCCATGCGGTCGGGCATGGCCCACATGCCCTTGCCGATCTGCGCCTTGCCGGACAGGCCGCATTCGAGCCCGACATCGACGTTGAGCGCCTCATACGCGCCGATCCAGGCTTTGCGCTTGATGAAATCCTTGCGAGAGAACGGGCCTGCTTCCATCGACGTGTGGATCTCGTCGCCCGTGCGGTCGAGGAAGCCGGTGTTGATGAAGGCGCAGCGGTGTTTGGCGGCGCGGATGCATTCTTTGAGGTTGACGGTCGTGCGGCGCTCTTCATCCATGATGCCGAGTTTCACGGTGTATTGCGGCAGGCCGAGGGCCCGTTCGACATGGGTGAAAATCTCGTCGGCGAAGGCGACTTCGTCGGGGCCATGCATCTTGGGTTTCACGACATAGACGGATCCGGCGACGGAGTTGCCGCCCTCCCGCGCGAGGTCGTGACGAGCGATGAGAGTGGTGATCATCGCATCCATCAGGCCTTCGAACACCTCATTGCCGCCGGCATCGAGGATCGCGGGGTTCGTCATCAGGTGGCCGACGTTCCGGACAAGCATCAGGGCGCGGCCCTTCACGGTCACTTCCCCGCCGGATGGCGTGGTGTAGGTCAGGTCAGGGTTGAGGCGTCGGGTGACGGTTTCGCCGCCCTTCTGGAAGGTGTCCTCCAGATCGCCTTTCATCAGGCCAAGCCAGTTGCGATAGGCGAGGACTTTATCCTCGGCATCGACACAAGCGACCGAGTCCTCGCAGTCCATAATCGCCGAGACGGCCGACTCGAGCCGTACATCGGCGAGCCCTGCCTGGTCGCGGGCGCCGACGGTATGGGTTCGGTCGAAGACTAGTTCTACATGCAGACCGTTGTTTCGTAGGAGGACCGCATCGGGCGCGCGGGGGTGGCCCCGGTAGCCGATGAACTTTTCGGGCTGGACCAGCGGCTTGTCGTCCACCAGCAGCATCCCGCTGTTTATGTGATAGCGCCGGGCGTCGGCGTGGCTGGTGCCCTCGATGGGGAACGCGTCATCCAGAAACACCCGCGCACGAGCTACGACGCGAGCCCCCCTGCCCCGGTCATAGGCCCCGGCAGGCGGCAGGGAGCCCATGGCATCGGTGCCATAGAAGCCATCGTAGAGGCTGCCCCACCGCGCATTCGCGGCGTTTAGGGCGTAGCGTGCGTTGGTGATGGGCACGACAAGCTGGGGACCGGCCACCTGCGCAATCTCGGGGTCGATGTTTGACGTCTCGATCTCGAACGCAGGACCGTCGGCCTTAAGGTAGCCTATCGAGGACAGGAACGCCTTGTAGGCGGAATGATCATGGGGCGCGTTCTTGTGGGTCAGATGCCAGTCGTCGATCTGGGTCTGGATCGTCTCGCGTTCTTCCAGAAGCTCGCGGTTGCGGGGCGAGAGGCCCGAGATCAAGGAGCCGAACCCCGCCCAAAACGTCGCACTGTCGACGCCGGAACCGGGCAGAGCCTCGCCTTCGATGAACGCGTGCAATTCGCTCGCGACGCTAAGCCCTGCGACCTCGATCCGATCCGCCATTCTGCCCTCCCGTTCTGTTGCTGAGGTTCTAGGCGGCGGCGCCGACGGCGACAAGCGCTTGCAATTTGGCGTTGAGGCTGATTACTTAGCCAAGTGACTAAGTATGACGGAAACCTGAACGCGCTGTTCCTCGCGCTGTCCGACCCAACGCGGCGCGGCATGATCCAGCAGCTTACCGCGGGACCTGCCAGCGTGAGTGAGTTGGCGAAACCAACAAACATGGCGCTGCCGACGGTCCTGAAGCATCTGGAGAAGCTGGAGGATGGCGGTCTGATCTTGACCGAAAAGCGCGGACGGACCCGCGTTTGCCGCGCCAATCCGAAGGGGATCAAGGTTGCATCGGATTGGCTTGACCGGATGCGAGCGGATTGGACGGCGCGGTTGGACCGGCTGGAAGATTACCTCGACACACTACCCGAAGATACGGAGACGAACGAATGACACGACACGGCACGCTGACCTTTGAACGCCAACTGAAGAAGCCCCCGGCCACCGTCTTCAAAGCCTTTGCCGATACAGACGCGCGCAGCATCTGGGCGCCGCCGACCCCGGACCTGAACATGACCTACAGTGAGAGCGATTTTCGAACGGGCGGCCGGGATCTTTGCGTCTGCGGCCCGGGGCCTGCGGAGGGGGTGACGGTCGAAACGCTGTACCACGCGATCACCGAGGGCCGCCAGATCGTGATGACCGAGATCATTGGCACACCGGATGGCGCCGAGACGGTGGCGCTTGTCACAACAGAGCTGTCCGCGCGCAGCACGGGAACCGAGCTTAAGGTCACGATCCAGGGGGTCAGCCTGGGCGAGATGGACGGCTTGGCCGAGATGGAAGGGGGCTGGACAGCAGCACTGGCTAACCTAGAGCGCTATTTGGACGGCTGACGCTCGCGCCGGCAGCGGTCGGAGCAATAGCGTACCTCGTCCCACACCTTCGCCCACTTTTTGCGCCATGTGAACGGCCGCCCGCAGGTGGCGCAGGTTTTCTGGGGTAAATCGGCTTTCTTCCGCATTTTCATGCTTTTGAACCTAGGCCCGGTCTCGGCCCTGTCTTCATCTGGCAGAAAAATACTGCTTCCGGGCGGTCGCTTTCCGTTGGAATGCGGTGCCTTGACGGCGCGCCCGGCAGGCATACCGTGCAGCGCCTGACCCGACTCGGAGATCCCCCGCATGAAAGACGCTGCGCCCAAGGCCATCTACCTTGCTGACTATACGCCCCCGGCCTACCTGATCGATGCGGTGCGGCTGGAATTCCGGCTGGACCCGCTGCGCACCCGCGTGAAAAGCGCGATCCGGTTTCGGCCGAACCCGAACCCGGACACGGGCGACCGGCGATTCTTTCTGCATGGCGAGGGTCTGACGTTGATCTCGGCCACCATGGATGGTGCCCCGGTCACGGTGCGAGAGGTCGAGGGCGGGATCGAGGCCGACGCGCCCGACGCGGCCTTTCTGTGGGAGGCCGAGGTCGAGATCGCACCTGAGAAAAACACAGCGCTTGAAGGGCTTTACATGTCGAAAGGCATGTATTGCACGCAGTGCGAGGCGGAGGGATTTCGCAAGATCACCTATTACCCCGACCGACCGGATGTTCTGGCGCCGTTTTCGGTTCGCGTTGAGGGCGATGCGCCGGTCCTTTTGTCCAATGGCAACCCTGGAGAAGCGGGGGACGGCTTTGCGGAATGGGACGATCCGTGGCCCAAGCCCGCGTATTTGTTCGCGCTGGTCGCAGGTGGGCTTGTGGCGCATTCCGACAGCTTCCGCACGGTGCAGGGGCGCGATGTGGCACTGAACGTGTGGGTTCGCCCCGGCGATGAGACGCGCTGTGCCTATGCGATGGACGCGCTGAAGCGGTCGATGCGGTGGGATGAAGAGGTTTATGGCTGCGCCTATGACTTGGACGTTTTCAACATTGTGGCCGTGGATGACTTCAATATGGGCGCAATGGAGAACAAGGGATTGAACATTTTCAACTCCAAGTACGTTCTCGCCTCGCCCGAGACGGCGACCGACCGGGACTTTGAGTTTATCGAGGGGATCGTGGCTCATGAGTATTTCCACAATTGGACGGGCAACCGGATTACGTGCCGTGATTGGTTTCAGCTTTGCCTGAAAGAGGGGCTGACTGTTTTTCGGGACCAGCAGTTTTCAGGCGATCAGCGGTCACATGCGGTGAAGCGGATTGACGACGTGTTGCAGCTGAGGGGGCGGCAGTTTCGCGAGGATAACGGCCCGCTGGCACATCCGGTTCGGCCTGCAAGTTTTGTTGAGATCAACAACTTTTACACGTCGACCGTGTACGAAAAGGGCGCGGAACTGATCGGGATGTTGAAGGCGCTGGTGGGCGATGACGGCTATGCAAAGGCGCTGGATCTGTACTTTGAGCGGCATGACGGGGATGCGGCGACCATTGAGGACTGGCTGAAGGCGTTTGAGGACGCGACGGGCCGGAATCTGACGCAATTCGCGCGGTGGTACGCACAGGCGGGCACGCCGCGGGTGAAGGTTTCAGAGGACTTCAGCGACGGGACGTACACGCTTCATTTCAAACAGGAAACGCCCCCTACCCCCGGGCAATCCGAGAAGGGACCGCAGGTGATCCCGATTGCCGTCGGTCTGCTGGGGCCGAACGGTGATGAAGTCGTGCCGACGACGATGCTTGAGATGACGGAAGCCGAGCAGAGCTTTGCGTTCGAGGGGCTGGACGCGAAGCCGACTCCGTCGCTGCTGCGGAATTTCTCGGCGCCAGTGATTTTGGAGCGTCCGACGACGGCGGAGGAACAGGCGTTTCTGCTTGCCAACGACACCGACCCGTTCAACCGGTGGGAGGCGGGGCGTCAGTTGGCCAAGGACGTGTTGACGGCGATGATCACCGAGGCCGCGACCCCCGGCCCCGCGTATCTCGACGCGCTGGAGCGGGTGATCCGTGATGACTCGCTTGACCCAGCGTTCCGTGCCTTGGCGCT
The DNA here is from genome assembly GCA_039190895.1 of Pseudomonadota bacterium. GTDB lineage: Bacteria > Pseudomonadota > Alphaproteobacteria > Rhodobacterales > Rhodobacteraceae > Ovoidimarina. The sequence goes on along the minus strand of JBCCXY010000023.1, from coordinate 29,139 downwards.
GCGATTGCCGTCCGAGGACGACATGGCGCAGACGCTGTTCGACGGCGGCGCGACTCCGGATCCGCAGGCGATCCATGACGCGAGAGAGCGGTTGGCGACGCTGGTCGCTGAGCGGTTATCGGCGATCCTGCCGGAGGTGTTCGAGGCGATGAACCTGCCCGGCCCGTACTCGCCCGACCCGAAGGCGGCGGGGTGCCGCGCATTGCGGCTGACTGCGCTGGGGTACCTGTCGTTTATCGATGGCGGCGCCCATGCCGCGGCGCTGTTCAAGGGCGCCGATAACATGACGGAGGAGCTGGGCGCGCTTGGATGCCTGCTGCATCGCGGCGCCGGTCAGGAAGAGCTTCTGACGTTCGAGCGGCGGTGGTCAAAGGACCGTTTGGTTATGGACAAATGGTTTGCGCTGCAGGCCTCACACGCGGCGCCGCACAAGGCAGCGGATGTGACCAAGGCGTTGACGGAGCATGCTGATTTCGGCTGGAAGAACCCGAACCGTTTCCGTTCGGTCATCGGCGCGCTGGCGACCAACACCGCGGGGTTCCATCATGCGGACGGGGCGGCCTATGCGCTGGTGGCGGATTGGTTGATCAAACTCGACCCGGTGAACCCGCAGACGACCGCACGGATGACGACGGTGTTCGAGACTTGGCGCCGCTATGACGCGGATCGGCAGGGGATGATCCGCGAGGCGTTGGAAAAGATCGCTGCGACGCCGGGGCTTAGCCGGGACACGACGGAGATGGTGGGACGAATCCTCGGCGATTGAGGCAGAGAATCACGTTTCGACCGATCGTCCTTGAGTTGCAATACGGCGTGGCAGGGTATCTGTTCGGGTAGTTCAACTTCATGTTGCCGAGATGGTGGGCACTACCTGATGCTGTGTTGCAGCACTGAAACAAATCGTTTCCGGATAATATGGCAAAACTGTGATCTATTTCATTGAGTGGCACATTACCCTTTAGTAGTACTCCAGTTGTTTGGTGAGGGTAGTGGGCGATGTTACGACACTCTGTACGACTTACGGTTGCGGCGGCGGTTCTGTCTTTGAGCAGCACGTTCGCGTTTGCCGTGGATACTTTTGTTCTGCCGGAGGGCGAATTGCTTGAGGGCGGCACGGGCTGCCTCGGCGATTTCTGCAACGCGCTGAACAGCGACTTCGTTGAAGAAGTCAGCGGTGTCGAGCAGTCGGACTCGCTGGTTCCGACCTCGGCTGGTGGCGGCGCTTCGGGCAGCAGCGCTCGACCGCAGTCTTCGTTCGTTAGTCAGGCCTCTGCTTTTGCAAGCGTTCCGAACCTGTCGTCTCAGGACGTAGAAGAGCAGATTGCGAATGGCGTGCTGTCGACAGATGGCTCGTCGGACGAGACCGATGGCGCGGACGGCGACGGAATTCTGTCCGCGTTGGCGGCTGTCCCGGTTCCGGCGACCCTGCCTTTGCTGCTGGGCGCGTTGGGGCTTGGCGCGATGCTGGGGCGCAAGCGCGCCTGACGCCGCAATCATCGACGTGTGATCGCGCCGCCCCCCGGGGCGGCGTTTTGCATTTGCCCCGGCGCCCGCGCTTGCCTAGAAGACGGGCCGCAAGAGGAGTTTGCGTGCCATGCTTGACCTGACCTTCGAGGCCCCGAAACCAACCGTGATCCCCGGTGCGACGGGTGATTGGGAGCTTGTTATCGGCCTTGAGGTACATGCGCAGGTCGCGTCCAACGCGAAGCTGTTCTCGGGCGCGTCGACGCAGTTCGGGGCCGAGCCTAACGCCAACGTTGCTTTCGTTGACGCGGCGATGCCGGGAATGCTTCCGGTGATCAACGAGTTTTGCGTCGCGCAGGCGGTGCGGACGGGGCTGGGGCTGAAGGCGGATATCAACTTGCGGTCGGCGTTTGACCGCAAGAACTATTTCTACCCTGACCTGCCGCAGGGCTATCAGATCAGCCAGCTCTATCATCCCATCGTAGGTGAGGGAGAGGTGCTGGTCGACATGGGCCCCGGCGTGGCCCGCAAGGTGCGGATCGAGCGGATCCATCTGGAGCAGGACGCGGGCAAATCGATCCACGACATGGATCCGGCGCTGTCGTTCGTGGACCTGAACCGGACGGGTGTGGCGCTGATGGAGATCGTGTCGCGCCCCGACATTCGCGGGCCCGAGGAGGCGGCGGCGTATGTGGGCAAGCTGCGGCAGATCCTGCGGTACCTCGGCACCTGCGATGGGAACATGCAGAACGGGAACCTTCGGGCGGATGTGAACGTGTCGGTCTGCAAGCCGGGCGATTACGAGCGCTATCAGGACACGCAGGATTTCTCGCACCTTGGTACGCGGTGCGAGATCAAGAACATGAACTCCATGCGGTTCATCCAGCAGGCGATCGAGCATGAGGCGCGGCGCCAGATCAAGATCCTTGAAGGCGGCGGGGAGATCGATCAGGAGACGCGGCTGTACGACCCCGACAAGGGCGAAACGCGTTCGATGCGGTCCAAGGAAGAGGCGCATGATTACCGCTATTTCCCTTGCCCCGATCTGTTGCCGCTGGAGATTGAACAGGCTTGGGTGGATGACATCGCGGCGTCGTTGCCAGAGTTGCCGGATCAGAAGAAGGCGCGGTTCGTGGCAGACTATGGGATGACGGAGTACGATGCGGGTGTGCTGACGGCCGAGACGGAAAATGCAGCGTATTTCGAAGAGGTTGCGCAGGGGCGCGACGGGAAACAGGCGGCGAACTGGGTGATCAACGACCTGTTCGGGCGGCTGAAGAAGGACGACACCGAGATTACCGAGAGCCCTGTTTCGGCGGCCCAGTTGGGCGGCATTCTGGATCTGATGGCGACGGGCGATATCTCGGGCAAAATCGCGAAGGATCTGTTTGAGATTGTCTATACCGAGGGCGGCGACCCGGCGGAGATCGTCGAAGAACGCGGGATGAAGCAGGTCACCGATACGGGGGCCATAGAGGCGGAGCTGGACAAGATCATCGCGGACAATCCCGCGCAGGTTGAGAAGGCGAAGGTGAACCCGAAGTTGGCGGGGTGGTTTGTCGGTCAGGTGATGAAGGCCACGGGCGGCAAGGCGAACCCCAAGGCGGTGAACGAGTTGGTCGCGGCGAAACTGGGCCTTGGCTGATCCACGGGAGACGATTTCTGGAAGAAATCGTACCGGAAAATTCCGTTTTCCGGCCCCGCCCTTTACCCGCCTGCCTCAATTTTAAGCTCCAGCGCGTGGATGCGGCCGACGATGTCTTTGCCAAGCGCGGCGTGGATCGCGCGGTGGCGTTCAATCCGGCTCATCGCTGCAAAGGCAGGGGCGGAAATCGCCACATGCCAATGGCTTTCGCCGCCTTCTTGATATCCCGCATGGCCACGGTGCTTTTCGCTGTCGTCGCGGATCGTCAAAGCCGTGGGCGCGAAGGTTGCGGTCAACCGTTGCCGCATTTCGTCTGCCAATCCCATTTTACTGAACTCGCCCCTTTTACTTCCGGGATATGACCGTAAACTCGACCGTCCGAGTCGAAAAGAGGCAGTGTCATGGCAGATGATCCGTTCGGATTCGACATCCGCGTTTCGTCCGACAAGAAGAAGCGGCAGCGGACACGGCGTGGGATGTCGGGTGCGTTCGAGACGTCGAAACGGGTGTGCGATTATCCCGGATGCAGCAAGCCGGGCCAATATCGGGCGCCGAAGTCTCCGGATTCGTTGGATGATTTTTATTGGTTCTGCAAGGACCACGTGCGCGAGTACAATACGCGCTGGAATTTCTTCAACGGCGCGACCGAGGAAGAGATGGACGAGCAGGCCTCGAAGGACCGGGTGTGGGACCGTCCGACTAAGCCGTTCGGCGGTGAAGAGCAGCGGGCCTGGGCAAGGCTTGGCGTCGATGATCCGCACCAGATCCTGGGCGAGAACGCGACGCGCAACCCGGGGAAAAGCATCACCGGCACGCGGAAACTACCGCCGACTGAGCGGCGGGCGCTGGACATCCTTGAGTGCAAGGATCACTGGACGAAGGCGGAAATTCGCAAGCAGTACAAGAGCCTGGTGAAGGATCTTCATCCCGATATGAACGGCGGCAACCGCTCGGACGAGGATCGGCTGCAAGAGGTTGTTTGGGCCTGGGATCAGATCAAGGATAGTAGGAATTTCCAGACCTGAGTGGCGCGCCTTCCCCTTGCGTACCACGGCGTTATGTTGCACTGACACACGGCTGTTTTTTTGATCCCCCCGAAGGATAGAGCATGGCGGATGGCACCATGGATGCAACCCTAAAACCGAGCGAGGATATCTCGGTTCGGGAGGTGTTTGGCATCGACACGGACATGGTCGTGAAGGGCTTTTCGGAAGCCACGGATCGCGTTCCGGAGTTGGATCAGACTTACAAGTTCGATCCGGACACGACGCTCGCGATCCTGGCCGGGTTCAGCCACAACCGGCGGGTGATGATCCAAGGGTATCACGGTACCGGCAAGTCGACGCATATTGAGCAGGTGGCCGCACGGCTGAACTGGCCGACAGTGCGGGTAAACCTAGACAGCCATATTAGCCGGATCGACTTGATCGGGAAGGATGCGATCAAGCTGAAGGACGGGGTGCAAGTCACTGAATTTCAGGAAGGTATCCTGCCCTGGGCATTGCGGAACGCGACGGCGATCGTGTTCGACGAATACGACGCGGGACGGGCCGATGTGATGTTCGTGATCCAGCGGGTTCTGGAGCATGACGGGAAGCTGACGCTGCTGGATCAGAACGAGGTGATCACGCCGCATCCGTATTTCCGGCTGTTTGCTACCGCGAATACCGTCGGGCTTGGCGATACGACGGGGCTGTATCACGGGACGCAGCAGATCAACCAGGGCCAGATGGACCGGTGGTCGCTGGTTGCTACGCTGAATTATCTGTCGCACGACGCTGAGGCCGCGATTGTGCTGGCGAAGGTGCCGCAGATGAATTCGGCGCAGGGGCGGAAGACGGTGGACCAGATGGTGACCGTCGCGGATCTGTCGCGGACGGCGTTTATGAATGGGGACCTGTCGACGGTGATGAGCCCGAGGACGGTCATCGCCTGGGCGCAGAACGCGCAGATCTTCCGGGATCTGGGCTATGCGTTCCGGCTGACATTCCTCAACAAATGCGATGAGTTAGAGCGGCAGACGGTCGCCGAATTCTATCAGCGCTGCTTTGACGAGGAACTGCCAGAGAGTGCGGCAAGCGTCAGCCTAGGGTAACTGAACGTTCAGGCATTCAGTGAAGGATGCGGTGTGCTTTGCGTTCACCGCTTCGAAACCATGTCGCTATTGTTCTTAAACTGAACACTATTAAGGCGTAGTTTTCGGCTATACGCTCACTTTATGGGCGTTTTGAGAACTCTGATCGCAATACTGGCAGTGTCCGCGTCGCAGGCGGTGGCGCTGCCGAATTCTGCTTCTGAACAAGCTCAGGTGTTTGCCGGATGTGCCGGGCGGTATTCTGCTGAGGCGGAGCATGCGCGCATGTTCGACGGAGTGACGTCGGAGGAAGCGGAGGCGCGGCGGGATCTGTTTCTGACGTTACTGGATGCGGTGATGCCGGACGCGAACGTGGTCGCAGAGCATATGCCGATGGCGTGGCGGATCGACGCGAAGGCGGCGCATGCGGCGCTGCTGGCGACGTCGGTGTTCGGGATGTATCCGGAGCGGTCGGCGCGGGCGGATGAGCTTGCGAAGACGTATATTGCGCGGTGTGATCGGCTGATTTTGCCGGTCTAGGTGATGAAACGCGCCATTGCCGGGCCCAGGACCGGCGACCCCTACGGATGTTCGATGCCGTTTATGGCGGTCGTGTCGCCGTCGATCTGAGCGAGGCGCAGGTGGAGATCGATCGCCGGGCCAGGGGTGGGCCCGGCGATGGCGCGGCGGCCCACGGCCTTGATTCCGCGCCCGCAACCGTTCGAGCCCTTGCTTTTCTGTCGTATGGCATGATCTATCGCGTCGATGAGCGCGAATTCTGACAACCCTGCCGATCCGTTCAAGAAGGCCCTCGCCGAGGCGACTAAGGTCATGGCGGACGATCCGGATCTGGGCATCACTTATACCGTCGACCCGCCCGGGATGACGGCGGACACCGTGCGGCTGCCACAGGTGTCGCGGCGGATGACGCGGGATGAGGTGATGCTCGCGCGGGGCACGGCGGATGCGTATGCGCTGCGCCGGAAGTTCCATGATGAGCGGATGGGCGTGAAGTACAGCCCCACGGGCCAGATGGCGCGGGACATTTATGACGCGATGGAGGTTGCGCGGTGTGAGGCTGTCGGCGCGCGGACGATGCCGGGCACTGCGGGCAACATCGACGCGAAGATCGCCGTGGAGGCGGAGCGCAAGGGATACGCCCAGATCCGCGAGGCGTCGGAGGCGCCGTTGGCGACGGCGGCGGGCTATCTGGTGCGGCATCTCGCGACGGGGCGTCCGATGCCGAAGGGCGCCGAGAACGTCATGGAGCTGTGGCGCGGGTTCATCGAAGAGCAGGCCGGTGGCACGCTGGAAAACCTGGAAGACGCGCTGGGGGATCAGGCCGCGTTCGCGAGGTTCGCCCGACAGGTGATCGACGACCTCGGCTATGGCGACCAGTTGGGTGACGATCCGGACGCGGACGATCTTGACGACGAGAACGAGGCGGAGGACTCCGGCGACGAGCCCGAGAACGCCGACAGCCAGGGCGACAGCGACGAAAGTGAGACGGACGAGGATGCCTCGCCCGAGCAAAGCCAGGAGGCGCAGGATGACGCGAGCCAGGCCGAGATCGCAGCCGACGACCTGGCCGATGCCGAGCTTGGCGAAGAGATGGAACTGCCGGAGGGCGAGGCGCCATTAGAGCCCCCTCCCCCCATGCCGCACAGCGAGGCGGATCCGAATTACGAAGTCTATTCTGATGAGCATGACGAAGAGGTTCGCGCCGAAGACCTCGCCGAGCCGGCGGAGTTGGAGCGGTTGCGCGCGTATCTGGATCAGCAATTGGAGCCCCTGAAGGGCGCCGTGTCACGGCTGGCGAACAAGTTGCAGCGCCGCTTGCAGGCACAGCAAAGCCGGAGCTGGGACTTCGACCGCGAGGAGGGCCTGCTGGACGCGGGCCGTCTGGCGCGGGTCGTCGCAAACCCCACGACTCCGCTGAGCTTTAAGATCGAGAAGGACACGGAGTTCCGGGATACGGTGGTAACGTTGCTTCTGGATAACTCTGGCTCGATGCGGGGGCGGCCGATTTCCATCGCTGCGATCTCGGCCGATGTGTTGGCGCGGACGCTGGAGCGGTGTCAGGTGAAGGTTGAGATCCTGGGCTTTACAACGCGCGCGTGGAAGGGCGGACAGGCGCGAGAGACGTGGCTGCAAGAAGGCCGCCCGCAGACGCCCGGGCGGCTGAACGACTTGCGGCACATCATCTACAAGGCGGCGGATGCGCCGTGGCGGCGGTCGCGGGAGAACTTGGGCCTGATGATGAAAGAGGGTCTGCTGAAAGAAAACATTGACGGCGAAGCGCTGGAATGGGCGCATCGACGGATGAGCATGCGGCCCGAGGCGCGGAAGATCCTTATGGTGATCTCGGACGGGGCGCCGGTGGACGACTCAACTCTGTCGGTTAACCCTGCGAATTACCTTGAGAAGCACCTGCGCGACGTGATCGCGATGATTGAGCGGCGTCGGGCGGTGGAGCTGATTGCCATCGGCATCGGCCACGACGTGACCCGGTACTACGACCGCGCCGTGACAATCAACGATGTGGAGCAACTGGCAGGCGCGATCACCGAGCAGCTTGCCGCGTTGTTCGACAGCGACCCGAGGGCAAGGGCCCGGGTCATGGGAATGAAGCGGGCTTCATAGCCCTGTCATCTGCCGGGGGTACGCCGGACGTCATGATAACGCTTGCTTTTCTCGCACTGACCGCCTCGGCACAGGCGCAGGACCTGCCCCAGGAGGGGTCGATCATCTTCGAGGCGAACGACCCGATGGAGGCGGTTCAGATCATGCGGCTGGATCTGGCCACTGGGGACATTGTCGTCGAGGCGGATGGGGAGAATCCCTTCGCCGCCGGGGACGAGGTCGTGTTTATCTCGCGCTGTGGCGAATTCTCGCTGGACGCGGCGATCACGATCGCGGACGCGGACGGGTTCACGTCGACGGTCCCCGATGTCTGCGATCCGGACGCGACGGGCGGGCGGCTGAACGCCCCCGTGATGAGCCCGGATGGTCAGGTGATCGCGGTGAATGATCCGGTAATTCCCGACAAGGACGCGCTGTTGTCGAGCATCGGGACACAAGGCATTCGCGTGTATTCGCGCGGTGGCGAGCCTTTGGCTGAGCATCAGGGGTTTGCCTATCCGGTCTTCGATGCGGGCGGCACGCTTTATGCGGCCGGGACCGGAGAGATCGAGGGGGTTTCGCATGGCATCTACCGTTTCGATGGCGGGTATGCGAACCCGGAGCGGATCGACGACGGTCGGCTGAACGGGCCGGTCTGGTCTATGCGGTTGCATCCGGATGGGGACGCGATTGGGTTCGTGTTCAACGGCGCGATCTTCCGGATGTCGCTTGAGACGGGTGTGCCCGAGAGGATCGCAAGGTCAGCCGTGCCGATTGCGTGGATGGACTTTGCGCCGGATGGGTCCGGCATCATCTATGTGTCGAGCGACCCGCTGGACGAGTCGATCGCGCAGAAGCTGAGCGGCTACCCCCTGCATTTCGTTAGCGACGACGGCAGCGCGATGTACCCGCTGAGCTTTATCCCCGGGGGCCCGCTGAACTGGATCAAGTAGCCTTGCCATTGCCGCACCTCGCGGCGATGGTGCGCGAATGTTCCAAACCTTCGATGCCACGACTTCGCCCGAACAGGGGCCACCTCGCATCGCCGCCTTGCGCGCTGCGATGGTTGCCCATGGGGTGGATGCGTTTGTCGCTCCGCGGGCGGATGCGCATCAGGGCGAGTACGTCGCCGCTAGGGATGATCGGCTGGCGTGGCTGACAGGGTTCACTGGGTCGGCAGGGTTTGCCGTGGTGCTGGCGGATCAGGCGGGGATCTTTGTGGACGGCCGGTATTCGCTGCAGGTGCGCGATCAGGTGGATACGTCGGTGTTGACGCCGGTCGATTGGCCGAAGACCAAGCTTGGTCCCTGGCTGAAGGAGCGTGTGCCGGACGGCAAGGTCGGGATTGACCCATGGCTGCACACGACCGAGCAGGTCGAAGCGCTGGAGGCAGCGGGCCTGTCGTTGGTCTATGTGGCGAACCTGGTGGACGAAGTATGGGAGGATCAGCCTGACCCGCCTGTGGGGAAGGTGGAGGTTTATCCGGTTGAGTTGTCCGGGAAATCCCATGCGGACAAGCGGAGCGAAGTGGGCAAATCGCTTGGGACAGCCAATGCGGCGGTGCTGACACTGCCGGATTCGATTTCGTGGCTGCTGAACGTGCGGGGGAGTGATTTGCCGCATACGCCGTCGGTGCAGGCGTTTGCGATCCTGGCGCAGGATGGCGGGGTTCGGGTGTTCACGGCGCCAGAGAAGTTGGCGCCCTTGGCGGGGCATCTTGGGGCTGGTGTGTCGGTTCATCCGGGGGAAGAGTTTGCTGGGGCGCTAGCTGATCTGGACGGGCCGGTAAGGGTGGATCGGGCGTCGGCACCGTTTGCGGTTGTGCAGGTTTTGCGGAAGGCCGGGGTCGAGGTCGCGTGGGGCGCGGACCCGTGCAGCTTGCCAAAGGCGACGAAGACCGCGGCTGAGATCGCAGCAACGACTGAGGCGCATCTGCGCGATGGTGCGGCGATGGTGGAGTTTCTGGCGTGGCTTGATGAGGCGGCGCCAAAGGGCGGGCTGACCGAGATTGATGTGGTCGAGACGCTTGAAGGCTGTCGTAGGGCGACGAATGTGCTGCGGGATATCTCGTTCGATACGATCTCGGGCGCCGGACCGAACGGGGCGGTTGTGCATTACCGGGTGACGCGGGAGACGAACCGAGAGATCACTCCGGGTGATCTGCTGCTGGTGGATTCCGGCGGGCAGTACGTGGATGGCACGACCGATGTCACGCGGACGGTGACGACCGGCACGCCATCGGCGGACCAAGTTGCTGCTTTCACCAACGTGCTGAAAGGGGTGATCGCGATCAGCCGGGCACGGTGGCCGAATGGGCTGTCGGGGCGGGATCTGGACCCGCTGGCCAGGGCCGCGCTGTGGCGGGCAGGGCAGGATTATGATCATGGGACGGGCCATGGCGTTGGCGTATTCCTGTCGGTGCACGAGGGGCCGCAGCGGTTGTCGCGGGCGTCGGACGTGCCCTTGAAGCCGGGGATGATCCTATCGAACGAACCCGGGTATTACCGCGAGGGCGAGTGGGGCATTCGGATTGAGAACCTCGTGGTGGTCGAGGTCGCGCCGAAGCTGGACGGTGGCGATGAGGGACGTGAGCAGTTGTGCTTTGGGACGCTCACCTATGTGCCGGTTGACACGAGGCTGGTCGACGCAGCGCGGCTATCGCCAGGCGAACGCGAATGGCTCAACGCCTATCACGCCGAGGTGGAGGCTCGCATTGGCCCGCGCGTCAGCCAGGCCACTGGCGTCTGGCTGCGAAAGGCGTGCCGGCCGATTTGACGAAACTGTTACACACCGACAGCTAAGTGTCGGAAAAGGGAGGGGCTTTCATGGCCGATCACATCACTATTCGCCCGACAACAGGCGTATGGAGCGTCCGCGCCGGGGGCGCTGTCATTGGCGAAAGCCGGGGGGCGCTGGAGCTGAGCGAGGGCAGTTACCCGCCGGTCATCTACTTCCCGAGAGGTGACCTCGCGATGGCGTTTCTGGAGAAGTCCGACAAGGTGACAACCTGCCCGCACAAGGGTCAGGCAACGCATTACTCGATTGTCACGAAGTCCACCGTCCTGACCGACGCCGCATGGAGCTATGAGGACCCGAAGGACGGTGTGGCAGAGATCACAGGCCACGTCGCCTTTTATCCGCTAGACACTGTCACCGTAGAAGAAATTTAGGGCCAAACCCCCGGTCACCCGCCAGGTGTTTTCTTCTGGCTGAAAATACTCCGGGAGGTCGCCATTGGATGCGCCATTGGTCCGAGCGACAATGGCGACGGGGCTGGCCCCCCGGTTGCGCGACGCCTGAAAGGCGGCGCAACACCTCAGGAGTGCTCTTCCGCAGCGGTTGCTGCCAGCGCCCGGTTGTAGGCTTTCAAAGCATCTACCTGAAAAAGGGCGCCCAGGATCTCGGGCGGTTCGCCCTCGTCCCCCATGCGCACCACGGCGAGGAAGCGGCGGTTTGTGGCTTCGAAAATCGGCATGGCGGCTTCGAGGGTGGCGTTGCCTTCGATGGTGAAGCCTTCTTCGATGGCTTCCCAGATGTCGTCCGGCGGCGCGCAGTCCGGGCTGTCCGGCTTGCGCATGACGTTCGACACACGGAACATCGCAAGTAGATACGCCTGTGGCCCGGCGGCGAGGTGGATGCCCTTCCGTTCAAGCTGCGTCAGGAAGAACGACCGGTCCACGAGCTTGGACGACACTGCGGTGGACGTCGACACGGCGACCATCACCGCGAGGCCCGTTTGCCAGTCTCCCGTCAGCTCGAACACGATCAGCGTGGTTGAGATCGGCGCACCGAGGACCGCCGCCGCCAAGGCGCCCATCCCGGCGAGGGCATAAAGCGTTTCGGACCCCGAGACATCCGGCAGGAGACTGGTTGCGATCAGCCCAAAGGCCAGACCTGTCATCGCGCCGATCATGAGCGAAGGCGAGAAGATTCCACCCCCCATCCGACCCGCCATGGTGATCGCCACCGCTGCAACCTTTATGGCGGTGAAGACGATGGCTTCGTGCAGCAGGAGCTCTCCGGTCAAGGCAGCAGACGTCGTCTCGTATCCGACGCCGATGATGTGCGGGAAGAAAATGGCAATGCCGCCAAGCATGATCCCCGCAACGGCGGGGCGGAGGGCGCGGTGCAGACCCGTCCGCTCTTGCAGCCGGGTGCCGAGGTCTTCGGTCCAGAATACCGCGCGCATGAACACGACCGCGAGGAGGCCGCAAATGATGCCCAGGATCAGGAAGGCCGGCAGCTCCACATAGAAGGTCAGCATGTTCTCGGCGGGCGGCGTGAATTCAGTAATATTCCCGTATTCCAGGCGGTTGATGACCGTTCCTGCGGCGGATGCGATGACGATGGGGGCGAAGGCGTGAACGGCGAAGTGGCGGAGGACGACCTCCAGCGCGAACAGAGCCCCGGCGATGGGCGCATTGAACGACGCACTTACGGCGGCTGCCACGGCGCAGCCCATGAGGTCACGCGCGGTGATGCCACTGGCATCAAGCCGGTCCGACACCCAGGAGGAGATCACGGCAGCGAGGTGCACCACCGGCCCCTCCCGCCCCGTCGACCCGCCCGATGACAGGGTGATCAGTGAGGCGACCGCCGAAGCGAGGCCCGCGCGCTTTTCGACCCGTCCGTCCCGCAGTGCGGCGCCTTCGATCACGTCGGCGACCGAGCGGACACGGGCGTCGCGGGTAAATGTGTGGAGGATCAGCCCGACCACCAGTCCGCCCAGTGTCGGGATAAGGAGCACCCACCACCAGTCGAGTGAGGCGGCGAAGCTGTGGATCGTTCGGGGGTCCTCAGTGCCGTAAAGCGTCGTCTGCAGCAGCTCAATACCCTTGCGGAACAGCATCGCGGCGGATCCCGAGGTGATGCCGATGGCAAGCGCGATGAACCAGAACTGGATCTGCCCCGGCCCCTGATCGCGCAGCGTCTCCCACGCGTCCCGGCACAGGGCGACGACATCGCGGCCGCGCCCGCTTGCCCTTCCCGGTTTCGACTCCGTCGCCATGCGTCACCTGCGGCCCGTCAGATACCCCAATCAGGCTTCCCCAGGCAGGCCGCATCGCCTAGGGTCGCCGACGCAACTGCGAAAGGCCCACATGTGACCATCGAAACCGCGATCGCTGAATTATCTAACGTGTTTGGCGACGGCCTGTCTCGCTCAAAGTCGGATCTGGATCTTCACGGGGCAAATGAGTCGTATTTTGACGCTATGCCGCCGGATGCCGTGGTCTATCCGAGGTCAACCGAGGACGTGCAGCGGATCGTGCGGGTCTGCGCGGCGCACGAGTGCCCAATCGTACCCTGGGGCGTGGGCACCTCGCTAGAGGGGCATGCACTGCCCGTTCAGGGGGGCGTGACGGTAGACTTCAGCAAGATGAACAAGCTGTTGGCCGTCAATGCGGAGGATATGGATTGCGTGGTGCAACCCGGCGTGACCCGCCGGGCGCTGGCGGAGGATCTGCGGGCGACGGGGCTGTTCTTTTCGGTCGATCCCGGGGCGGATGCGACGCTTGGCGGGATGGCAGCCACGCGGGCGTCGGGGACGACGGCGGTGCGCTATGGCACGATGCGGGACAATGTGCTGGGGCTGGAGGTCGTGCTGGCCGATGGACGCATCATCCGGACGGGGACGCGGGCGCGAAAGACATCGGCCGGGTACGATATGACCGCGCTGTTTCTGGGGTCGGAAGGGACGCTGGGGCTGATCACCGAGCTGACGCTGCGCCTGCGCGGTCAGCCCGAGGCGGTGTCGGCGGCGGTGTGTGCTTTCGCCGATATGGGAAAGGCTGTCGATGCAGTCATCGCGACAATCCAGATGGGTATCCCGATGGCGCGGATCGAGTTCGTGGACGGCGCCACGGCGAGCGCTTTCAATGCCTATGCGGGCACCGATTTTCCCGCCATGCCGCATCTAATGCTGGAGTTTCACGGATCGGACATCAGCGTCGAGGAGGATGCCAAGCGCTTTGGCGACGTGGCGGGCGAATTCGGGGCAGAGGGCTTTCGCTGGTCGACCTTCGCGGAGGACCGAAACAAGCTGTGGCGCATGCGGCATGACGCGTATTACGCCATCATGTCCGAGCACCCCGGCAAGCGGGCGGTCGCCACGGATATATGTGTTCCGATCTCGCGCCTCGCGGACGCGATCAATGAGACGCAGGCCGATATCGCCGAGACGGGGCTGTACAGCCCGCTGCTTGGGCATGTCGGCGACGGGAACTTCCACGCCACGATTGTCATTGATCCGGCAGACCCCGACGACCTGAAGACGGCCAAGGCCCTGTCGCACCGCATGACGGAGCGAGCCCTGCGGATGGGCGGAACGGTTACAGGAGAGCACGGCGTTGGCATGGGGAAGCTCGATTACATGACCGCCGAGCATGGTGAGGCCTGGTCGGTGATGGGCGATCTAAAGCGGACGTTCGACCCGCAGAACATCCTGAACCCCGGTAAGGTGGTTCGGTTGAACTAACCGCCTTCCCGTTTGATTTCGCGACGGAAAACGCGCGGTGCCGGAGAATCTCTGAACGACAGACGTGTGACCCGTTAGCCCCAGGGTGCGACAGAAGCGCACAGCCAGAACGCCTAAAAATCGATTGAGATCATGGGCTTGACTGTCAATCAAACTTGACACTTGATATCGTCAGTCATGTGTGACACTTTGACGCTATCTGGCGGTCCGGCCAGTATGGTAAACTCAAATCGAAGGGGGCACTCATGTCCGACGATCCCGACAAAGTCTGGCCCACCGGCCTGACCGAGAAAGAAGCTGAAGAGGTTCACAGCTACCTCATTGACAGAACTCGTGTTTTCGGCGCTATCGCGCTGGTTGCGCATCTTCTCGTCGCCGTATCCACACCGTGGCTCGGCTGAAGGGAGGTAGGTCATGAATAACGCAAAAATGTGGCTGGTCGTTAAGCCTACCGTTGGCATCCCGCTGTTTCTGTCGGCCGTCGCCGTCGGATCGTTCTCGGTGCATGTGGCGGTTCTCAGCAATACGGGCTGGGTCTCGGACTTCCTGTCCGGGCAAGAGCTTGGCTCGACTTCGGCATCGCTCCAGACGAATGAACGGTCGGTACTTCCCGCTGCGTCCGATGCAGATACGTCCCGGTATCTCATGGAAGCCGCCGCGGATGGCATGGTGACCGTCACTCTCCCAGACGGGCGCACGGCGCGGCTTGTGATCGACGACAGGGTTACGGTCGCCTCTGCGGGCGCTCCTCTTTTGGCCGCTGAATAGCGCGGACAAGGACGACTAACATGCCAAGGTCGGTCGCGCGCGCGGGGCGTGCGGCTGACCAACCATTTAACCGGGTCTGCCCGAGGGGGATGGCCTTTTATGACGCGATACCGCCAAATGGCCCTGAACGCGATCAGTCGTCTTGGGCCGCGTTACATGCCTTTCGCCGATGTGGCGACGGACAGCGTGCCGCTATCGCGTCTTCTTCGACTCGCTCTGTTTCAGGTTACCGTCGGCATGGCGCTGGTGCTGCTGGTCGGCACACTGAACCGCGTGATGATCGTGGAACTCTCGGTTCCGGCGTCGCTGGTGGGCGTGATGATTTCGCTCCCGCTGGTGTTTGCGCCGTTTCGGGCGCTAATTGGCTACCGCTCTGACATTCACAAGTCTGCCCTGGGATGGCGTCGGGTACCGTACATCTGGAAGGGCACCATGCTGCAATTCGGCGGCTTTGCCATCATGCCTTTCGCGCTTCTCGTCTTGTCGGGCTACGCCGACGCTGCGGATGCGCCCCGGTGGATTGGCTATGCCAGCGCGGGGCTGGCGTTTCTGCTGGTCGGGGCTGGCGTGCATACGGTGCAGACGGTGGGGCTCGCGCTGGCGACGGATCTGGTGAAGCCCGAGGATCAGCCGAAGGTCGTGGGGCTGATGTACGTTATGCTGCTCATTGGCATGATCGTGAGCGCCATCATCTTTGGCGCGCTGCTGGTGGAGTACTCCCCCGGGCGCCTGATCCGCGTTGTGCAGGCCGCCGCCGTTGTTACGATCGTCCTGAACCTCCTGGCACTGTGGAAGCAGGAACCGAGGGACCGTGCGAGAGCTGCCGCGTCCGCCCCGGCGCCCGAGTTCCGGCAGGCGTGGGCGCTATTCGTCGGCACCGGCGCCGCCCTGCCCCTGCTGACGGTCATCGGCCTTGGCACCATGGGCTTCGCGATGGCGGATGTCCTGCTGGAGCCCTATGGCGGCCATGTCCTGAACCTGTCGGTCGCGATGACGACGCGCCTGACTGCCGTGCTGGCGTTTGGCGGCCTCGTCGGTTTCACCGTGGCGTCGCGCGTGCTCTCGCGGGGCGGGGACCCGATCGCCATGGCGTGGAACGGCATTCTGATCGGCCTGCCCGGCTTCGCGGCCATCGTTGCGTCGGCACCCACGCAACTGCCCGAGATCTTTGTGATCGGCACCTTGCTTGTTGGCTACGGCGCCGGCCTCTTCGGCCACGGCACCCTGACCGCAACGATGCGCGCCGCCCCGAAAGAACAGACCGGCCTGGCCCTTGGCGCCTGGGGTGCCGTGCAGGCCACCGGTGCCGGTGTAGCCGTCGCCATGGGCGGGATCATAAGGGACGTCATCGTTGCCCTTCCGGGGAGTGAGCATTTCCGCCCTGAAACCCCGTACACACCGGTTTTCGTTCTGGAAATCATCCTTCTCGCCGTGGCGCTGTTCGCGATCTTCCGCATGCGACACCGCGGCGCTCGACGGATGGACGAACAGGGTTATCTCCCCCGCCAAGGTTAGCACTGCGCACCCGGCTGGGAGGACCCATGACAACGGTAATCTCAAGACTCTATGAGACCGCAGAAGCGGCGATGGCGGTTGAGCGCGATCTGCGTGCAGCTGGCTTTCCGCAAAACGCCATCGATGTCATCGAATACGGATCGCCGTTTGAACGGATTCGGGAGGCCCGCGTGGGCGAGGCCACCGCGCAGACGCTGGCGGAACACTTGACGTCCGGGCGCGCATTGCTCGTTATCCGGGCACCGTTCACGCCGTTCGGCGCTGCGCTGCGGGCGCAGCAGATCGTGGCAGGTCACCCGCATATCGACCTCGGCGCGGGCGTTGGAGATGAATACATCCGGGAAGAGCTGAGGATCCCGGCCAACGACAAAATTCTCCGCAACCGCCGGTTTCTGTCGAACGATTTCATCCCCGGTCGAACCTCACGGCGCCTGCTGTCGGAACGGCTCAACATCCCCACACTCACGCAGCGACGCGCGCCGGGGCGGTCACTGATCAAGGGCGGTCCAGTCACGTCCGGCGCTTTTCCGTTTCGCCTGCTCCTGGATGAGCGCGCAGTCTCGGGCCCGGGTGAGACGATCCTGTCGCGCCTGATCAGCGGCATGCGGGCACGATAACGCCCGCGCTGGACGCCCGCGTCGGCAGGGATTACATCCGCGCGCATGGCACGGATCCTTATCACCTCCGCGATCCCGTATATCAACGGGATCAAACACCTGGGCAACCTGGTGGGCTCACAGCTTCCGGCGGACCTTTACGCGCGGTACATGCGTGCGCGCGGGCATGAGGTGCTGTTTCTGTGTGCCACGGATGAGCATGGCACCCCGGCGGAGCTGGCAGCGCAGAAGGCGGGCAAGCCAGTGGCCGAGTACTGCGCTGAGATGTGGCAGGTTCAGAAGGACCTGTCGGATGGGTTCCGGCTGTCATTCGACAAGTTCGGGCGCTCGTCTTCGCCGCAGAACCACGCGCTGACACAGCACTTTGCGGGGCGGCTGGCGGATGCGGGGCTGATCGAAGAAGTATCCGAGAAGCAGGTCTATTCCAACTCCGACGGGCGTTTCCTCCCGGACCGGTATATCGAGGGCACCTGCCCCAATTGCGGGTATGACCGGGCGCGGGGGGATCAGTGTGAGAACTGTACGAAGCAGCTTGATCCGACGGATCTGATCAATCCGCGCTCGGCGATTTCCGGGTCAACGGATCTGGAGGTGCGCGAGACGAAACACCTGTATCTGCGCCAGTCGGCACTGAAGGATGAGTTGGCGGCGTGGATCGATGAGAAGACGGATTGGCCGATCCTGACGACGTCGATTGCAAAGAAGTGGCTGACTGATGGCGACGGGTTGCAGGATCGCGGGATCACGCGGGACCTCGACTGGGGCGTGCCGGTGAAGCGCGGGTCTGAGCCGTGGCCGGGGATGGAGGACAAGGTGTTCTACGTCTGGTTCGACGCGCCGATTGAGTACATTGCCTGCGCCAAGGAATGGACCGATGCGGATGGTCGCCCCGATGCGGAGTGGGAGCGGTGGTGGCGCACGGACAAGGGTGCGGACGACGTGCGCTATGTGCAGTTCATGGGGAAGGACAACGTGCCGTTCCACACTCTGTCGTTCCCTGCGACGATCATCGGTTCGGGTGAGCCGTGGAAGCGCGTGGATTACATCAAGTCGTTCAACTACTTGAACTATGATGGCGGCCAGTTCTCGACGTCGCAGGGACGTGGCGTGTTCATGGATCAGGCGCTGGAGATCCTGCCGGCTGACTATTGGCGCTGGTGGCTGTTGTCGCATGCGCCCGAGAGCTCGGACAGCGAGTTCACGTGGGAGAATTTCCAGGCGTCCGTGAACAAGGATCTGGCGGATGTGCTGGGGAACTTTGTGTCGCGTGTGACGAAGTTCTGTCGGTCGAAGTTTGGCGAGGTCGTGCCTGAAGCGGGCGCGTATGGGCCTGACGAGGACGCCCTGATCGCGACGCTGAAGACGCGCATCCGAGCGTACGAAGCGCATATGGAGGCGATGGAGGTTCGCAAGGCAGCGGGCGAGTTGCGGGCGATCTGGGTTGCCGGGAACGAGTATCTGCAGGCGGCGGAGCCGTGGGCTGTTTTCAAGACTGACCCGGACCGGGCGGCGGCGATTGTGCGGCTGTCGCTGAACCTGATCCGGGTTTATGCGGTCTTGTCGGCGCCGTTTATCCCGGATGCGTCGGCGCGGATGCTGTCAGCCATGAACACGCTCGACACCGACTGGCCGGAGGATGTCGGGGGGGCGTTGGCCGCCCTGCCTGGCGGGCATGCTTTCACTGTGCCGGATGTGCTATTCCGCAAGATCTCGGACGAGGAGCGGGAAGACTGGCAATCGCGTTTCTCGGGGCGTCGAACCTGAGCGCGCCGCCCGCAGTGGTGCCGGAAAATGGCATTTTCCGTTACGATTTCTTCCAGAAATCGGCCCCTTAATAGACGTCGCGCTGGTAGCGGTGGGTCGAGGCGAGCATGTCGATATAGGCGTCGGTCCCCGCTTCATCGCGGTCGCCATGGGTCATGATGACCCGGCGGATGGCCTTGTCGACGTCCGCCGCCATGCGGGAAGCGTCGCCGCAGATGTAGATCGCGGCGCCGTCTTCGAGCCACGCGAAGACCTCCTCTCCCGCTTGTTCCAGCAGGGTCTGGACGTAGACCTTTTCCGCGCCGTCGCGGGACCAGGCGAGGCTGGTTTTGGTGAGGAGGCCGCTGTCTTGCCAGCGCTCGATTTCCTCGCGGTAGAGGTAGTCGCAGGCTTCGTGCTGATCGCCGAAGAACAGCCAGTTCTTACCCGACGCCTGACGCGCTTCGCGTTCTTCGAGGAAGGCCTTGAAGGGCGCGATGCCGGTGCCGGGGCCGATCATGATCAGAGGCTGGTCGTCGTTGTCGGGGATGTGGAAATGGGCGGAGCGCTGGACGTAGGCGCCGACCATGCCGCCGAGACTGAGCCGTTCGCCAAGATACGTGGACGCGACGCCCTGGCGTGGGGTGGCGTTCAGTTCGTAGCGGACTTCACCAACGGTGAGGTGGACCTCGCCCGGATGCGCCTTAGGGCTAGAGGAAATCGAGTAGAGCCGGGGTTGCAGGGGGCGGAGGCCGTCGACGAGGGTTTGGGCGTCCATCGGTTGAAGGAGGTCGATCACTTGCGCGTTCGGGTCGGGGTCTTCGATGCCCCAGGCTTCCAGCGTCTTTGGCGTAACGGTGGTCAGGTCGAGGCGGGTCAGCAGCGCTGCGCGGAGTTTGGCGCGTTCGCCTTTGACCTCTACCGCTTCGCGGCCTGACAGGCCTGTGGCGGTCAGCACATGTTCCACTTGGTTGGCGCAGTTCAGCGGCCAGATGCCCAGCGCGTCGCCCACGGCATAGTCCATATCGGCGCCGCCTCCGGCGAGGGACAACTCGATGTGGTTCACGCATTTGGCAGAGGTTTCGCCGCTGAGGCGGTCCGACGTCATCAGGGTTGCCATGAAGGGGTGGTTTTTGTCGAAGCCCGGTTTTGACTCGGCCGGTTCGGGCGCGGCGGCGGCGCCTGCGGCGGATTTGAAGGGGGCGCTGTCGAAGACAGAGGTCTTCCAGGCGGCGTAGTCGTCGTCGAAGTCGACGTCACAGGTCGCCAGTTCGGCGGCTCGCGTTGCGCCGAGTTCGGCGAGGCGGGCGTCGATGTCGCGGGCCGCCTTGTTGAATTCGGCGTAGCTGGAGTCGCCAAGGCCGCAGACAGAGAAGTTGAGGCTCGCCGGGAGTGGGGGCGCGGTGTCGGCCATAAGGGCAGCGTGGAATTTGGCTGCGTTGTCGGTGGGTTCGCCTTCGCCGAAGGTCGCAGCGAGGATGACGACGTGGGACAGGGCGGCGAGGTCGGACACCTGAATGTCGTCGAGTGCGGCGACGGTGGGTTCGAAGCCCTGAGTCTTGCTGAACTTGCGGAGGTCCTTCGACAGCGCTTCGGCGTTGCCGGATTGGGAGCCGTATAGGACGGTCAAGGCGGTGCCGACTTGTGGTTCCACGTCGGCTTGCGCGGAGTTGGCGATGGCGTGCAGGCCGCTGAGCAGACCGTTGAGCCAGTGGCGTTGCGCCTCATCGAAGGGCGCGTTGTCGGGGATGAACGTGGCTGGCGCGGCGCCGTGGGTCTGGCCAATGGCGAGGGCGAGGTTTTCGAGGATTTTGGGGTCTTCAGCGCTCATGTCAGCTCCAGTCAGGCGGCGGAGGCGAGTTCGGATGGCAGCAGGTCCTTCAGCGCGTCGTCGCTTAGCCTGCGAACGTAGTCGAGGAAGGTCTGCCCGTCGGCGCGGCGCGAAAGGTAGCAACCGACGACGTGTTCGATGATCGTGGTAATGTCGGCGGCTGCGACGGGGCCGCAGAGCGGTCGGGCGAGGCCCTGATCCTGATCCGAGCCGCCGCCGAGAACGATGAGGTAGCCCTCGCCCCCGCCCGGCGCGGTCGTGCCTTGCAGGCCGATGTCGCCGATGTAGTGCTGCGCGCAGGAGTTGGGGCAGCCGGTCAGATGGATGTTGATCGGGCTGTCGAGCGTGAATCGCTGTTCGAGGTGTCGCACCAATGCCAACGCGTCTTGCTTGGTGTAGGCCAGCGCGAGTTTGCAGCCCCATTTGCCGGTGCAGGCCACAGCGCCTGCCGCAAAGGCGGTGGCACGGGTGGTGAGGCCGAGAGCCTCGATCTCGGCCTCAACGGCGGGGATGTCGGCGTCGGGGATGCCGAGGAGGATCGGGTTTTGCCATACGGTCAGGCGGATATCATTGCTGCCATAGTGCCCGGCCATCCGGCCCAGGGCGCGCATCTGTTCCGACGACAGACGTCCGAGTTCCAGGGCGATTCCGACGAAGTTCAGCCCCTCTTGCGTTTGCGGGTGGATGCCGATGTGGCCTTGCCGGTCGATGGTGGCACGAGGCGCTTCGGCGCCCGGGGCGAGGGGTTTCAGGGTGATGCCGCTGCCGAAGGTATCGAGCTTTTCCTGCGAACGGGCGCAGAACCAGTCGTGCCCTTCGCGGTCGAGCAGGTACTTGAGCCTCGCCTTGCCCCTGTTCGTCCTGTCGCCGTGTTCGACGAAGATGCGGAGCATGGCTTCGGCGACGTCGATGCACTCATCCGGGCGGCAGACGAGGCCGGTGTCGCGGGCGAAATCCTTGTGCCCGGTGATCCCGCCAAGCGCGATACGGCACCAGATGCCCGGCTCAATCCCTTGATCGTTTTCGAGCACATCAACAGCCTGAAAGGCGATGTCGTTGGTGTCGGAGACGCAGGAGATCATGCCGCCGCCGTCAAAGGAGATGTTGAATTTGCGCGGGATGCCCTGCAGTTCGCGCGTCTGCAGAATGCGGATCGAGAGGCGTTTGGCATAGGCCCGCATGTCGATCAATTCGATGGGATCAACGCCCGCGATGGGGGAACACGTCAGGTTCCGCGCGGAGTCCGCGCCCGTTCCACGCGATGTCAGGCCGACTTCTTGCAGGCGTTCGACGATGGGAATGATATTGCCCGGAGGGATTTCGCGGAGTTGCAGGCTGCCCCGGGTCGTGACGTGAGAATAGCCCCCGGCGAGGTCTTCGGCCACGTCGGCGAGCACCTGCATCTGATCACCGCGCAGGACGCAGGCTGGCGCGCGGAGGCGCATCATGTAACCCGGGCTCGTCGGTTCGACGTTGAAGAAGCCGAGGTGACGGAGGAGGAACTGGTCAAGACCTTGCGCGAGGTGACCTGCGGCCTCCCACTCTTCAACCTGGCGCCACATATCCGTGGGGTGGAGTTCGTGCTTGCGCACCTCTTCCTTGCAAAGGTCTTCGAGGGGGGTGCCATAGACCGTCTCGGGCTCGGCGGGTGCGGCTGAGCCGCCGCCTTGGAAGGCCTTGTGCAGGTTGAGCCCGGTCAGCACGCTGATCAGGTATTCCTGCTGTTCCTTGTTGAAACCGGGTCCGGTCGACATCAACGCTGCTCCTGCTCGCTTGCGTGCCGAGGCCCCCTGCCCCGTCACGGTTTGCTGAAAAGCCGAGCTGCGTTGCTCAGAGTCTATTAGCGAGCCTCAACGCTGAGGCACACCCCCAATGACGCTTCAACCGCGCCAATGTCAAAGGGGAAATCTCAAATTCGAACTGGTGCTTTCGAAAGCGCATACTCTTTAGGCAGTGCCGGGTTTTTCTGCGAGTTCCCTGCGCGATGCTGCGATGATCTATTCCTCGAACACGCCGATAACCCGCTCTAGCGGGATAGTGCCGCGCCCGTGGGGTGCGGGTATCCGGCTGTCGGCGGCGTTATCGCGGTTATCACCCATGACGAAGACGTGCCCGGGGGGAATCTCCATCGCGGGCGTGTTGTCAACTTGGGTCTCGCGGATGTCGAGAACCTCATAGCTGCGGCCGTTTGGGAGTGTCTCGGTGAAGCGATTGGCGAGGCAGGTTTCCCCCGGTGCAACGGGTGCGTTGGTGCATTGGAACCGACCGCGGTCGTCCATGGTACGGGCGTACGGGTCCATTGGGTCCATCTGGACGGCGGCGTTGTTGACCCAAACGACACCGTTGCGCATTTCGACGACATCACCCGGACCTGCGACCATGCGGAAGATAAAAATAATTGTTTGGCCGTTTCGGACTTCTTCGAAGGCGAGGATGTCGCCCGGTTCGATGGGTCGATCGGTTGGGTCGATCATCGTCGCCACCGCGCAGGACCCAGTTTCCTGTGTCGGGGCCATGGCTTCGCTGACGATCTGAAAGCTTTGGAACTGCGGCGTGACGCAGCGGACGCAGAAGCATTGGGCTGTGACCGGTCCGGCGAACATGAGGAAGGCCAGGAGAATGAAGAGGCGCATTTATCCTCCGGGTGCGAGGCGGACGGCGACGTCGCGAACCTGGCCGTCGCGCAGGATTGAGAGTGTTACGGTTTCGCCCGGCGCGCGTGTATCAAGCACGGCGGCGAGGTCGTCGCCGGTTTCGACGAGGGTGCCGTCGGCGCCGACGATGACATCGCCGGGCACCACACCGCCGCCGAGACCCCGGGTCGCGGGCTGAAGGCCTGCAGCGGCTGCCGGGCTGCCCGGGTCGACGGCGAGGATGACGACGCCCACGACTCCCTGCCGGGCGGCGGCGGAGTTGAGCATCGGGTCATAGCGGATGCCGATGGTGGGCGGGGCGTAGCGCCCCCGTTCGATCAGTTGCGGCACGACGCGGCGGACGGTCGAGGCGGGGACGGCAAAGCCAATCCCGGCGCTGGCGCCAGAGGGGGAGTAGATCGCAGTATTCACACCGATCAGCCGCCCGGCGCTGTCGAGCAATGGGCCGCCGGAGTTGCCCGGGTTGATCGCCGCGTCGGTCTGGATGACGCCCCGGATCGTGAGGCGGGGGCCGACGGGAAGCTCGCGGTCGAGGGCGGACACGATGCCGGTGGTAAGCGTCCAGTCAAGGCCAAACGGGTTGCCGATGGCGAAAACCTTTTGCCCGACGCGGAGGTCATTCGACGTCCCCAATGGCAGCGAGGCGGGTAGACCGGCAGGGTCGATGCGCAGGACGGCAAGGTCGTGATCCGGAGCGCGCCCGACCAGTCGCGCGCGGAGGCTGCGCCCGTCGGCGAGGAGCACGGTGGCACCTGAGGCCTGGGCGATGACATGGTCGTTCGTGACGACATGGCCGCGGTCATCCCAGATGAAGCCCGATCCGCCGCCAGCCTCTTCCCGGAAGCGGCGGAGGCCGAATGCGTCGACGACCTGCGCTTCGGTGGTGATCGAGACGACGGAGTCTCGCGCGGCCTCGAACAATTCGATTGTGGCGCGTTCCTCGTCCCAAAGCGGGCCGCGGGGCGTGACCTCGGGCGCCTGGGCCGACGCGGTTGCGGCGACCAGTGACAGGGTGAGCGAAAGCCAAAAGCGCATCCTATCCCTCCGGTTTGGTGGTACCCGCGGCCGGACTCGAACCGGCACGGCATTACTGCCTGGAGATTTTAAGTCTCCTGTGTCTACCATTCCACCACGCGGGCCTCGGCCCTTGGGTAGCCAATGCGCGGGCGGCGGGCAATCACCCCTTGGTGTAGACCGCGTTCATCATCGGACGGCGAAGCCAGGTGCGCAGGCGGAACCCCTGCCCTTCGAGCCAAGCGTTCAGGTCATCGAACAGGACGCCGCCGTCGTAGTAGGGCACCTTGGCGATCTCGGTTTCGAGGTATTTCAGCGCGCCGACGAGGCGGGGGGCGCCCTTGAGGCACAGGAGTTCGGCGCCCTGGATGTCGAGCGCGAGGACGTCGACCTCCTCGGGTGCGATGCCGTTTTCTTCCAGAAGTGAGTCCAGTCGGCGGGACCGCAGGGTCAGGACCTCGCCGGTTTCCTCTAGCCACGGGAACCGTTCATCCGACGCGGACCCCTTGCGGAAAATGGAGTTGGACGCGCCGTCATTGGCGAAGAGGTGGAACTCCATTTCCACATCGTCGCTGTCGGCGACGAGGGCGTGGAGCACGGTGTGCTGTGTCCGGGGGGCGCCGGTGAGGCGGGCGAGCCAGGCTTGGGGCGTTTGCGCCTGTGCATCGAGATGGGCCGTGAGGCGGGGGATAAGGTTGGGGTCAGCCTCGACCCAGATCACCCGGGTGGCGCCCCAGAAGGCGTATTGTGCCGCTTCCTCGCCGGTATGCGCGCCGACGTGCACAACCGTCATGCCGCGCAGCGTCTTGAGCTGTCGCGCCAACGTTCGCACGATGTACATGTCTGTCAGAGCTCCTGCGACGGGTCCTTGATGAACTGTCTTTCGGACAGCCAAGGGTTCAGCGCCACCGCTTTTTTGAACCAGATCTGCGCTTCCTCCTCGCGCCCGAGCTGGAGGAGCGTGCGGCCAAGGCCGGTGAGGGCGCCCACATGGCGGGGCTCGCGGGCGAGCGCGTCGCCCAGATCGGCGGCGGCGCGTTCGAAGGAGCCGCTTAGGAAATAGGCGAAGGCGCGCTGGTTGTAGCCTTCGGCGTAGTCGGGGCAGTAGGCAATCAGGCGGTCGTAGACAGAAATCGCGCGGCTGTAGTCGGATACGCGCGTTGCGACCAACCCTTCGTCGAGCAGCGCTTGCGCCGCCTCATCGGGGGCATCAAGCCAAATTTCCCACATCTGGCCAGAGGCGGCACGGCCCGCGGCCTCATTCGGTGCCGCGTTTGCTTCGGCGACGAGGGCATCGAGTTCGCTTTGACGGTCGGCGACGGGCGGGCAGTCGGCCCAGGCGGTGCTGGCGCAGAAGACTAGCGGGATCAGTGAAAGGCGCATGTCACAAGGAGAGCGCGGGACGGCGCCATGTCAAGCCGCCCTTGACCCTCGACGCGCACAAGGTCCTTATCGCGGGAGTGTTTCCGATCCGCGATCATAACCCGTCCGAACGCGTACCCTATGTCACCTGGGCGCTGATCGCGATCAACATCCTCGTGTTCCTCAGCTACTGGCATCTGTTCAATGACCCGCGCGCGCTGCAGGGGTTTTACCTGCGTTGGGGGGTTGTGCCGCAGATCGTGGACCAGAACCCGGTGAGCCTGATCACCTCGATGTTCCTGCATGGTGGCTTGATGCATCTGGCGGGTAACATGCTGTTTTTATGGGTGTTCGGCGACAACCTGGAAGACACGATGGGGCATGTCGGGTTTCTGCTATTCTATCTGGCGTCGGGGATTGGCGCGGCGTTTCTGCAGGTGTTCTCGGCGCCCGACTCGGTGGTGCCGATGGTCGGCGCGTCCGGGGCGATTGCCGGGGTGATGGGGGGATATCTGCTGCTATTTCCGAAGGCGCGCGTGGATATCCTTGTGATCCTGATCGTGATCTTCAAGATCATTCCGGTCCCCGCCTGGGTGATGCTGGGCCTTTGGTTCGGGCTGCAACTGTTCAACGGCGTCATGGCAGACGCCGGGTCGGGTGGCGTGGCCTACTGGGCACATGCGGGTGGCTTCATCGTTGGGCTGGCCCTGACGGTGCCGTCATGGCTGAAGCGGGGCGGACCTGAATTTTGGGTGCGGACGCATGGGCATCCGCCCCATCCCGAGGCCCGGTATCGTTTTCAGAAGACGAGCATCCCGCGCGTGAGGCGATAAACGAAAAAGGCCCCCGTGGGACGGGGGCCTTGCGCTTTCTGGCGAAACTGCCTCGGCTAGGCAGACGTCAGGTGACGCCACCATCGTCAAGGATTTCGTCGATATCGTCGAGGTCGAACGGCTCGTCCCCTTGCAGGATCGCGAGCATACCAACATCCGAGAAGTCGATCTCGGTCCCGTTGCTCTTGGAGTAGTCGAGCGCAGTTTCGCGGACCAAATCGCTGTCGATCCGGGGTGCGATCACGTCGGCATCGCCGCGGACGGCGTCGACGAAGTTCTGGTTCTCGATCGACACGATCAGAGAGTTGTCGACGAAGTTGGCAGACATCGCGTTGTATTCAGCCTGCGAGAACGCCGAGCCGATACCATCCTGCGCCATCCCCAGAGCATCCTGGTAGAGGTCCTCGAAGAAGGGCTGCAGTTGCGGCCCGCCGTCTGTAGTCCGCAGGTTGAACATGGAGTTCACGTTCGACGGGTCACGGGTATAGTCGAGGTCGTTGTCGTCCTGATACGTCCACCCGTGGGTCACCTGGGTAAAGCCACCCTGCACGACCCAGGCCGCTTTCTCTGCCTGATCGTCGCCGGTCGCGTCGTCTAGCCATTCGGCTAGAAGCTCACCCGCTTTGCGGGTCGCGCCGCCGGCGATCACGACGAACTGTTCGTCGTTGGCGAACGCGGTGTCCAGCGACTGGCGCATCGCCTGTTCCCATTGGGATGCGCCGCCGCCGATGTTGAAGTCGGACCTGGGGGCGTAGATGTCGATGTCGAACGCATCGGCAGCTTCCGTCGCCACGCGTTCTACGTCATCGACGAGGGATGCCGACACCCGGCCATTCGTATCGACGAATACACCTTCAAAGTGCAGCTTGTCGGCGGAGCCGGTGATGTTGTCATCGCTGTTCGCGATGTTCTTGGCACCGAGCATCAGGGGCGCAATGCCCGCGACGTCGTCAACCTCACTGATATCGTTCGAGACCCAGAGGCGAATGCCATCGAACTCGGCATCCGTGGCAACCGCCCCGTCTGCTGCCCCGGATGATGGCGGAGGCGAGGGCGGCGGGGGTGGGGGTGGCGTGGGTTCGGGATCGGGCTCTGGTTCGGGCGGTTCTGTTACCGGAGGCTCGGGGCCGTCGAAGCTGAGGGATTCGGTGGTCAGCACATTGCCGGTGCCATTGCTGCCCGAGAAGACCTCAACCCTGATCTGTTGGTCTTCGCCGTAGAACTGTACGCCGTCGCGAAAGTCGCCGCCAGAGTCGCCGAACAGGGCGTAGGGCGCGAGATTTTCGGTCTGGACATAGTCGCCGTAGGTCAGGCGCACACTGCCGATTTGATCGGCGAAATCATCGTCTTCCGCGTTAACCACGATCGTGTAGCTGCCCTGGTCCAGGGAGCTGAGATCGTCGCCGTCATTCAGCGTCTCCACAACGGTATCGGTCTCGGTATCCACCAGCGTGATTATAAGGCCCTTGTCGGCGACCGGAGGCGGCGTCGGGACCGGCGCGGGCTGCGGTGGTGGCGGCGGTGGCGCCGGAGGCACGGGTTCCGGCGCGGGATCTGACGGACCGGTCACGTTGAAGGCGTAGGTTTCGGACATCAGCATGGAGCCCTTGGCACCCCGGTCGCTGTATATCTCGACCTTCACCTCCTGATTGCCTGCGTCCAGGCCCATGTCGCCCAGTATGTCGCGTCCGCCATCCGCGTCCCCAAAGAGCGCGTAGGGCGAGAAGTTTTCAACCTTAACGGTGTCGCCATATGTCAGCCGGACACTGCCGATCTGCTCGGCGAAGTTCGGCTCGTCCGCTTCGACGACGATAGCAAACTTACCCGTCTGAAGAGATTGGACGTTTATTGCTTCTCCGTCGGAGATGTCTGCCACAATCGTGTCAGATTCTGTTTCCACCAGAAACACAGTTACGTCCTTCGGCTCGGATTGTGCTGCGCCCAACGAAAACGGTATGGATTCGTTGAGAACCTTCGATCCGCCACCCCTCGCTTCGGAGTAAACCTCGACCCCGAGAGAATAGTTGCCGGAGTCGTAAATTTCGCCGTTCCTGAACACCCCGTTGACGTCCCCGAAGAGCGCGTAGGGCTCGATGTTTTCGAGGCTGGAGTCGTCGACCAGCGTCAGCCTAACACTGCCAATTCCCTCAACATTTTCGTCCGCAGCCGTTATTGCCACCGAAACCTGACGCCCATCGAAGATATCAGGTGAGAACAGTTTGCCGGGTTCTATGCGACCGAGAAGTTCCCCTGTGTTGGTGTCAAAAAGGCCGATGAGCAGATCGGCCAGGGTAAGCGGCTTTACCATTTGTACTTTCCTATTCCACGGGGCGAGTCCCGTTGTGCGCAATTTGAATTACCGCGGAAAGGTCTTTTCAACAAAAGCCCCAAATATGCCTGATTATAGGCGGTCGTCAGCCGGGCGGGTCTTCGCCTAGGCCTCGGACGATTAACGAAATTTCAACCTAGTGGTGAGTTTTGGCCCACTCTTTCAGGGCATGTGGAACACTGGTGTGAGGGGC
>JBCCXY010000022.1:0-35227 GCA_039190895.1 Pseudomonadota bacterium | reverse complement strand
GTTCTTCAGACGCCTCAAGCGCCACTTCAGCGACATCGTCCTCAGCCGCAGTCTCCGGCACCTCGGCCTCCACCGGCTCATCCGGAGCCCCGTCCGGCTCTGCCGTTTCATCGACCTCCGGCTCAGTCTCCAAGACCGAATCCGGCTCGGATGGCGCATCCAACTGCGGCGCAGCGACCGGCGCCACGTCAGTTTCATCCTCGGGCTCTGCTGGCGCCTCGGGCACGATCGGATCAAGCTGAGGCGACGGGCGCATCGCCCGCTTCTTCGCCAAACGCTCCTGCCGCAGCCGCGTCAGATGCAGGCGCGCCTCGCTGCGGATGGCGGCCGTCTTTCCGGGCGTCTTTAACTGGTTCATCGGTCCCTCACTTTGGCTGGCCAATCGGCCATGGCGCCCCCGGCAAGCTGCAGGAAAACCTGCACCCGCCACTTGAATTGCTGATGATGCAATGCCGCGATCAAGTCGCCCTCAGGGCCCTCTTGCCCCTCAAGGTCGGCACATTGCTCTTCCAGCCAAGCCATCGCGGCATCCAGGTTCTTCGCCTTCGCCGCAATCGTCTGCGTGCCGTCTGACGTCGGCAGCGCGCAGTGCACGACGAACCCGCTACGCGACAACGCCCACAACGCGATCCAGATCCCTTCGTCCACCGCACCAGCCGAACGATGGCACACCCTCTGCCCCCGGATCCGAAGCGGCGGGGCGCCCGTCCGGCGCACAAGATGGATCTCCGCCTCCGAACCGGTTGGATCAGAGACGCTCGGGTCATCCTGCGATACTGCACTCACGTCATCCCGCATGCCCCCGCCCCTAGCGCACACGATCCTAAGCGGACGTTAATTGTGTTCGGCGATGGACAATCCCGCCGTAATCTAAAGGGCAAAACTTCGGAACAATTGGTTGTGTATCCTTGGTTTATATCCATTAAGCAAAAATGCTAATCCCTCAAAAACCGGCGTATACCTTTTGTTCAAACTCTTCTGTGCACTCGATAGCCATTCCATCGGCTGGATGGAATCGGAGTGAGAAGCCGAAAGGAGTATCGTCCGGATGAAAGAAATCGGTCAGCTAATTGAGGACGACGGACGATTCGAGGTCCGGATCCCCGAGATGAGCCTTGTTATTCGCGGCGATTATCCAGAATGGGTAATGCAGGCCGCGAGTGACGTAATCACAAATACCAAGAAAGCCGAATACGAGAGCATTGTCGATGAGAAGGAGACTCTGCTTGAATTCGGTGAAGCGTCAGAAACAGACGTCGATTCTGCCAAGTTCAATATGAAACAGCGGTTCGAGATCGTGCCTCAGTGCATCGTCACAATGGGACGCCTCGACTACAAGTGGATCGCGCGCGAAGGTCGCGACAAACTGAATGGCGAATTTGACGGACAGGCCGTTCGTCGGATTCATGACATGTCGCTCACGATGAATGACTCGTTCCTCAAGGACGATGACGGCGTGAACATGTCTGACGATCAACCGTCGCAATAAGAAGTGGGACCAGAAAATGGAAATCATTCCTTTCGGCAGCAATGATGTCGACAACATCCTAAGCAAAGAACCTCAGCGCGCGGAGTACCTTCCATTCGGCGCAATTCTGCTTGATCGCAATGGAACGATTGTGAAATACAATAAGGCAGAAGGTGCAATTGCCAGCCGCGTCCCGGCGGAAGTCATCGGAAAGAACTTCTTTAATGACGTGGCGCCCTGCGCAAAGGGAAAGCGCTTTCACGGCGAGTTCCTGAAATTTCACCAGACCGGCAATATCAACGTCATGTTCGATTACAAATTCGCCTACAAAGGGTCGAATGCCGCGGTGAAAATTCACCTCAAATCACAGGCCGACCAGCAGCATTGCTGGCTGTTTGTGAAGCGAGCCTAAGGCAGCGCCGATGAGCCACCAGGTTGCACCCTCCTACCACGCAGTCATCTCACCGATTCTGGTGGCGTGCCTGCGCGGTCAGGATGCTCCGCCAGCTCCGCCTGCCGCGCCGCGGCGGGCCAGGGCAACGGCAGCGACCCGGCGGGTGCACATGTTGCGGCGCGATGGCGCGCGGCCTTTCCGCTTCGAGGGCACGTTCATCGCGTCGGATCACAGCCGCGTCGTCACTGTAGGAGAGGTCGCCTTCCGGCACACGCTTGACCTCTATCTCGACGCAGACTCGGCCCTGATCGCGCATGTCGTTCTGGAACCCGAGGACGACGGGGCCGCCCGCCCCGTCTACCGGGTGCTTGAAGTGCACGACGAAGGCGACGCCGACCGCGTCCTGGCCGCTGCCGGCCAGCTCCGGGCCGACACGCAGCACACGGTGTCGCTCGAAAATTCCACCTTGAGTGAGGGAAATTCCCATGTCCTTTCCAATGCAGTCGCCTGAGCAATCGGGGGATGTCACGTTCATGACCAGCGGAACTAGCTATACCCTGCCTCAGCCGGGCAAGCGCCCGCTGGCCTTCGCGGGCAGCGAAATCGCCATGGCGATGAGCTTCACGCCCGATCTGCCCTACTGGTACGAGATCAACCTCTACCGCTCCAATGACGAGCAGTTCATCGTCGCCATTCGCCAGTTCTTCCAGTCGGAAAACGAAAAAGACACCGTGAAATCCTGGTCGTTCCCGACCATCGAGCACGCGCTTTCGCATATCGAGGACTATGACGCAGGCCACGACGTCCCCGTCCCGCACGGCGATTTCGCGGCCATGGCACCTGCCGAAATGGCAGCTCACGCCATGCACACCCAGGCGCAGATCGAAGAGGCCCGCGCCCACTTCGCGGGTCTCGTGGGCGAGATGTTCTTCGAAATCGACGCCGCGCAGGACATGGCGGCCTGATCGCGACCGATGATTGACGCCCCCGCCGCGCGACGGCTGTGCATCGCCCTGATCGCGGATCACCAAAAGACCCTGATCCGCGAGGGGCGCCTTGGCCCGGATACCCTGATCACCCGTCACCTCGGTGCGGGTGATCAGCCTCTCGCGATTGAGGAGGACACCCTCGGCTTTGACAGCCTGTCCCTCCTCGACCTGATCCTCGTCGTGAACCGCTACTTCGCGCTCAGCGAAAGCGGGATCGAAGACTACCTCTTCGTCCAACGTGACCTCGACCAATGGGCCGACCTGCTGGTCAAGCACTTCGAGATCATTGGGGACGCCGCCAGCATCACCTTCTCGACCTCCGGCAGCACCGGCGCCGCCAAGACCATCCGCCACCCACGTGCGGTGCTCGAAGGCGAAGCCGACGTCATCCACGACCTGCTCGCCCCGGCCCCGGGTGCCCGCGTCCTCTCGCTTGTCCCGCCACAGCACATCTACGGCTTCCTGTGGAGCGTCCTGTTCCCCAACCGCTCCGGCATGCCCGTCATCGCCCTCGACACCGGCGCCCCCTCGGCCCTCTCCCGCCATGCTACAGCCGGGGACATCGTGCTCGGCACCCCCTACCTCTGGGAGAAAGCCGCCGCTTTCGGGGTGGAACTCCCCGCCGGGATCACCGGCATCTGCTCGGGCGGCCCCACGACCGCAGCGACGTGGGACGCCATTCGCAAAACCGGGGTCAGCACCATCCTCGAAGTCTACGGCTCCACCGAAACGGGCGGCATCGCCACCCGCTCTGCCCCGTCCGAGCCGTTCCAACTGATGCCCCACCTCAAACAACGCGTCACCGACATCATCCGCGCCGCAACCGGGGAAACACTGCCCCTGCAGGACAACCTCGCCTGGTGCGACGTCCGCATGTTCAACGTCGAGGGCCGCAAGGACACCGTCGTTCAGGTCGCCGGAACGAACGTCAACATCGACGAAGTCTCCCGCACGATCCTGGCCTCACACCTCGTGAAAGACTGCGCCGTCCGCCTCGGCGACGACCGCCTGAAGGCCTTCGTCGTCCCAAAAGACACCACCGCGCCCAACGTCGAAACCGAACTGCGCGAAGCGCTCTCTACCCTCCCCGCCGTCGCCCGTCCCGACCAAATCACCTTCGGCCCCGAACTTCCCCGAACCCCCACCGGCAAACCCGCCGCCTGGTAACCCGACGGGTCACCTCACCGCGGGACCCAGCGAGGCGAGCCCGCAAGGGCTCGAAGAGCGCCCCCTCAATTCACCTGACACGTCGGGCAGTGATACAGCGTCCGCCCGCTCAGCGTCTCCTTTACAATCGCACCCTTACAAGCCGGACACGTCTTCTTTCCGAAGATGTTCGTCCGCTCCCCCACCCGCTTCCGGGCCCGACCACGCTTGCCCGTCGTAATGATCGCATTGGTCTCGACCCCAACCTGCAACAGCTCCCGCATCTCGTCCCACAGCCCGCGCAACTCCAGTTCGGTCATATCGACGCCCCGCGTCATCGGATGCACGCGCCGAAGCCAAAGGATCTCCGTCCGATAGATATTCCCGATCCCCGCGATCACCTTCTGATCCATCAGCAGCCGGGCAATCGGCGCCCGGCTTTTCCGAATCCTGGCAATCGCCCGCTCCGGCTCAGGTCGCTCCGCCAACAGATCCGGCCCATACCGCATCCGAAACGCGTCCATATCGTCCGCTGCAATCAGCTCACACGTATTCGGCCCGATGATATCAATCGCATGCGTCGCACTCTCCAACCGCACCCGCACCACCTCCCTTGGCGGACCCACCGGCTGCTCAAACACCCGAAAATACCCGCCCAGCCCAAGATGAATGTGCAGCACCTGCCCATTCGCGAAATGGTACAGAAGATGCTTCCCCACCGCCTCCGTCCGCTCACAAACCGCACCGTCCAGCACCGCCGCGCCATCCTCGAACCGCCTCTGCGGAGACGTCGCCGCCACCCGCTGCCCACCAATCAACGCCAAATGATCCCGCGCAGCGCGATGTATCGTATGCCCCTCAGGCATGCCCCGTCCGCGACATTCTCGACCCCCAATTGCCAGCCCGCCCTGCCGCCTTAAGTAGCGGCGGACCCGAAAAGGAAAGGCCCCAGCCACCGTGTCGACAACGCTCGTCATTCTCCCGAACCAACTGTTCGACCCGCACCCCGGCCTCGACACCTCTCCCGACCGGATCGTGCTCTATGAAGACCCGCTGTTCTTCGGCGACGCGCAATACCCGATGCGCCTGCACAAGCAAAAGCTCTGGCTCCACCGCGCCACCATGGCCCGCTACCTCGACCGCCTGCAGGCCGACGGCCACACCGCTTCAATCCGCCTTTACGAGCACCGCACCGACGCCACCGCCCGCCTCATCGACAGCCTCGCCTCCGACGGCACCACGACCATCACCATGGCCCACCCCGTCGACCACGCCGCCGAACGCCGCCTCCACGCCGCCACAAACTCCGCCGGCATCACGCTGGAGTTCCTCGACACCCCCGCCTTCCTCAACACCCGCGCCGACAACGACGCCTGGTCCAGTGGCCGCAAACGCTGGTTCATGGCCGAATACTACAAATCCCAACGCCGCCGCCTCGACTTCCTCATGGACGGCGACGACCCCGTCGGCGGCCAGTGGAGCTTCGACGAAGATAACCGCAAAAAGGTCCCCAAAACCCTCCTCAACCAACTCCCCATCATCGACTGGCCCACCCACGACGCCACCGATGAACGGGCCCGCGACAGCGTCAACGCCGACTTCCCCGACGCCCTCGGCTCCATCGACCAGCTCTACTACCCCACGTCCCACGCCGCCGCCGCCCAATGGCTCAACCAGTTCCTCGAACGCCGCTTCGACCAGTTCGGCGACTACGAGGACGCCATCGTCGAGGGCGAAAGCTGGCTCTGGCACGCCGTCCTCACCCCGGCCCTCAACATCGGCCTCCTGACCCCGCGCCAGATCGTCGACGCCACCCTCGCCCACGCCGCCAAACGCGACGTCCCACTCAACTCCCTCGAAGGCTTCCTCCGCCAGATCATCGGCTGGCGAGAGTTCATGCGCGCCACCTACGAAGACCTCGGCACCCGCATGCGCACCACCAACCACTGGCAGCACACACGCAAGATGCCAGCCAGCTTCTACGACGGCACCACCGGCATCGGCCCCATCGACGACACCATCCGCCGCACGCTGCGCACAGGCTACTGCCACCATATCGAGCGCCTGATGATCCTCGGCGGCTTCATGTTCCTCTGCGAGATCGACCCCGACGAGGTCTACCGCTGGTTCATGGAGATGTACGTCGACAGCTACGACTGGGTCATGGTCCCCAACGCCTACGCGATGAGCCAGCACGCCGACGGCGGCCTCATCACGACGAAGCCGTACTTCTCCGGCTCAAACTACGTCCGCAAGATGAGCCACTGGGCCAAAGGCGACTGGGCCGACACGTGGGACGGCCTCTACTGGCGCTTCATCATCAACCACAGCGACGAACTCGCCTCCAACCCCCGCTGGGCCATGATGTGCCGCACCGCAGAGCGCATGAAGCCGGAAACCCGCGACGCCCACCTGAAAAACGCCGAGGCCTTCCTCGAAACCCTCACCTAAGCCGCGTTATCGACGGGCCCTGGACCGGCGAGACCAACAGCAATGCAACGCGCTTTATGGTGCCGTCCCGCACTCGCTCAAATCGATGCGCAGGTGGCAACCAATCGCCGGGCCTGGGGAGGGCCCGTCGATAGCGCGGCGGCCTGAAGGCCGTGATTCCGCGCTGAAAACCGCGCGACCGTCGCCAAAGCGAGGCGCGCCTGTCAGGGCGCGATGAGCGGCGCCTCAAACGGATCAATCACCTCAGCCCCCGGAAACACCGCCAGCACGTCCGCCAGACCCGCCTCCTCAAACAGCAGCTTCACATTCGGCCCCGCATCCATCGTCGCATACGCCTGCAACCCGTCCCGCCGCGCCGCCCAAAGCCGCTCCAACACCTCCAGCGACCCCGCCTTCAGGTAACAAACCGCCGGGCGCGCCGCGATCATCGTGGCATGCATCGCCAACGCGTTCGCCTCCGCCAAAGCGCCCATGCCCGCGAAATCCCCCTCCCGCAGCCGACCCTCAATCGCACCGCAATCCGCCTCCGCCGCACCGGGCCACTCCGCGTACAACGGCGACGTCTCAACCGTGTGCGTCATCCCCTCCGACGACGACATCGCCTTTGGCCCGCCATCCACGAGCACCACCCCAACCCGAAACCCCGGCATCTCCGCCGCAACGGGTCGCGCGTGACTGTCCGTGCCATCCTCCGCCTGACCAACGTCCCAGCGCACAAATCCCGGCCACAATGACCGCGTCGCACTCCCCGACCCAAACCGCGCCAACATGCTCAACGTAGCCTTCGGCAACCCACACGCAAACGCCGCATCCAGCGCCATCACCAGCGCAGCGAACCCGCTCGCCGAAGACGCGAGCCCCGCCGCCGTCGGCACCGTATTCTCCGTCTCAATCGCCAGCGCAGGGCGCCCGGCCCCGCAAAACAGATCGACAAACCGCCAAACCTTCGCCGCCGCCGGATCACCCGCCGCCAGAACATCCCCGTTAAACGACAACAGATCCGCGTCCGCAGGCGCCACCCGGGTCCGCGTCCCCAACCGCCCCAAACTCACCGAAACCGAAGAATTCATCGGCAAATTCAGCGCCTTGTCCCGCTTCCCCCAATACTTCGACAACGCGATATTCGCGGGGGCAAACACCTCCGCCTCCCGCACCTCACCCAACGGCCGGGGCACATGCGCCTCAAAAATCCCAGCCGGATCACTCAATCCGCAACCCCTCCGCCGCCAACGGCGCCTCCACAAACCCCTCCGGCTTGGCGCCCACAGCCAACACGCAATCCCCCAAACCAGACCCGGAAATCTTGCACGCCATCAGCCCGTCCGTCCCCGCCGCGCCCGCAATGATTCCGTCAGTCGCATCATCCGAAACGC
Organism: Pseudomonadota bacterium; assembly: GCA_039190895.1. Taxonomy (GTDB): domain Bacteria; phylum Pseudomonadota; class Alphaproteobacteria; order Rhodobacterales; family Rhodobacteraceae; genus Ovoidimarina. The sequence continues at coordinate 27,406 of JBCCXY010000022.1, read as the reverse complement.
CCAACCGCGCCATCATCCCCTGATACTCTGCCAACAACCGCCCGGCGTTCCAGCCCGTCCGCGCCTCGGCAATCGTCGCAGCCGCGCAAGCGCCCATCTCGGCATAAAGCGCGTCAAACTCCGCCTCCCGCCCAACCCTCGCCTCGGCCACGCGCGCCAGAACATCACCGGTCGGGGTCTTGTACCCAACGTACCGCAACGCCAACGGCGGCGGGTCGGGCAGCGGAGCAATCACCGTCGGGTCCACACGGTATTCCAGACACCCGCCATGCAGGCTCGCCGCCAGATCAGCCCCGCTGCCACGCCCCTGAATGCCGCGCACGATCCCCAGCGCCACCGCGTGCAAATCCGCCTCAGCTCCACTCAACCGCGCCAAAGCGCCCAGCGCCGCCACCGTCACAGCCGCCGAAGACCCCAGGCCCAACGTCGGATCAATCTCCGACACGACCTCAACCTCGACCCCCGTCATCGGAAACGCCGCCACCGCCGCTGCGACGAACCGATACGGGCCATCAACAGGCAAATCATCCATCGAGTAACGCGCCGGGTCCGCGATCCCCGACCGCACCCGCAACTCCGGCGCCTCAATCTCCGCAACGGTCACCGTCACCCGTTGATCAATCGCCGCCACAATGGCCGGGTGCCCGTAAACCACCGCATGCTCGCCCGTCACCAGAATGGACCCGGGCGCCGAAGCAGTTACGGGCACAACGCCGCCCCGTCCCGCGCCACACTGACCCGTTCCCAGCGGAAACCGGGGTGGTTCTGCATCAGGGTTGCCATCGCCTCGGCATCCTCCTGATACACAAGGACAACGCCCCCGTGATCGCCCCTAACGGCGCCCGCGCCCGACACCTTCGCCGCGCCGCCATCCGCCTCCACCTCGGCGATGAACAGCCGCGTCAACTCGGGCACCACACCGATCCGGCACAGCAACTCATGGTTTTCCGTCATGACCGCCCTCGGATCCTCTCCCGCATGCAGAGCCGCCTCAAACCGCACCGTGCACGCCTCAAACGCATCCCAAAGCGCCACATCCTCCCCGTGGCCCGACCGCACGGCCGCGACGCACTCCCCCGTCTTCGAGACCGGCGTGCCCGTATGCACCCAATACCACGCCTCCGACGCCAGAAACGGATGGTCAGCGGCCATCTCAACCTGATGCACGCCGTCACCATGCACCCGGTTCAACCCGCCGAACACCACCGCCGACGCGTCAATCGCGCTGCCGCGCCCGTGCTGCAGCCGCTCACAAAAGCGCACCCGCTCGAACCGATCCTGCAGGCTCTGCGGTCGCCGCAGCAGATGCTCGTACAGCACAGCCGTCGCCGCCACGACCGCCGCGGAAGAGCCAAGGCCCGCCCCCAGCGGCATACTCGACCGAGACGTCAGTTGCCCCGGCACCGGCAACCCGCCCGCGCTGCTGCCGGGCACCGGCAGGTTGGGGATCAACGACGTCAGCGCATACACCGCCAGATCCTCGGGCCGCTGCAGAATGTTCTGCACAGGCAGCCCGCCTTTCATGAAATCCTCAAACCGCCGATCCAGCCCGTCCTTGAACCCCTTCAGGATATCAAACGGATAAAACGACCCGGGTGTCAGGTTCTCAAACACCGTCCGCAACCCGCCCGTCTGATGCAGCGGGGTAAACCAGATCTCGATATACGTCTCGATCGCCACCGCCAGCGCGGGCCGACCGTAGACCACCGAATGCTCCCCCGACAGGATCAGCTTGCCGGGCGCTCGAGCCCCGATCTCTCCGGGTTTGCGGGTCTCAGGCAGCGGCGTAGTGGCGCTTGTGCTCATCGATACCCGTCAGCCGGAAACGCCCACGCGCCGCGTTGGGAGTAATGTGCGACAGCCCATCCTCGGGGTCAGGGGCATGCCACATCTCGACATACTCCTCATAGGTCAGGGCCGTGCGATCCTCCAACAGCGTGCGGTGATGATGCTCAAACAGCGCCTCGCGATAGCCGGGCTGCACGACCGCCGAAAAGAACTCCGCCACCGCGCCAGAGCCATAGCTGAACAGCCCCACCGGACGCCCCGACAAGTCGCTGTCCACATTCTCCAGCATCGACGCGAGGCTCAGATAAAGCGAAGCGGCATAACAGTTCCCGACCTCGCGGTTGTACACCATCCCCGGCTCGATCAGCCCCGCATCATTCTGCGCTGTGTTCAGCGACGACAGCTTCCGATGCGCTTTCACGCCCATCGCCGTGAACGGCAGGTGATAGCAGAACTGCGCCATCTCGTTGAACGCCCGCCCGCCATTGTCGACGAAATCCTCCCACGCACCGCTCAGCGCATTCAGGTACTTGATCGTCGAATACTTCCCGTCCACCAGCGGAGTCTTCCGGTAATTCGGCCGCCAGAAATCCATGATGTCCTCGGAATGACAGCCCGACACCGCCTCGATCTCCATGATCCGCGGATCGGCCGACACCAACATCGCCACCGCGCCGCAGCCCTGCGTCGCCTCCGCAGGGGTGCCCAGATCGTACCGCGAGATATCCGACGCCACGACCAGCACCTTGCGATCCGGCTTCCGGGTCACATGCCCGCAGGCCAACTGCAATGCCGCCGTGCCGGAGTAGCAGGCGTGCTTCAACTCCACCACGCGGCAGCGCGAGGGCAACTCCAGCAGCTTGTGCACGTAGACACCCGCCGCTTTCGACTGGTCTATGCCCGTCTCGGTCGCAAACAGCACCGTGTCGATCTTGTCGGCATCCTCTGCCGCCACAACCTTCGCCGCCGCCTCGGCGGCCAGGGTCACCACATCCTCGTCATGGGACGGCACCGCGATCTTGTTCTGCCCGATCCCGCGCGAGAACTTGTCCGGGTCAATGCCCTTCTCTTCGGCCATCGTCTCCAGCGCCAGATAGTGCTTGGGCACATAGAAACTTATCTTGTCGATCCCGACTTTCGTCATCATCAGACCCTCCTCAGCCGCGCTCCATCACGAAATGCGTGCGCATCAATTCTCCCGGATTGGTCTGCGCCGCGAGGAGCGAGATCTCGCCACACAGCACCGTCGCCGCGCACAGCACAGCCAGACGCCGGGCGTTTTCACCCGGGTCCCTGTCCTCTCGGCAGCCCATCCGTGTCAGGTTATCTTCAACCGTTTCGTTACCCTTACCGCTGCCCACCGATCCGACAATCAGGTTCGGCAGCGTGCACGAAAAATACAGACTGTCCGGGCGCGCTTCGGCATGCACAATGCCCTGACTGCCCTCGATTATGTTCGCCGCGTCCTGACCCGTCGCCAGATAGAACGCCAGCAGCATGTTCGCGAAATGCGCATTCGCACTCCGCAGCGACCCGGCAATCACGCCGCCAATCAGGTTCTTCTCAACGTTTAGCTGAGCCATCTTTTCCGGCGTCGTCCGCAACTGCTGCTCGCAAAGCTCTCGCGAGATCTCCATCTCCGCGACGACATACTTGCCGCGTCCGTGCAGACCGTTAACGGCGCTCACCTTCTTGTCGGTGCAAAAGTTGCCCGAGATGCTGGCATACTCCAGCTCCGGATATTCCTGCAGGATCCACGCCAGCAACGCATCCGCCGCGCCGGTGACCATGTTGTGGCCCGACGCATCGCCAGTGGCGCACTCAAATCGGATGAACAGCAGGTTGCCGACGATCTGTCGGTTCATCTCCAGCAGATGCGCAAAGCGGCTGGTGCTTTTGACCACCGCGTCAACCTCATCCTCCCGCGCCTCAAGCGACCGCCACGCCTTGTACGCGACCTCCGCATTCGCCGCCCGGACAACGACCGACCGGGTCATCCGTTCATCCACCAGCGTGCACCGAATGCCCCCGGCCTTACGCGACACCCGCGCGCCCCGACCCGTCGAGGGCCACAGCGGGGTCTCATACGTCGCCATAGGCACGCTGACCTCTTCGTCCACCACATTGCCGGTGATCTTGATAGGCCCGATCCACTGCGTGGGAATCGGCGTGACGTCTTTGATGGTCTGCTTCATGTGGCTATCGTCTTCCAGGCAGTGGCAGGCTGTCAACTTTAGTTGTCACTCTAGGTGTAAACTAAAATCGACAAACCGCAAATACTCTCGTTCGACGAAGCAGGTAGTCCAGTTTCCAGCCCATAGCACGTCGCAAAGCGCCGCACCCTCGTTTGTTAGCGAAAGCCGTGGTTGCCATGCGACGCCGCCGTAACGCCATGCGCGGAATCAAGGCCAACGACTCGGGCTGCACCGGTAGGGTGGGCAATCTGCCCACCGCCCCTAGACAAGCCGCTCCAGCCGCCCCTTCCGCTTGTAGATGTTCTTGTAGTCCCATTGGATCTGCTGGCACTTTGCCAGCCACCGCTTCAGATCCACCTCATCGATCTCGTCAACGCCACGGTACCGGATCGACGCATCCTTATACTTCCCCGTTCCAGGCATTAACCCCGGCTCATCAAAATCCGCGCCGCTCCAGAACATCAGCCGAATGCACCCCTTCAGCTTGCTGTATCCAACGGTCGGATTGTGATTAAGAAACCAAACCGGATGCGCATGCCAGATCTTGCTCTCAGCCTGCGGCAAACCCTCGTCGATCACCGCCCGCAAGGCATCGCAAATCGCCCGATCCTCTGGCGTGCGCGCCGCGTGAAATTGATCAATCGTGGCTGGCTTCATCACATCACCGTAACGTCGGGCGGGCGATCTGCCCACCATCACCCCTCCGCCACCTTCCGCACGACCGATCCAATCTCCATCAACTGCCCCTCCAGCGGATTGGTTCGCCGCCAGATCAGCCCCACCGTCCGGTTCGGCGCAGGCACCGGGAACCGCGACACCGCCACATCCGCCGTCCGCGTCTCAAACGCCTCCGCCATCTCGGGGATCAGCGTCACGCCAATCCCCGCGCTCACCATCTGCACCAGCGTCGACAGCGAGCTTCCCTCCATGATCTGCCGCGCCTGTACGCCCGAGGCGCTGCAAAACGACAGCGCCTGATCCCGAAAGCAATGCCCCTCCTCCAGAAGCAACAACTGCATCGCAGGCAACGCCGCCAACGCAGGCACAGGCGCCCCCGCCTCGGCCTTCGGGCGCACCAGCAGAAACTCCTCCTCAAACAGCGCAAACTCCCGCAGCGCGGGTTCCGAGATCGGCAGCGCCACAATCGCCATGTCCAACCGCGACGCCAGCACCTCCTGCAATAGCGACTGCGTCACAGTCTCCTTCGGCTCCAGCACCAACTCCGGAAACCGCTGCGACAGCGCCGTCACCACGCGTGGCAACAGATACGGCGCCACCGTCGGGATAACCCCGATCCGCAGCCGCCCCGTGAACGCTCCCTTTCGGCTTCTCGCAAGCGTCCCGATATCCTCGACCCTCAGCAGAATATCGCGCGCCCGCTCCAGCAGATCCTCCCCCATCGCCGTCAATCGGATCTCCCGTGCCGCCCGCTCCACCAGCGGGCCGCCCATCAGCTCTTCCAGCTCCTTGATCTGCAACGACAAAGCGGGCTGCGAGATAAAACACGCCTCCGCCGCCCGCCCGAAATGGCGATGCCCGGCCAGCGCCTCAAAATACCTCAGATGCTTCAGCGTCAACGACTTCATTTGCAGAACTTATCAGAAGCATAGGAATTGTAAATTTGCCCCAATGCCACAATTCCGATACGTCGCCCGCAGGTATCGAGAGGAGACACCCAAAATGGACGGCAACCCCATCAACAGCAAATCCGGCGGCGGCTGCCCCGTCATGCACGGCGGCAATACCGGCACCGACAACTCCGTCACCAAGTGGTGGCCCGAGGCGCTGAACCTCGACATCCTCCACCAGAACGACACCAAGACCGACCCGATGGACGCCGACTATGACCATCGCGAAGCCGTCAAGGCGCTCGACTTCCAGGCCGTCCGCGACGACGTCGAGGCGCTGCTGACCGACAGCCAGGACTGGTGGCCCGCCGACTGGGGCCACTACGGCGGCCTGATGATCCGCCTCGCCTGGCACTCCGCCGGATCTTACCGCATCGGCGACGGGCGTGGCGGCGGCGCGGGCGGCAACATCCGCTTCGCCCCCCTGAACTCCTGGCCCGACAACGCCAGCCTCGACAAAGCCCGCCGCCTCCTCTGGCCGGTCAAGAAGAAATACGGCAACGCCCTCTCCTGGGCCGACCTCATCCTTCTGTCCGGCACCGTCGCCTACGAATCCATGGGGCTCAAAACCTTCGGCTTCGGCTTTGGCCGCGAAGACATCTGGGGCCCGGAAAAGGACGTCTACTGGGGCTCTGAATCCGAATGGCTTGCCCCGTCCGAAGCCCGCTACGGCGACCTCACCACGCCCGGCACAATGGAAAACCCCCTCGCCGCCGTCCACATGGGCCTGATCTACGTCAACCCCGAGGGCGTCAACGGCAATCCCGACCCGGCGATGACCGCGCTGCACATCCGCGAAACCTTCAGCCGGATGGCGATGAACGACGAAGAAACCGCCGCGCTCACCTGCGGGGGCCACACCGTCGGCAAGGCCCATGGCGCCATGGCGGGCGACAAGATCGGCGCCGAACCCGAAGGCTGCCCGGTCCACGCGCAAGGCTTCGGCTGGGACAACCCCGACCACGACGGCAAAGCCACCAACGCCTTCACGTCGGGGATAGAAGGCGCCTGGTCCAAGAAGCCTCTCGAATTCGACATGGGCTACTTCGACTACCTCTTCGGCTACGACTGGGAACTCACGAAATCCCCCGCCGGGGCCAACCAGTACCAGCCCGTGAACATGCCCGACGACGAAAAGCCGGTCGACCCGACCGACCCCTCCGTCCGCCGCATGCCGATGATGACCGACGCCGACATGGCCATGAAGGTCGACCCGATCTACAACGAGATCTGCCAGAAGTTCATGGCCGACCCGGAGTACTTCCGCGACACCTTCGCCCGCGCCTGGTTCAAGCTGACCCACCGCGACATGGGCCCGCGCGTCAACTACCACGGCCCGTTTGTCCCGAACGAAGACCTGATCTGGCAAGACCCGATCCCAGAAGGCCCGACCGACTACCACGTCGACGCCGTGAAGGCCAAGATCGCCGACAGCGGCCTCACCGCGGCTGAGATGATCGCCACCGCCTGGGACAGCGCCCGCACCTTCCGTGGGTCCGACAAGCGCGGCGGCGCCAACGGCGCCCGCATCCGCCTTGCCCCGCAAAAGGACTGGGCCGGGAATGAGCCGGAACGCCTCGCCAAGGTCCTCGGCATACTGGAGCCTATCGCGGCAGACACCGGCGCCTCCATCGCCGACGTCATCGTGCTCGCGGGCAACGTGGGGCTGGAGCAGTCGATCAAGGCCGCAGGCTTCGACATCGCCGTGCCCTTCGCCAAGGGTCGCGGAGACGCGACGGATGAGATGACCGACGCCGACAGCTTTTCGGTCCTCGAACCCCTCGCCGACGGCTTCCGCAACTGGCAACTCCGCGACTACGCGGTGACGCCGGAAGCCATGATGCTCGACCGCGCCCAACTCCTCGGCCTGACCGCGAAGGAAATGACGGTGCTGGTCGGCGGCATGCGCGTCCTCGGCACCAACCACGGCGGCGCGGCGCACGGCGTCTTCACCGAACGCGTGGGCCAGCTCACCACGGACTTCTTCGTCAACCTGACGGACATGTCCCTAAGCTGGCACCCCATCACCGACGGTACCTACGAACTACGGGACCGCGCAACCGGCGACATCAAATACACCGCCACCAGCGCAGACCTCGTCTTCGGCTCCAACTCCATCCTCCGCGCCTACGCCGAGGTCTACGCCCAAGACGACAACGCCGAGAAGTTCGTAAAAGACTTCGTCGCGGCCTGGACCAAGGTCATGACCAACGACCGGTTCGATTTGGCGGGCTAAATCCTACTGCGGCGGCCTCAAGGCCGCCGCAACACCGTTCCCAACTCGAAAACAGACGCAGCCTCAAAGCGGTATCCACGGTGACCGGCGTCGTGCCCGTCACCACCCGCTAATCCGCTCCCGCTGCAAGCCAAGGTCCATGGCCAACCGACTGGCGCTCATCTCCAACGCATCAAGATAAAGCGTCTTGAGAGCATGCCCCGAATGCCGCGTGATCTTCAGAATCCTCATCGTCTAAGGAGCGCCAAACAGTGTGTCCCAAGCGATGTACTCGCACTCGGGATCGCGCGGGTGCAAACCACAAGCAAGATACATCGAAGCAAACAGACACACATAGCCTGTCGCCATAAAGGCCAGAGCCGCGACAACCACGGCAAAAATAGCTGCGAGTAACGGAGAGCGCTTCGATGCCCGGAACGCCCTTACTCCGGCGTAAACTGGAACGAAGACGGGCAACCCGATCAAGAGAACTGCATAGGCGAGGTATTCAACCATCGTCACACCGCCGCCCCTGCACACCACCACGACAACCGGCAGTGCCCGGCGCCCACATCAAGATCCGAACGATCCCTAGATTCATCTGACACCCGCACTGTAAGCTTGATTTGACAGCCCGCTCAGGCTATCGCTTGCACATGGTCGCGACAAAACGACACACCTGCGCCGCACCCGCAGCCGTACCCACACGGGTCCGGCCCCTCACACCGCGCCCCAACACCCCCGCTGTTGGTCCACCGAAACACCGTCACCTCGGACAGCAGTCCACCAACACACCGGAGGCCCCATGCCAACAGCCATAACACGGTTCTTCGACGATCCCGCCGAACTCCAATCCGTCCGCGACGAACTCGTCTACCGAAAGCGCCTCCCCCGCGACATCGTCCGCGCGTACACGAGTCCGGACAACCTCGTCCACGGCCTCACGTCCCGCGGGGTCGAGCCTCGAACGGCCGAGGCCTACCGCGACCGCATGTCCCAAGGCGGGGCCGTCCTGCTGGTCCTCGCCGACTACACTCCCCTCGGCGTCGCCCGCATCACCCGCGAGGTCCTCTCCAAATCGGGTGCCGCCGACCTCGGCGACCTCCCCGAAGAAGCCGCGATCGCGTTCGTTCCAAACCAGAAACCACTCAACGTCCTGCCGGGCGCCCCGTTGATGCTGACACGTCCGCGCGACCCGTCCAGCACGACCTACCACATGGCAGACTGGCCGATCCCGCTGATCACCGAGAAACTCCCCAGCCCCGACCCGGCCATCCCCCGTCACGCCCGCATGGCAAGCTGGCCCATCGGCCTGCTGCTGCCGGGGAACATCCGCTACGGACGCTTCCCGTTCGACCTGCTGATCCCGGGGAAGAAGTACATGGCCAACTTCCCGTTCGGCCACCTCGTGCCATCCCACGTCCGCTACGGCCGCTTCCCGATCGGCCTGCTGGCGCCGTCCAACGTGCGCTACGGACGTTTCCCGATCGGCCTCCTGATCCCGGGCAACAAGTTCATGGCCAGGTTCCCCTTCGGCCACATCGTGCCAAAGGGCTGGAGGCACATGGCCAACTGGCCCTTCCCCCTGCTGATGAACGGCAAGCGCGGCACGAACTCCCTCGTGCCGGGGAACAAGTTCATGGCGAACTTCCCCTTCGGCCACCTCGTGTCGTCGAAGGTGCGCTACGGACGCTTCCCAATCGGACTACTGGCACCGTCCCGCGTCCGCTACGGACGCTTCCCCATCGGCCTTCTGGTCCCGGGCAACAAGTTCATGGCGAAATTCCCGTTCGGCCACATCGTCCCGGGCCACAAACACATGGCGAAGTTCCCCTTCGACCACATCGTCCCGGGTCACAAGTACATGGCCAACTGGATCCTGCCCCACACCAACGAAAAGGGCCGCTCCACAATGGCCTGACGGGCCAGTCAGCGCTGGCAATCGCGACAAGCGGCGGCCCGTAAGCCGCCGCTACACCAACCGTTAGTGCCTTCATCCCCGGCGCCGGGTTGTTTGTTGTAATCAAGAAATGTCACTGGGTCTGTAAAGCAATATCGTCACCACAGTCGCGACGGGAGCAAGGCTGCGCCGCTCGGAAACCTCAGATGTCGCAGGTCTGAAATGCATGCGGGACATAGAGTCTCAGTCGATGAATGTCATGGCTAGCCGCATGCTTTTTGCAGGAAAGCCAGTTTCATCTGAGATGATCTTCGTCATAGCTGTCCAAACATCAGCCCCATTCCACTTCCCGCCTTCAGAGACAAGTTGGCCGATGTTTTCCTCTGAAGCCTGCCGTGAGAGATCAGCAAGCGTCCCTTTGAATATCCAGACGCGCTGATCGATACGTGTCGCGAACCGCCAGATCGCGATGTTAAAAAACAGTATTAGAATGCCGACTGCAATGGCATAGAAACCGGAAAACAATACCGGCCCGGCAATCCATGTGGCGAGTATGGACCATCCGATAATAGTCACCCACGTGCTTGAAGTCGTTAGGAACGGCAGTTGCAATCCGCTTCCTTCCTCCAATTGCTTCTGAAACTCTCGCGGATTTGTCGCTTCGGGTGCCCCAAGGCGTTTAGACGGCTTGGCCTTTCCATGGTGCTTCATTGCACGATTCAATCTGTAGTACGCCATGGCTGTGAGGCACTTTGTTTGCTCGTTCTCGTCGTTCGGTAACTTGGAACAAATCACCGAATGTGCATCCCCCAAGGTCCGAATGCACTTGGCTTCCTCGTCCATAATCGCGACTTGGAAAACATCTTCGATGGCTTCGATAATGGCGACATCGTCACCGTCGCCTACAACACCGACGGACTTTGGTTCTGCTTCACGGTTAAGCATCAGAGATCATGTATGCTTCTATGCGCTCTCTGTTGAGAATACTCCCTCAACGATCCTAAACCAAGATCGCCCTCAGACGCCTGCCTGCGTTCGTAGTTTGCTTTCATTTTCGCGGCCGTTCTGATGGACGACGGCCCGTCTTTGGTTCCAATGCGTCTTGGACTCTCGCATTTTTGGCCTGTATCGGCTGCCAAATGCCTAGGTCACCCTGCGTCCATCGGCTTAATTCCCGAAAGGTCGATCTTACCCGCCGTCGACACCAGATCGTAATCGATCTGCAGGTTCATCCAAAACTGAGGCGTCGTCCCAAAGTACCTGCCCAGCCGCAAAGCGGTATCCGCGGTGATCGGCGTCGTGCCCTTCACTAGCCGCTCAATCCGCTCCCGTCGCAAGCCGAGTTCCTTGGCGAGCTTCCCGGCACTCATCTCCAGCGGATCAAGATACTCCGTCTTGAGCGTATAGCCAGAGTGCCGCGTGATCCTGAGCCTGTTCATCGACGAAAATCCCCATCTCGGGGCCCCTTGTCCATTCAGACAATGCAGCCCTATCCTGTTGCATATCATGCAACATTTTTAAAAAATCATTTAAATACAGTTCGTTAAAATCGGTCCCCCTGCGGGACCGCTACGTGTTGAACAAAAAATGCAGCACGTCCCCGTCCTTCACGAGGTACCCCTTCCCCTCGGCCCGCATCTTCCCCGCATCCTTCGCCGCCTGCTCGCCCCCCAGGGCCACGTAATCGGCGTACCCGATCGTCTCCGCCCGGATGAACCCCTTCTCGAAGTCCCCGTGGATCACCCCCGCCGCCTGCGGCGCCAGCGTCCCCTCCGGGATCGTCCACGCCCGCGCCTCCTTCGGCCCGGCCGTGAAATAGGTCTGCAGGTTCAACAGCTCGTACCCAGCCCGGATCATCCGGTCGAGCCCCGCCTCCTCCAGCCCCAGCTCCTCCAGAAACATCTCCGCTTCGTCGGCCTCAAGCTGCGCGATCTCCTCCTCAATCTTCGCCGAGATCACGACACTCGCCGCCCCCTCCCGCGCCGCCATCTCCGCGACCCGAGCGGAGTGATCATTCCCCTCCGCCGCCTCTCCCTCATCGACGTTGCAAACGTAAAGCACCGGCTTCGTCGTCAAAAGTTGCAGCCCCTGCCACGCCTTCAGATCCTCGTCCGCGACCTCCACCGTCCGCGCCGGCTTCCCGTCCTCCAGCACCGCCTTCGCCGCGTTCAGCAGACGCTCCTGCAAGAGCGCCTCCTTGTCGCCCCCGCGTACCTTCCGGACGATCCCCTGCAGCCGCTTCTCGACCGACTCCAGATCGGCCAGCATCAGCTCCGTCTCGATCGTTTCGGCATCCGCCACCGGATCCACCCGGTTCTCGACATGGGTCACGTCCGGGTCATCGAAACACCGCAGCACATGGGCAATGGCATCCACCTCGCGGATGTTGGCCAGAAACTGGTTTCCCAGCCCCTCCCCCTTCGATGCCCCCTTCACGAGCCCCGCAATATCCACAAACGTCATCCGCGCCGGGATCACGTTCGCCGACTTCGCAATCTCCGCCAGCTTCGCCAACCGCGCGTCCGGGACCGACACCTCGCCCACATTGGGCTCAATCGTACAGAACGGAAAGTTCGCCGCCTGCGCCGCCGCCGTGCGCGTCAGCGCGTTGAACAGCGTCGACTTCCCGACATTCGGAAGCCCAACAATACCGGTCTTGAAGCCCATGGCGGCACGCCCCTTCCAATCAACGCGCCGCGTCTATCCGCCGGGCGGGCGGGACACAAGCGAGGCGCGCCCGTAAGGGCCGATGAGCGGCGCTACCGCTCTTCCATGTATCGACGTTCGCGCCGGTCTTCCCGGGCCTGAAAGATCAGGATCCAAGCAAGGATGATGAACATCGGATGCGTCAGCCCGCCCGAAAAGAAGAGCGCCGGAACCCAGATGACAAACGTGATGACGGCCACCAGCGGTCGCCCTGCAAGCAGGATCGACAGGGGCGGTAACAGGATCGCAAGCAAATAGTTCATATAAGCACCCTGCAGCCCGCCACCAAGCCATTGCATTCCGCCCCCGAATTCTGCAGACCATGCCGGTCTTCGGGGAGGGATCAGATGACCCGCATCAGCACCACGTTCGAGCGTCTGCGCAAGGACGGCCAGAAAGCCTTCGTGTCATATGTCATGGCCGGAGATCCCGACTACGAAACGTCGCTCGAAATCGTCAAAGGCCTGCCCAACGCCGGGGTCGACATCATCGAGCTGGGCCTGCCGTTTACCGACCCCATGGCCGACGGACCCACGATCCAGGTGGCCGGGCAACGCGCCCTAGAAGCCGGACAGACGCTTGAAAAGACGCTCGATATGGTCCGCGCCTTCCGGGAGGGCGACGACACGACGCCCATCGTGCTGATGGGCTATTACAACCCGATCTACTCACGCGGAGTCGACCGCTTTCTTGCCGATGCGAAGGACGCCGGAATAGACGGCCTGATCGTCGTTGACCTCCCGCCCGAAGAGGACAGCGAACTCTGCCTCCCGGCGCTTAAGGCGGGCCTCGACTTCATTCGCCTCGCCACGCCGACCTCAGACGACAAGCGACTGCCGAAGGTCCTGACGAACACGTCCGGCTTCGTCTACTACGTCTCGATCACCGGGATCACGGGCGCCGCCAACGCCGTCGCAGGGGACGTTGGCCCCGAAGTTAGCCGTATCAAGGCGGCCACAGACCTGCCCGTGATCGTGGGGTTCGGCATCAAAACCCCCGACGCGGCAGAGAACATTGCCCGCGTCGCGGACGGCGCCGTTGTCGGCTCCGCAATAGTTGAACGGATTGCGGCAGGCGATCCCCCCGAATCAGTTCTAACTTTCGTAAAGTCCCTCGCAGACGGCGCGCATCGCGCCCCCTGACGCATCTTTCGGCCCCCGCTCTGCCCCATGGTTGCCGCAACCGGGGCCTAGCCTGCCCGGTGCGGGGATGGAACGGAGGATGACGTGAAAGCCCTTTACGCTCTGACAGTTGCGGCTGTTGCCGCCGCAGCCCAACCCGCTTTGGCCGACCGGCGCATCTATGCTGGCCGCGAAGCAAGCGCCGTGAAATGCGCGGCCTATTTCTCTTACGTGGCGTTTATGGGTGAGCGGCTTGGCGTGGCCTCCTCGACCTCCAAACAGGCTGGGGCCGAAATTGGCACCTACATCCTCGTCCAGCATGTCAGCGGGACATGGCGCGAGAAGGTTGGCGCCTACAACGTCATGATCGATCGCCTGCCCGAGGATGCCTCCCTCTTCGACGATGCCACCCGGCACCTCGGCTGGTGCCGTCGCGAGTTTCTTCCCAGCTAGGCGGCCTCAGCAGCTGAAGAAGGTACGCGGCTGCACAGCAGGATCGGCGCCAAGAAGGCAAGGTTCAACACCGCATTGAAGGGCGCACCAACCGCGATGGACCCGGCGCTGTCGACAATGAACCAACTCCACCCCATCAACCACGCCACCTTCATGGCCGCAGCGGGTGAGATTGGCGAAACATGCGTGCCCAACGCCCAGAGCGCCGCGCCAATGCCCGCCGTCAACCCTCCGGAAATGGCCAGCAGCACCGGTAGTGGAACGACAAGATCCGGCGGCACCGACTGCATCGGCCAATAGGCAAGCGTCAGGAACAGATGCGCGGCGGGATGCAAAAGCGGCAGCGCCGACACCGCGAAGAACACGCCGACGGCCCCAATACCGATCCCGGTACGGCGCATGTATTGCTGTTGAGTCATAGTCTTCTCCTCTGAAGATGCCGTCATGTGCGCCGGGCGACGACAGCGAAGCAATTACCTCAGAGGTAAGTGAAGCGCGGATCCTGCTAGCCTATACTCACCGCATGACACCCTACCCCAGCCTCCTGAAAGAATGGCGCAAGCGTCGTCGCATGAGCCAGCTCGACCTTGCTATGGAGGCAGACGTCAGCGCCGGCATATCTCGTTTCTCGAAACCGGGCGGGCCAGGCCCAGTCCAGATATGATCTTGCACCTCTCTGAAGTGATGAATGCCCCGCTCGACGCGCGTAACATGATGATGCGCGCGGTGGGTTTTGCGCCGCGCTATGGGGCAACGCCCTATACAGACGCACAGATGGCGCCGATCCGCGATGCCGTGTCCTGGACGCTGGAACGCCATGCGCCTTACCCAGGCTTCGTGATCGACCGGGTGTGGCGCATCGTGCAACTGAACGCGCCCGCCTCAAGGCTTTTTGCGCCACTGGGCCTTTCGGAAGGCGGCAGCATGCTTGACCTCGTGATGCATCCGATCATGCCCGAGGTTATCGAGAACTGGCCCGAGGTCGCGCACCACACCAGCATCCGCCTTCGCGCCGAAAGCGCCGCTGCGGGAGGCGTGGCCGAGCTTGACGCCGCCATCGAGGCCCTCGCAGCCCAGGCCAATGCCTCCACCGTACCCGCAGGGCCGTCCGTCTCGGCGATCTATCGATTTGGCGACAAGCGGCTGTCCTTCATCGCAACCATCGCGCATTTCAGCACCGTCGCCGATGAAACGCTTGAAGACCTGAAGATCGAACTGTTCTTCCCGGCTGACGAGGCCAGCGACGCCATTCTGCGGGCGATGGCAGCCAGCGACTAGGGACGATTGGCGTCCAGATACTGGCGGACCTCTTCCAGCAACGGCACGATTTCAGCGATCCGTTTCGCCGGAATTTCTTCTGACATGGTCAGCATGTCAGGCCCCAGCCGCTCAATCGCCTCACCCTGAAATGCCCTGCCCGCATCGGTTAGCTTGACCAACTTGCTCCGCCCGTCGTCGGGGTTCGGCACCATCTCGACAAAACCGTGCTTCTCCAGAATTGACAGCGTGTGGGTCATTGTCGTCTTCGGCACCTGAAACGCCTGAGCGATGTTCAGGGGGGTGCGCCCGTCCCCAAGGCGCACCAGATGGTTGACCACGCTGAAATGCGACACGAGCAGCCCGTCCGGCAACCGCGCCTCAAACAGGGCGCGGCTCAATTGCCCGATGATCCCGATCTCATTGAAGAACCGGAAGTACATCCGGGCCGCGTCGTCATGCATTCCGTATCTTCGCCTCCAACGGCCAGCGCGGCGTGCGCGGCGTCAGGGGAGCGTAGCCGAGCAGCCCAAGCATTTGAACCGTCTCGCCCGGCGCGGCCAACTCGGCATGGATGGCCTTATAAATGTCCGCCATCTCCGGATACTCCTGCAACGCCTGGCTGACCGGGCGAAGGGCCATCCCGGCCGCAGTGGTCGCCAGGTTAAGGCGCAGCCAGCGCCGCCCGGCCTCGATCTGATCGCGGCGCGTGTTTCCCGCAGTCCGGATCACCGTAAAGGCCGGCGCCCCGAGGATGGCGCCACTCGTGTCCTCAATGGCACCCTTCGTGCCCGGGTTATTGACGTCCGACGCCGCCTCTCTGGTAAAGAGCCCGGCGAGGGCCAACGTCTCCAGCATTGGTCCGCCCGCGTCGATGCCGTCAGGCTGGGCATTGATCTCGGCCTTGCCGATCCTCAGCAGATCGATGCTTTCCTGCCACGCGGCGGGCGTGTGTGCTTCGGTCATCCAGGCATCGTGGGCCAGCTTGCGCAGACGCTCGTTCCGGGGGCCGTCCACGACGACCTCCGCATAGGGCGCCAGCGGCTCGGCCTCCGCGGTGGTGACGGGTCGCGGATCAAACGCCTCCTTGTGCGACCGGCGCGTCATGACGTGCGCAAAAAGCGGATCCGGCGCCCCGGCCCCCTCGACGAAACGACAGCGGGCAACGGGTGCGCCATCGTCATACCCTTCAGGGAACAACTCAGTCGCGACCGCGTAACCGGCGTTGGCCGCCGCCATCTCCATCAAGTCCAGAAAGCATCCCATCCCGATCGTCAACTGCCGCCCGAACGGGTCAGTCACCGGCAGATCCAACGCCAGATCACGGCTCAGGATAATGGTGTCATCCTCCACCAGCTCTGCGACCCAAGGCTGGCGATTATGCGGGTTGGGGGCGAGAAGCGCATAGGACAGCGCGTCTTTCCGGATCTCCCCGTACCCGCCAGCCATGTCCCACGGGGCAAGGGCCGTGTGCGGCGTGCGTGTGACCGCAAACCCTCCAGCAGCGGCGCCTGCCGCGATGACCGTTCCACCGCCCACAAGGGCCAGCATCTTGCGTCTCGAAATCGCCATGTCCGTATCTCCAATATAATACGATTTCGTATCATATAGTACGATATCGCACTACAATCAAGTCGCATTGCGCTTGCCCAGGTCAACTGGCAGGACGGGAGCAACGAAACGTGGGGAACCCAGCGATGCCCGTGATCACCGAGATCAAGGACCTCAAGCGCATCTATAAGCGCCGTGTGCCGAAGATGTTCTACGACTACGCTGAATCCGGGTCATGGACAGAGCAGACGTTCCGCGAGAACACATCTGATTTCGACCAAATCCGCCTGCGCCAGCGTGTTGCCGTCGACATGACCAACCGCTCCACCGCGACCACCATGATCGGCGAAGACGCCGCCCTGCCCGTCGCCCTCGCCCCCATCGGGATCGCGGGCATGCAATGGGCCGATGGCGAAATCAAAGCCGCCCGCGCGGCCGAGAAATTCGGCGTCCCCTACACCCTGTCGACGATGTCCGTGAACTCCATCGAAGAGGTGGCCGAGGCGACGACCCGCCCCTTCTGGTTCCAGCTCTACACGATGAAGGACATGGACTTTACGTCTCGCCTGATCCAGCGCGCGAAGGACGCTAAGTGCTCGGCCCTCGTCATCACGCTCGACCTTCAGATCCTCGGTCAGCGTCACAAGGACATCAAGAACGGCCTCTCGGCCCCGCCGAAGCCGACGCTCAAGACAATGGCCAACCTCGCCACGAAGTGGCGCTGGGGGATGGAGATGTTGCAGGCCAAACGCCGCAACTTCGGTAACATCATCGGCCACGTGGAGGGGATTGATGACCCCTCGTCGCTATCGGCGTGGACGCACACGCAATTTGACCCGGCCCTCGATTGGGACAAGGTCAAAAAGCTCATGGAGATGTGGGGCGGCAAGGTGATCCTCAAGGGCCTGCTCGACGTTGAAGACGCCAAACGGGCTGCCGACCTTGGCGCCGATGCGATCATCGTCTCGAATCACGGGGGGCGGCAACTGGACGGTGCGCTGAGCTCCATCCGCATGCTCCGCCAGATCGTCGACGCGGTGGGCGACCGGACAGAGGTCTGGCTCGACAGCGGCATCCGCTCGGGCCAGGACATCCTCAAGGCGCTGGCTATCGGCGCGAAGGGCACCATGATCGGCCGCGCCTATATCTACGGCCTCGGCGCGATGGGGCAGGCGGGCGTGACGAGCGCCCTCGAAGTCCTTCAAAAGGAACTCGACACCTCCATGGCCCTGTGCGGCCGCCGAGATGTCAAAGCGCTCGACCGCGACATCCTTTTGATCCCCGAAGATTTCGAAGGCCGCTGGGCCCAGAACTAACGCGGCAAACAGTGTAGGGTGGGCAATCTGCCCACCGCCCCGATGCTCTTAAAGCAGACCTTCCGCCACCAACCGTGCGCGCCAACCCTCGGCGCCCTCAAACAGGTGCCCCTGCCACCCACGCGCCTCGGCCGCTGCGATGTTCTTTGGCAGGTCGTCCACAAACAGCAATCGCTCCGCAGCCACGCCGCTGTCCGCCTCAACTCGCCGATAAATCTCCGGGTCCGGCTTCATCACCCTCATGTGCCCCGAGATATACCGCCGGTCGAACTCGGTCAGGAACGGATACGCCTCTTCCGCGATCTCCAGCGTCTGAATTCCGAAATTCGACAGCGCAAACACCGGCACGCCCTTCGCCCGCAGGTCCCTCAGCGCCTCGACCGAGCCGTCAATCACCGGCCCCGTGAACTCCATCCAGGCGTCACGCCACAAACGGATTTCTGTCGCGTAATCCGGGAACCGTTCTGCCGTTTCGTTGACGGTCGCCACGAAATCCTCGCCCAGGTCGATACGCTCATTCATCCCGAGCAAATCAACGGCGGCGAACAGGTCCCTCCGCCTCTCTTCCCCAAGGACCTGATCGAAATACGGCTCAGGCCGCCACTCGATCAGCACGTTTCCGATATCGAAGACGACCGCCTCGATCATGCCTGCCGCAACGCTCGATCCAGCGCGTCGCGAAAGCGGCTGCGATCCACCTTCCCGAACGGTCGCCCGCCGCCCTGCCGAAACGGGTCGGCCGCGCGCAGATCGGCCATCAGATCCCGCATCGCCAGCATGTTACCCGCATTCGCCTCGGTAATCGCCTCGCCGTCCGGCTTCAGGACAGCTGCACCCCGCTCAACACATTTCGCCGCCAGCGGGATGTCCGATGTGACCACGATGTCGCCCTCTCCGGCGCGCTCGGCAATCCACTTGTCCGCCTCGTCCGGCCCCTCCGGCGCATAGATCATCTGCACCAGCGGGTTGGCCGACGGGCGAATGCCGCCGTTCGACACCATCCGCACTTCGACATTGCGCCGGGTTGCGATGACCTCCACCTCAGCCTTCACCGGGCAGGCATCCGCATCGACATAGATCACGCCCACAGCGCCTCAGCATGGAACGCCACGTGATCGCCCATGAACGTCTGCACGAAGAAATAGCTGTGGTCATAGCCCGGCTGCATCCGGAACGTCGCCGCCTGCCGCCGCTTTGCAATCGCCCCGGCAAGCGCCTCGGGCTTGAGCAGATCAAGAAACTGATCCGACGCGCCCTGATCAACCAAGACGTGCCCGGGATGCCCGTGCATCTCCATCAGATGCGTCGAGTCATGGGCCACCCAGCTTTCCTCACTATCGCCAAGATACGCCCCAAGCTGCTTGCGCCCCCAATCGCTCGCAATCGGATTGGCAATCGGGGCAAACGCCGACACGCTTTTGAACCGCTTCGGATAGGTCATCGCGAGCGTAAGCGCCCCGTGCCCACCCATGGAGTGCCCGGTGATCGCCTGCCGTTCGTGATCCAGCGGGAATGCCTCAAACACCGCTTTCGGCAGATCCTCGGCGACATACTCCCACATCCGAAAGTGCTCGGCCCACGGCGCTTCCGTCGCGTTCACATAAAACCCGGCCCCCTGACCCAGATCGTAGGCCTCGTCATCCGGCACGCCCTCACCCCTCGGGGACGTATCCGGAAACACCAGCGCCACCCCATGCTCCGCCGCATGGGCCTGCGCGCCCGTCTTCGTCATCGCGTTCTCATGTGTGCAGGTCAGCCCCGACAGATACCACAACACGGGAACCGGCCCGTCCTTCGCCTCTTCCGGAAGGAACAGGCCAAACGTCATCTCTGTCCCTGTCGCCCCGGACGCATGGCTACAAACCAGTTGCACCCCGCCAAAGCACGCGTTTTCCGACTTCGTTTCCATCTTCACAATCCCTGGACCCAGGCCACCACCGCCGTCACCGTCACAACAGACCCCACCGTTGACAAGAGGATCGAGGCCGAGACCCGCTGCGGGGCGATCCCGTAATGCTGGGCGAGGATAAACACATTTCCCGCCACCGGCATCGCAGCCGCCGCGATCATCACGCCCGCCGCATAGGGGTCTACGCTAAACAGAACAAGCGCAGAGATCGCCACCGCCGCCGGATGCAGAAACAACTTCGCCCCCGACAGCCACAACGCCACCGACACCCGCTCTGCCGACTTTGACGCCAGCGACGCCCCAATCGCAAACAGCGCGCCCGGCGTGGCCGCCGCGCCCAGAATTTCAAGGAAGTCGTTGACCGGCACAGGGATCGGCAGGTCGAACCCGGCCCAAATCAAACCCGCACCAATCGACATGATCATCGGGTTTTTCAGCAGGCCGACACCCACCGTCTTCAGAATGCCAAAATGCATCCGGCCATCACGGCTGCCGGTGACGAGGATGACGATGAGGCTCCCGAAAAAGATCAGGTCCGTGGCCAGAACAAGCAGCATCGGACCAATCGAGTCCGGTCCGAACAGCATCGCGAACATCGGGATGCCAAGGAAACCAACGTTGCCGATGACCGTACACTGCGCCTCAATCGCTGTCTCTGCGGTGCCAATCCTGCGCGCCATCGCGACGGCGGTGCCGACCAGATAAATCACAACCGTCCCAAGGAAGTAGGCCAGCACGAACTCGGCATCGAACACCTCGGCGAGGCTCAGGTTGGCCGAGAACTGAAACAGCATCGCCGACAGCGCGAAATAGAACACGAACTTGGTAAGATACGCCGTCGCGTCTTCCGAGAAAAAGCCGCTCCGCCCTGCCCAGTACCCGAGGCCGATCAGAGCGAAAAACGGAAGGGTCTGCAGCAGGATAGCAACCATTCCGCGACCGCTACCGGCGCCCACGCCCAATGACAAGCCCACCGGCCCATCTTGAAAAAAGTGAACTGATCAGTTTATATTCGTTCCAAGTTTGACGAGGATCACGAATGAACATTCAAGCAAGCTCCACGCGAACCGGTCGGAAAATGGCGCAGGTCCTTGAAGGGGCGCGCGAAATTTTCATGCGGGACGGGTTCGATGGCGCCAGCGTGGATGACATCGCCCGTTCGGCGGGCGTGTCGAAGGCGACGCTCTACAACTACTTCCCCGACAAACGCATGCTGTTCATGGAGGTGGCGAAGGCCGAATGCTGTCGGCAAGAGCAGGCAACGGACGAAATGCTCGCCATGTCCGCGCCCCCCGATCAGGCCCTGCGCAACGCGGCTGAACGCATGGTCCGGCTCTTCGTCTCACCCTTCGGCAAAAACGTGTTCCGCATCTGCGTGGCCGAGGCCGAACGCTTTCCCGGTATCGGACAAGAGTTCTGGGAATCCGGCCCGGCCCCCGTCCGTCAGAAGATGATCGCCTACTTCAAGCAGGCAATGGACCGGGGTGAGCTGAAGATCGACGACCTCGACCTCGCCGCCGATCAATTCGCCGAGCTCTGCAAGTCCGACCTTTTCGTGAAACTCCTTCTGGGCATCCAGGACACGTTTTCGGACGACGAGATCAAACGCGTGGCCAACGGCGCCGCCGACATGTTCATGGCACGCTACGGCACCTAAGGGGCCGGAAAATGGAATTTTCCGTTACGATTTCTTCCAGAAATCGGCCGCTAGTCGATGCGACGGATCATCAGCTGGTTGCCGGCTTTCCGCGTCTCGAACCGGCTTAGACCCTCTACAAGGTCTGATAGCTTCCGCTTGCCGTAAGTCCTCGTGTCGAAGTCCGGCGCCTCGGCCTGAATGAACTGGCCGATCTGCCCCAAGGCGTACCACTCATCATCCTGCGCGATCTTTTCCATCGCTCTCAGGATCAGCGGGACGGCCTCTTTCGGCTCCAGCTTGTCGGCGGGCTTTTCGACCTCGGGGTCGACCGGATCCTCCACGATATTCTCGATCAGGATGAACCGGTTGCAGACGTTCCTCAGGCTCTCTGGCGCCTTCGCTTCGCCGATGCCGATCACGTCCATCCCCTGCTCACGCACACGGTTGGCCAGCGCCGTGAAGTCGCTGTCCGACGACACCAGCACGAACCCGTCGAACCGGCCCGTATGCAGAATGTCCATCGCATCGATCACCAACCCGATGTCCGACGCGTTCTTCGCAACCGTGTTCGCGCTTTCCTGATGCGCGACAAGGCCCAGGTCCCGAACAACCTTCGTCCAGTTCGACAACCGCCCAGACGACCAATCCCCGTATACTCGCCTCAGCGCCGGTTCGCCCAGCGCGGTGACTTCTCTCAGGATAGCCTCGGCGAACTTCGCGGGGATGTTGTCCGCGTCGATCAGAACGGCGTAAAGCGGGCGGTCGCGATCAGGCATCGGGGTCACTGCACCAGAATGTCGCTGCACGTCTTTTCGGCCCTCAGGACCTCGGCCGCCGTGTCTGCAAAATCCATACTGGGCGCGGGAATATTCGCCCGTCCGCCATCCACTCGGCCCCCGCTTGTTATCGTCACAAACCCCCGTCCGCAGAGTTGAACCGTCAACGGATCACCTTCGGTCGCTTCGGTCAGCTCGGCGAACCGGTCACCCACAGGCTCCACCATCTCGACGATGATGAGGAAGCGATCCCCATCCTGCACCGAAATCACCTCGACCAACTCGTCCGGCGACACGGCCAACGTCGATTCCGATCCGACAAACCGCAGCGCTGGCGGCTCCTGCGCCATGGCCGGGGCGGCGGCGATCAAAAGGGCGAACAGGACACTTCGCATTTCGGGGTCTCCTCACAAGTGCACGCCCGCACTGCGCCTGTCAGGGCTGTCAGTCAATATCAACCTGAAATTTCCCGCGCCCACACACGCAATGCCGCCGATGAGGATCACGGGTCTTCACAAAGTCGAGCGCACCGTCCCCCATGGGAAAGCGCGACATATTCGGCTATTGAAAGACTCCAACAGACCTTAAGTAACGGCCATGGCGACCCGAACCGCACGTTTCTACCTGATTGCCGCCGCCGCTTGCGGCCTTGGCGCGCTTGCGCAGATCGTGGGATTCGAAGGCCTGCGCCCGTCTGCGGAAGTCGAATGGGTCGTCGGGCGCGGCGAGACGTCAATCGAGCTCTTTATGTCCGCGGACACCGCCGACCTCGTCGAGGCCTTCGGCGCGATCCCGCAACCCTTCGCCAACAGCGACGGGATGCTTGAGGTTGACACGTTCCGCAACGGCACAACCGAACTTGGCGAATGGCTGTCGACCCAATGGAGTGCGACGCTCAACGGCCAACCGGTCGAGATTGAGCCCATGACCACCATGTTGCATCCGATCACCGACCCGATGCCGTTCCGCACCTTGTTCGAAGCGTTCATGTCCGTCTCTGTCTGTAACGTGCCTGCTGACCAAAAGCTCATCCATGTGGACGAGACGCGTACATACGCAAGCTTCATCTTTTACCCGATTGACGGACTTGGCGGCGACCTGACAATCAACCTCAACACCGACGCATTCGACAGCGCGTCGATGACCGTGCGCCAGGTCACTGATTATGATGAACGCGTGCAACCGTATGCGCCTGCACTAACCGCTGGCCGCCTCGACTTTCCCGTGCCCGACACGCCGCTCGTCCCTCGCGGTCTCTTCCTGATCCTCGCAGCTATCGCCTTGCTTTTGCTGGCAAAGGGTCACTCTCGCACAGCTCGGCGCGCGACGCGGGAAACCGTGGGCTAGCGAAAGCAAAAGGGGCGCGCAAATCGCACGCCCCTCGCAAACGCTAGTTGATCGAAACCTTAGCTGGTCTCGTTGCTCAAAATCTCTTCCGCTTCGGCAAAGTACGCCTCAAAGCGCTTCGCCGCACGGCCCCGGTGACGGGCTTCCTTGATCGCTTCAAGGTTGTCGACGTTCCCGACGAGAAGCAAACCAACCATTCCGGTCGTGTAGTGCGGCTTGCAGATGTAGCCATAGGCTCCCTCTGTTTCCACAACCACGTCGAACTCTTCGTTGATCTTGCTGGCCCAGCCTTCGGCACCCTCGGGTAGCATCTCTTCCTCAGACTGGACGCTGTGCCCGCGGTCTTCGGGGACGAAGCGGATCGTGTCACCCGGCATCGCGCGCACAACGGCTGGGTGGAACACCATCGGGTCCCGGTTGTCCGGATGCTTGTTGAGCATCAGCACCTCGTGCACCGTGCCCTCGGCAGACGCCTTAAGCGGCACACCGATCGCTGCGGCTGCAGTGGCGGCCCCGATCATCCGAAGGCCGTCGCGGCGAGTCATAGTCATGGTCATTACCTTCCTTTGTATCCTTGGTCTTCCGACCTATTGATCGCTAGACGCTCACCCCTCTAGGCAACGCGTCTGGCTATGGCGCATTGGCTCCACAGAGATGATAGCGCATCGACCAGATATTCAATATCCGCGTCGGAATGTAGCGGGCTTGGTGTGATCCTCAGACGCTCTGTCCCCTTGGGCACTGTCGGATAGTTGATCGGCTGCACGTAGATCCCCCACTCGTCCATCAGCATGTCCGAGATCATGCGGCACTTCTTGGGATCCTTCACCATCACCGGAATGATGTGGCTCGGGTTCGGCAAATGCGGGATGCCGATGGCGTCGAGCATGCCGCGCAGCTTTGCGACCTGCCGCCGCTGCCGCATCCGCTCGAACTGTGAGGTTTTCAGATGCCGGATCGACGCCGTCGCCGCCGCCGCAACCGCAGGCGGGATCGCCGTCGTAAAGATAAACCCGCTCGCGAACGACCGCACGAAATCGCACATCGCTTCCGACCCGGTGATATAGCCGCCGAAACATCCAAACGCCTTGCCCAGCGTGCCTTCAATCAGGGTCACCCGGTCCATCAGGCCCTCCTGCTCGGCCACGCCACCCCCGCGCGGACCGTAAAGGCCCACCGCATGCACCTCGTCCAGATACGTCATCGCGCCATGCTTTTCGGCCACCTCAACGATGTCGCCGATGGGCGCAATGTCGCCGTCCATCGAATAAACGCTTTCGAACGCGACGATCTTCGGGCGGTCGGGGCCAATGGCGGCCAGCTTCTGATCCAGATCCTTCGCATCGTTGTGCTTCCAGATCACCTTCTGCGCACGCGAGTGGCGAATGCCCTCGATCATCGAGGCGTGGTTGAGCGCATCCGACAATATCACCGCGCCCGGCAGGCGGGATCCCAGCGTCGACAGCGCGGCCCAGTTCGACACATAACCCGAGGTGAACAGCAAAGCGCCCTCTTTGCCGTGCAGATCCGCAAGCTCTCGCTCCAGCAGCCGGTGGTGATGGTTCGTGCCCGAGATGTTGCGCGTCCCGCCCGCACCCGTGCCGCAGGTCTGCGTTGTCTCGACCATCGCTTGCACGACCTCCGGGTGCTGTCCCATCCCAAGGTAATCGTTCGAGCACCAGACCGTCACATCCCGCACCCCGCCGTCCGCGTGGTTCAGCGCCTTCGGGAATTGGCCGCATCGGCGTTCTAACTCGGCAAAGATGCGATAGTTGCCCTCCTCTTTCAGTTGATCGAGCTGGGCTTCGAAAAGAGCGTCAAAGTCCATGAGGGTCCTCACCTATTAGTCGTTTGTTGGGTTTGGTCGCGGGGATCATCCACCGCCAGAGTCTGTCGTCCGGAATTGGCAGCACCATCAGCAGATGCTCCAGCAGGGCGAGCGCCGTAAGCGACGCCATAAGGGCACAGCGCACGACCTCAGCCGGGTCGGTCGCGGCATTCGTCCGGTCAAGCCACGAGGTGACCCCATAGGTCAGCAGCACGACGGAGACCGGAAACAGCAGGTTCATCCGCGCGCGCTTGAAGTAGCTTGGCAAATGCGACAGCGCTGGTGGCAAAAGCTCGGTATGGAAACGCGGAACGCCGAGGAACAGGTTGAGCTTGGCCGAGACCCGGGCGAGGAACAGGATCCCGAACGTCCACAGACCAACTCGATTGTCGGCACCTTCACTCCAGAAAATCAACACGGCCAGCGCGCCTGCAAGCAACAGCTCATGGTACGCAATTGTCGCCCAAGCCTGCGAAAACCGCTCTTTTTCCGATATGCCTTGTGGGCACGGCTGCTGGTTGGGGCCGGTGACCTTGCCCGCAAGAAACGCCAGTTCGATCCAGCCCCAAAGCGCCAGGGCGGCGAGGAAGCCCAGGTAGGCGCCGCCAACGCTCGAGTCGTTCACGGCGGCGCCATATCCGAAGATACCGAAGGCGAGCATCGGCAGCCCATAGGCCAGCGGCCCGGGGAACTTCCCCTCACGGCTGTTGACCGCCCACAGGATCGCACCCGTGAAGAACCACCACAGGAACAGCGCCAGAAGCGCGGCGATCCAGGGGGACGCTAACACGGTGCGATCCTTATGCCGTTGGCTTGGGTCAATACATCGGCTCCAACCTTGTGTCTTCCGGAACCGTGTGACGCTTGGCCGGAATGGTCAGCAGCGACACAAACGCGGCTGCGGCGCGCGTGCCGGCCCAGAAGCCCGCCAACCGGCCACCCAATCCGCCCCGCTTCTTGGCGGCATCCAGATCGGCGTTAGCCGCCTGCAACCGCCTCAGCCCGGGCATCCAGCGCGGGTGGTCAATGTCCAGCGTGATCGGAAAGACCTGCTTTGAGATCTCGGACGTTTTCTCGAACACCGCTTGCCCGTACCAATCCGTGTCGACGCCCAACGCCTCGTGAAAGGCGGGCCTCTGGTGGTCACGGACGTACATCGTTCCGTAAACGGCGGTGAGGAAGAACTTGATCCACAGCACGTTCCGGCCCGTGGTCAGCTTGGGATCGGTCTTCATCAGCAAGGCGAAGGCCTCGCCGTGGCTGAACTCATCGTTGCACCACTCGCGGAACCACTTGAAAATCGGGTGGAACCGATGCTCTGGGTTGGCCTCCAGATGCCGGAAGATGGTGATGTAACGCGCATACCCGATCTTCTCGGACAGGTAGGTCGCGTAATAGATGAACTTTGGTCGGAAGTAGGTGTACTTCTTCTTCTTCGTCAGAAACCCAAGGTTCACCGCGATCCCGGCCTCGCGCAGCGCATCATTGATGAACCCCGCATGCCGCGCCTCATCGCGCGCCATCAACTGGAAGAGCTGCGTGATGTCTTTGTTGCTGCCGCGGCGCTTCATTTCCTTGTACAGAACGCAGCCGGAAAATTCTGCCGTACAAGATGAAATAAGGAAGTCGATAAACTCCTTTTTCAGCTGCGGTTCCATCCCGTCCCAATCGATGTGATCCCAGTCTTCGTTCTTTTTGAAGTGGCCTTTGTTGGGATCCGAGACCATTTGTTCGATCAGTTTGTCCCAGTCTTCTCGCACTGGGGTGACATCCACGG
>JBCCXY010000021.1:0-35772 GCA_039190895.1 Pseudomonadota bacterium | reverse complement strand
TCGGAAGACGGGTCACAAAGTCACACGACGTGACGGGCCGAAAGCTCATCGTCCGACCCATGGTCGAACAGCTTGCCGTCGAAACGATTGTGAACTCTTCGCCGCCGACGGGACACGTCATCGTATCCTCAAACGGCGTCCCTGCCCCAGCCGCGCTGCTCAGGAATATGGCGGTGCACAGCGCCCCTACAATCAACTTCATATGAAAACTCCCAAGAATTATCCTTGGGACGTATGAACGGAACCCGGCAAGCGCAACGGCCCTCCGGCCGACTTGGGTTCAGTCCTCCAGGTTCCGCGCTTCGTCCACGAGCATGATCGGGATTCCGTTCCGAATCGGATAGGCGAGGTGCGCCGCCTTTGACACCAGCTCTTGCGCCTTCGCGTCATAACTGAGCTGGGCGCCAGTTTCGGGGCACACAAGCGCCTCCAGCATCCGGCCGTCAAACGCCCGCTCGTCGGTCATTGCATCAGGTCGTCACCGCAGCCGCCCCTCAGGGCAAACTCGATCAGCGTGACAAGGGTCTCGCGCCGGGTTTCCAGCGACGGCGCTTCGAGCAGCGCCTGCTTGTCCTCGGGCTCAAACGGGCAGAGCATCGAGAGCGAGTTGATCAGCAACTCATCCTCCGCCTCTTTCAGGCTGCTCCAATCCGTCGACAGGTTGCGGTCCTCGAAATACCGCTGCAGCAGGTCGAGGAAGACCTCCCGATCGAAGCCCGTATCATGCTCGGCCCCGCCCCGGTCGCGGCGGAAGCCCGCCCAGTCGACCTTGCACCGGCGGTAGGGCGTGAAGCCCTCCACCTCTTCGCTTACCCGAAACCGCGACACACCGCCGAGCGTGATCATGTAGCGCCCGTCCTCCGTCTCGGAGAACGCCGTCAGCCGCCCGGCGCAGCCAATCGCATGGAGCGCGTTTACGTCACGGCCATGCGTCTCTCGCGGCTGCACCATCCCGATCAGCCGGTGCGACGTCTTCATCGTGTCGTCCAGCATCGCGAGGTAACGCGGCTCGAATATATGCAGGGGAAGCCGCGCGCGCGGCAACAAGAGTGCACCGGGAAGGGGGAACACCGGGATCGTGTCGGGCAGATCGCCGTCAATAACCATATTGGGGAAGTAGCCCCCGTATCCCGTCAGGCAAATATCATCGAAGACAGCTTCCTGCGGCCATTCAACGCAACCGGATCCTGCGGCTTAAGTGCATCAAAAATCGTGAAAAGCTGGGTCTTTGCGGCCCCGTCGTTCCACTCGCGGTCTCGGCGGAACAACTCCAGCAGCTCGTTCACGGCGCCTTCCACGTCGCCTTGCCCGTACAGCGCCTGCGCCAGATCGAACCGCGCCTGGTGGTTGGCCGCGTCGCTGTCGACGGCGGCGCGCAACTCATCCAGCGGCCCGACATTCCGGGCCTGTCCCGCAAGCTCTAGCTGAGCGCGCACCGCCTCAATCTCGGGCGCGTTGGCGATGGCATCTGGCACTGTGGCCAACACCGCCTCTGCGCGATCCGACTGCCCGGCCGCCATATGCGCGCGCATCATGCCGCTATACGCAGCCGCGTTGCTGGGGTCCTCGCTGAGGACCCTCGCGAACATCTCTGCCGCTTGAGGCACGGCACCCTCCGCCAGCATCTGCTCTGCCGCCTCGATCACGTCGGCCAGGCCGCCATCCCCGGTCAGCGCAATGATCCGCTGGATAAACGCATCGATCTCGGACCCGGGAACGTTGCCCTGGAAGCCGTCAACCGGCTGACCCTGGTAGAACGCAAACACCGTCGGGATCGACTGGATCCGCAACTGGCCCGAGATCCCCCGGTTCTCATCCACGTTGACCTTCGCCATCCGCACCTTGCCACCGGCCCGCATCACGGCGGCTTCCAGCGCGGGGCCAAGCGTTTTGCAGGGCTCACACCAGGGGGCCCAGAAATCCACAATGACGGGGACGGTTTGGCTCACCTCGACGACATCGGCCATGAACGTCGCTTCCGAGACGTCCTTGATCAAATCCCCGGGCTGGTCTGGCGTGGGGTTCAGTTCGAGCATCGTTGCATCCGTTCGGTCGTTACTATGCTAGCACTCGCAGTAGATGGAGGATGCGCCCGCGTTTCGCAAGCGCAGCCGTCCGCAATCGGTTAAAGGTTGAATGTGGCGAAAACGGGCGCGTGATCGGATGGCTGCTCCCACCCCCGCGCGGCGCGCAAGATTTTGCTGGAATGGGCGGATTGTGCAATGTCCGGGGTCGCCCAGACATGATCCAGCCGCCGCCCCTTGTCCGCCGCGTCCCAATCCTTCGCCCGGTAGGACCACCAACTGTAGAGAATTCCTTCAGGAATATCCTTTCTCGTGACATCCACCCACGCCCCGGCCTTCTGCGTCTCGGCCAGATGCTCCACCTCGATGGGCGTGTGGCTGACGACCTTCAGAAGCTGCTTGTGCGACCAGACATCATCCTCACGCGGCGCGATGTTGAGGTCGCCGACAAGGATCGCCCGCGTCGGCGGCGTCTTGCGAAACCAATCCCGCATGGCGGTGAGGTAATCCAGCTTCTGCCCGAATTTCTCGTTCACCTCACGATCCGGCTTGTCGCCTCCCGCCGGGACATAGCAGTTGTGGATCACCGTCCCGTCGTTCAGACGCGCCGCCACGTGGCGGGCATGCCCAAGCTTGGCAAAATCCTGCGCCCCGGCATCCTCCAACGGATGCCTCGATAGGATCGCCACGCCGTTGTACCCCTTCTGCCCCCGCGCCACGAGGTAGGGATAGCCGTGCTCGGCAAACACCTCCGTCGGGATCTTGTCGACGGGGCACTTGCACTCTTGCAGGCACAACACGTCGGGCGCCTCTTCGCCCAACAGCTTTGTAACCAACCCCTGCCGCAACCGGACGGAGTTGATGTTCCAGGTCGCAAGCGTCAGCGGCATCGGGGCAGGTCCTCCACATTGGAAGCGCGACCCTAGCCCCGCGCCGCTCCAGCCTCAAGCAACGGCGCGCCTCAAGAGCGGGTCCTCAACACCTTGCGGATATAGACGTTGGCCGAGCGGAAGTGTGAGGGCCCGGACGCCTCAGCGTAGCGGCCCAGTGTCCAGCGTCCCGTCCATCCATGAAAACCGGCCGTGTACAGCTCGGAGTCGTCCAGGCCTTCGATGAATTCACGTAGCTTGTCGCAGGCGTCGTCGAATTCTACGCGCAGATCGTTCCAAGCCATTTTGTCCCCCCGAGAATAGACCGGAGCATTGTATTCCTTCAACTGGTTCCATTTGTAGCCCTTGGCAGGCACATGGACGTCGCGGCCTGCAACGCCGTCCTGATACCATCGGTGGAACTTTTCCATCCAATGCGTGCGGTGCGCGATAACACCCTTGATCGTCGTGTTGTCGTCCGGAAGCGATAGCGATGACTGCTCTTCATCAATTCCGCTGAGAGTCTTGCGAAGCTTCGCAAGTTCCGTGTCGAAGGCGGCAAGTAAATCATGTTTGTTGGCGGCAGCGGGCATATCATCTGGATACACAAAGTGGCGCTTCAGCGAACTGACCTGCATCAAGTCGTGCGTTTTTGCGGATTCACGAACGGTAACAGATAAGGCGCAACTTCGGTTTTGTTACTGAATTGAGGACGGTCCTTCAGTGGTTCCAGGAATGAAATCGCTTTGAGAAGACCCCCCGGATTAAGCGCCCGTTAAGGAAAACAACGCCCACGCGCGCTCAGTCTCTCGTCCTAATTTCAAGCGATGAGAAACAGACAATTTACGACACATTTGCCGCGCAATTTAGACATGGGCCAGCATGCCTCTGCCCGGTGGCTTGGTGGAATGTCCAGTAAGCGAGTGACGACGCAAACGTAAGGAAACAGATGAATACGCACTTCAAGTTGAGCCGGACGATGATGGTTGCCGCGGTGGCGGGCCTCATGATCGGAACGTCCACCATTGCCTCGGCAGCGACGTTTACAATCGGAACCGACGAAGGTCTGGTGTCGCCCGGCCGCGACAACCAGGGATGGTGGAACGATACGTTTGGGAACAGCAATTCGAACAACGACAATTACATCGTGGGCATGTCCAGCGGTGGTTCTGAGTATCGGAACTATTTTACGTTCGATCTGAGCGGGCTGGTGGGTCAGGTCATCACCAGCATTGAATTGCAGGTTCGCAGATACGGGCAGACCAGCGCAGGAAACTACACGCTTTGGGATGTCGATACATCGGCTGCTGACCTCGCGCAGCGCAACACGCTTGATACGAGTATCTTTAATGATCTCGGCTCGGGCGACTCTTACGGGTCGACCTTTGTCGCAACCGGGGGATCAACCAACGACGTGATCAGCTTTACGCTAAGCGGCGACGCCATCGCGGATGCGAACGCGGCAATCGGCGGCTACTTTTCGGTCGGCGGTACATTCGACGGCTCTGGCCTCTTGTTCACTGGGTCATCAAGTGAGCCGGGCAACTTCGGCTCAGGCTTTACACAGCAGCTTGTGATCGAAACCACGCCAGTGCCGCTTCCGGCAGGCGGCCTTCTGCTTCTGACGGGCCTTGGCGGCGTTGCTGCGCTAAAGCATCGCAAAAAGCGCGCCGCGTAAGCGACGGCTTGAACGGACTGGGGGTGTCGGCGGGTCCGATGCCCCCTTGCTGTTTGTAAATGGGATGCCCTGGGTCCGGGCCCCAAACAAAGCGAGGCGAGCTTGTCAGAGCTCGATGAGCGGCCCCGTTCACCCCAGCAAGACAGCAAGGTCCCGAACCGCAGCCCGCCCCCTTTCTTCACGAAACGCCTCGTCCGGGCCCTCAATCCGCCCGATCACCCGCCGGATTTGCAGATCGCCCACCAGCAAACGGACGTAAAGCTCCGCCGCCGCGTCCATGTCGTCGAAGGCCAAAAGCCCGTCCGCCCTCGCCGCATCCAGCACCGTCGCGATAAGCGGCACCACGGCCTCTCGACCGTTCTCGGCAATTGCCGCCCCAAGCTCTCCACTCGCATCCGCCGCAGCCGCCCGGTTCAGGTTGATTGCCCGCTCACCCAGCAGCAATTCCAACAACTTAGGCCCCAGTTGCTCTAACGCGCCCTTCGGATCAGCCTCTCCGGCAATCGCCGCCTCCAGAAGGCCCCGAACCTCTTCGGCGTTCCGCGCCACCAGTGCACGGAACAGCCCCACCTTGTCGCCGTACCAGTTGTACAGCGTCTCGTGCGATGCCTTCGCCTCCCTCGCAATCGCGGCCATCGTTGCCTTGGCATAGCCGTCACGCTCCAGCACCCGATATGCCGCGTCCTCGATCTCCGCCTGTCGTTCCACCTTGCCCATACGGCCCTCCTTGACACCAACCGTAACACTCATTACGTCTCACTCGCAACCGTAACGACCATTACACCAAGGACTCAACCCATGCCCGACAGACTCGCCCACGCCGCCCTCGCTGCGCTGATTATCCTTCAGGGCACCATGCTCGCGTCGCTCTATGCAGGGGTCGCCCCGCACCCACCTGCGAGCACGCCGCTCTTTGGCATGGGGCCGTTCATCGGTTTCGCCATCGCCATTGCATCCGCCGCGTTGATCACAGGACCGGACAGCCGCACAGGTCGCATCCTCTGCGCCCTCTCGGCCCTCGCAGCGCTCTTGTCATTTGGACCTCAGAAATACGTCGACCCGCAATTCCCGATGGTCTGGCCCGCCGTAGTCCTCGGCCAGATATCCTCCGCTGCACTCCTCGCCCACGCCGCCCTCGGGCACAGGCTTAGCGCGGCATAAAAAAAAAGGCCGGGCACGAGGCCCGGCCAGTCCAACAGGGAGGTATGTCACTCCATAACCCCGAAGTGACCAGGGGATTCGAACCGTCTCAGGAAACGAGCCGATACCCACCACTTTCCGTAACAAGAAGGCGAGCGTTTGACGGATCCGGCTCTATTTTCTGGCGCAGACGATAAATATGAGTCTCCAGTGTGTGAGTTGTGACACCCGCGGTATAGCCCCACACCTCGTGCAGCAGCACATCCCGGGCCACGACGCCCTCGGTCGCGCGGTACAAGAACTTGAGAATATTGGTTTCTTTCTCGGTCAGGCGCACTTTTCTTTCGTCATCGGTGACAAGCATCTTCTGCGCGGGCTTGAACGTATAGGGCCCAAGCTGGAACACGGCGTCTTCCGACTGCTCATGCTGCCGAAGCTGCGCCCGGACCCGTGCCAGTAGCACCGGAAACTTGAACGGCTTGGTCACATAGTCATTCGCGCCCGCGTCCAGCCCCAGAATGGTGTCCGCGTCGCTGTCATGGCCGGTCAGCATAACGATCGGACACTTCACGCCCTGCTTGCGCATAAGGCGGCACAGCTCGCGCCCGTCGGTGTCGGGAAGGCCCACGTCGAGGATCACGAGGTCATAGATCCCCGCCTTCGCCTTCTCCATCGCCTCCGCGCCATTGGCGGCTTCGAAGACGTCGAAATCTTCAGTCATCACAAGCTGCTCGCCCAGCGCCTCGCGCAGGTCGTCGTCATCGTCGACGAGCAGGATTTTCTTCAGGTTGGCCATATTCGCCTCCGATCAACGCGCCTTGCCCAGTGTTCTACGTCAAATGCAGCGAAGGGGGGCGTCTGCCAAGGAATGCTGCAAGGATTTCACGCGCTCGTGTGGCTGCGTGCGAAATATTTCAAACTCTCGTAGAATTCCGCTAGGGCTGCGATGGAAAGGATGGCTGCATGGCGCTGACGCCCACCCCCGACGATCTTCTGGCCCGCGCGCGATCCGACCTGCGGATCGGGTTGCCCATCGTGCTGTCCGGCCCGGACGGCTCGGTGCTGGCCCTTGCCGCCGAGACGACCACGCCCGAACGTCTGGCCGATCTCAAGGCCATCGGCCAACCCGTACTTGCGATCACCTCCCGCCGCGCCGACACGCTGAAAGCCCGCGCCTATGACGGCGACGTCGCGCGCCTGATCCTGCCCCACGACTCCGACGTCGCCTGGATCCGCGCCGCGACCGACCCGTCCGCGCCCCTCGACCGCCCGCTGATGGGCCCCTACACCACCGCCCGCGGCGGCTCCGCAGACCTGCACCGCCTCGCCATCCGCCTCACCAAATCCGCGCGCCTCCTGCCCGACGCCCTGATCGTCGACGTCTCCGACCCCGACCCCGCCCTTACCCGCCTCGACGCCGCCGAGGCCACCCGCCGCCTCGACAGCCCCGTTGCCATAACCGAGGTCGTCTCAGGCCGCGTCCCCACCCAATTCGCTGGCCAGGGCCGCGTCCGCGTCTTCCGCGAAGCCGACGGCGCGGAAGAGCACTACGCCGTCGAAGTCGGCACCCCCACCCTCGCGGACAACGTCCTCGTCCGCCTGCACTCCGCCTGCTTCACGGGGGACGTGCTGGGGTCGCTGAAATGCGACTGCGGCCCGCAACTCCACGCTGCCATGCGCACCATGGCCGCCGACGGCGCGGGCCTGTTGCTTTACATGAACCAGGAAGGCCGCGGCATCGGGCTGGCCAACAAAATGCGCGCCTACTCGCTGCAGGACCAGGGCTTCGACACCGTCGAAGCCAACCACCGCCTCGGCTTCGAAGACGACGAACGCGACTTCCGCACCGGCGCCGCCATGCTCCGCCACCTCGGGATCACCCGCGTCCGGCTGCTGACAAACAACCCCGCCAAAGTCGCCATGCTCGAAGCCTCGGGCCTCACCGTCACCGCACGCGTCCCGCTCGCTGTGGGCCGCACCCCCGAAAACACCGAGTACCTCGACATCAAGGCCAAGAAATCCGGCCACATCCTTTGATCACCGACAGCACGCCCTGACCTGCTCGCTGCCCCGACAGCAATCCTCAATCAGATAACTCACCAACGCCCCGAGCCGCTCAAACTGCACCCGGTAGATCAGCCGTCGCGCCTGCCGCTCTGACGCGACAAGCCCGGCCTCCGCCAGCACCGACAAGTGAAACGACGCCCGCGACGGGCTGGCCTCGACCGCCGTCGCAATCTCCCCCGCGCTCAACCCATCAGGCCCAGCCTGAACCAGCGCCCGCACCACGGCGAGCCGGTCCCCATGCGCCAGGGCCTGAAACGTCTCTACTGCCGCCGTCTCATTCATCTTTCAAACATTCTTGAAATCTCCAGCGCACCGCTGTACGTTTCAAATATTCTTGAAACAAAGGCAACCTCCAATGACCCTCGCGACGCTCCTCGCCGACCTTTCATCTCACGATCCCTCTGCCCCGCTCGTCTTCCGCTACAACGACACCGCCATCGGCTCGGGCTACCACGTCACCGAACTCAGGCACTCCACATCCACCGGAATCGACTGCGGCGGCACCGTCGAGACCTGGGACGAGGCGCGCCTGCAGCTCCTCGATGGCCACGGCTCGGCCCACATGCGCGTCGGCAAGTTCACCGCAATCGTGCAATCCAGCGTTTCCAAGCTGCCGGGCCTGTCCGACGCGCCCCTGCTGGTCGAATTCGCCCCCGGCAATGACGGACTTCGCATGCTGACCACCGGCACCTCATCGACTGAAAACGGAACCGTGACGCTTACCCTTTACGACGCCAAGGCCCAATGCAAGCCCGCCACCCGGACGGCCTCTGCCTGCTGCGGCTAGCCCCTTGCCGCCAACCGCGTCGCGGGACACAGTCCCGCGATGACACCCTACGACCTCGTCCTGACCCCTCGCGGCCTCCGCTTCCTCGGGCGCGTGTTCCCCTGCTCGCTGGGCCGAACCGGCACAACCGATCGCAAAAAGGAGGGCGACGGCGCCACCCCCACGGGCACCCACCGCCTCGTCGGCATGCTCTACCGCAAGGATCGCTTGGCCCGGCCATCGGACTGGGCGTTGCCGATCCGACCGGGCGACCTGTGGTCCGACGACCCGAAGGACGAGGACTACAACCTGATGATCCGCGCGCCCTCGCCGTTCTCTCACGAACGCCTGCGCCGTGCTGACCGCTTGTATGACATCGTGATCCTGACCGACTGGAACTGGCCCTACGCCGTCCCGGGCCGCGGCTCGGCGATCTTCATCCACCGCTGGCGCAAACCCGGGCACCCGACCGAAGGCTGCATCGCGCTGGCGCCCCGGCACCTCCGCTGGATCGCGCCGCGCATCCGCCACCGCACCCGCCTGATCATCCCCTGATCCCCGGGAACGTCGCTACCCCCGCGCCCCGAAAATAGCCGAGCCGACGCGCACATGCGTGGCCCCAAGCGCAATTGCGCTCTCAAAATCTCCGCTCATGCCCATCGACAACCCCGCCAGCCCGTTCCGCTCTGCGATCTTCGCCAGCAGCGCAAAATGCAACGACGGTTCCTCGTCCACCGGCGGAATGCACATCAACCCGGCGACCGGCAGGTTCAGCCCCCGGCACTCGTCGACAAAGCCATCCGCATCAGCGGGCAGCACACCGGCCTTCTGATCTTCCTCTCCGGTGTTCACCTGCAGGAACACCTCCGGACAGGCGCCCGTCTCATCCGCAATTCGTGCGATCGCGTTGGCGATCTTGGGCCGGTCCACCGAATGGATCGCATCGGCAATCGCCATCGCCGCCCGCACCTTGTTGGACTGGAGCGGCCCGATTATGTGCAGTTCCACACCCTCATACCGTTCCCGATACGACGGCCAGCGCCCCTCCGCCTCCTGCACCCGGTTTTCGCCAAACACGCGGTGCCCCTGATCGAGCACAGCGGTAATCCGCGCCTCGGGCTGCTTCTTCGACACCGCAATCAGCGAGACATCATCCGCCGACCGCCCTGCCTTCTCCGCCGCCTTCGCAATCCTCGCCTGAATGTTCCCGAGCGACATCTACTCCGCCGCCGGAGCGTACTCCGGCCCCAGCGCCTCGAACAATTCATCAAGCGCGTCGCCATACCGCTCCCACGCGCGGGTCGACGACTTATACATCGGCTGCCGCACTTGATAGAGGCTCAACGTATTCACCCGCCGCTCATTCTCGTGGAAGTTCAGGCACGCGTCCTCCCACTCCAACCCACAAGCCTCAATCAGCTTCCGCGTCTCTTCCTCGGGGTTGGCGACCAGGTCTTCGTACTGGATTTCATAGATCCAGTCCGGTCGGACTTCTCGCCAATAGGCGAGGAACTCTTCGGACGACCTATAGACCTCCGCGAGCCATTTGAGATCGTAGGCGTACAAATGCGACCCGTCCGGGAACACATTCTTGTACATGGATAACAGGTTATCGCGTGGGTCACGTTTTACGACAATAATCCGGCATTTCGGCATCGCCATCTTGAGAAGCCCGCCAAACATGTAGGTCTGAATGGTCTTGTCGGTGATGAACTCCGCGTCCGGCTGCAAGCGCCGCAGGTGGCCCCAGTAGTTATCCGCGAACGCATCCAACGCGGCAGGCGGGATCTCACTGGGCGGGCGCATCGGCATCTCTTCCCCGCCCAACAATTCGACCGCCATGCGGGTGATCCGCTGCACTTCTC
This sequence comes from Pseudomonadota bacterium, assembly GCA_039190895.1. GTDB lineage: Bacteria > Pseudomonadota > Alphaproteobacteria > Rhodobacterales > Rhodobacteraceae > Ovoidimarina. The sequence continues at coordinate 25,363 of JBCCXY010000021.1, read as the reverse complement.
CAGCGCCTGCGACGCGGGAATGGCTGCTAATGATCTGTTCGACCAGCGTTGTCCCCGACCGCGGCATCCCGGTCACGAAAATCGGCGTTTGCGTGTTCTCTGTCCGCACCGTCGCGTTCGACCAGTCCACCCGCTGCATCGCGCCCAGAATGCGCCGGTCTAGCGCAAGGCGCTTTTCAACCTTGTAATTGTACGTCGACTTCTGCAGCGCATTCGCGGGGTGAATGTAGTCGAAGACCCGATCATACGCTTTCTGATCCTCGTATACCTTGCCCAAGGCGAAACCGAACTGCGCGCGGCTTTGTGCCTCGACAGAGGGGTCGTTGAACTTCTCTTCCATGTGCGAGACCAACGGGTCGTCCAACGGGATTTTCTTCGATGTCAGGTACAGACGAAAAACCTCGCCCCGATCCGGGTTATCGGCCATCGCGGCTTCAAAATGCTCTTCTGCAGCGCTGAAATTGCCAAGTGACTGGTTCAAATCCGCGATCTTGAACGCAAGATCAGTCTCTTCGTCGAACGTGCGTGAGATTTCGGTGTACGCGGCAAGCGCCTCTTCCGTCCGCTCTGTCTCGGCCAGTATCTTGGCGCGGTGCATGGCAACCGCAAATGGCATGTTCTTGGGGGTCCACGTGCGCTCGATCAGATCCTCGGCGGCGAAGTAATCTGCTGCTTCGACAAGCACCGACAGCAGCATCCGGTTCGCCCGCTCGTTCTTGCGGTCAAGCTTCAAGGCGCGCTTCAGGTCGGCCTGCACCTCGGGAATCCGGCGCAGGGCCTTGTTGCACTCGACCCGACACAGCAGCGCGGGGACGGACCCCGGAACCGAGCGCAGGGCGAGATTGCATTGATGAATGCCCTCGGGCGCCCGACGCAGGGCCACCAGAACGCGCGCCAGGTTCAGGCGGGCCTCGGTGTAGCTTGGATCAAGGCGCACCGCCTTTTCACTGACCGGCAGCGCCTCTTGCGCCTTGCCTGTTCCCAGCAGCGCGACCGCGAGGCCGTTCTGCGCCATTGCCGACTTGGGGTACCGCCCAACGACATCGCGCAGTATCTGTTCCGCGGCGGCAAACTGGCTTGCCTCCAACTTGGGCAAGAAGGTCTCAACGACATTTGCTGGCAGATCGCCCTGATACGGGCCCGTGCGACCGGCGAAATCAACCGACGTCTTCAGAGCCGCTTTTTCCCCGCGTTCCAACGGGCTGCGATCCACCGCGCTGCGGAAGATGTCACGCTGATCCACGTCAGACAGGACCATCACGATCTCGCTCAGAAGGCGCCAGACATCCATGACCTTCGGGCGCAGGCGCACGGCCTGTTGCGCGTGGTGCAGGGCGGGTTCCAATCGGTCAACGCCAAGAAAAAGGCGGGCGATCTGGAAATGAGCCTCAGCGATCTTGGGGTTTTCGTTCAGAACCTGCGCGAATTTTCGAAGAGCGGCCTCACCGTCCCCGCTTTGCATAAGGCGCATGCCCTCTGCATAGACCGCCTGAATGCGTTCCGCTTCCTTGATGGCCATCCGGGCCTCCTCACCGCTCTTTTTCCGCGCAAACTATGGGGGCGATGGGGTGAAGTCTACCGGCGTCGGCGGCATGGCACGGGAAAACATCGTACCAAAAAAGAAGAGAGCGGGCACAAGGCCCGCTCTCTCCGCATTTCTGTTCGTTCGATTAGAACGAGAAGGACAGACCCAGCGACCACGTGTCCTGGTCACGATCCGGGTTGGCTGCGCCAGTTGCGTTGGCAAGCCGGTCGCTCGAACCGTAACCGAACTGGATCTCTGCACCACCGCCCAGGTCGTAACCTGCGGTGAAGCCCCAACCGGAGGCTTCGAAGGCGCCAGCCACAGAGTGCGTGCCGTCAACTTCGCCGTAGTTCAGGTGCAGCGAAACAGCGTCGAAGGTGTAACCAACACCAACACCGATGTGATCCCATTCGATCGTCTGACCAGCACCACCCGGACCGGAGTTTGCGATAGTCGCCGTACCGTCCAAGTCAGAGTAGTTCAGGCGAAAATCGAAGTCCGCCACAGCCGCAGTGACCGAGACACCCCAGATATCAGCGTCGTACTCGCCCGTCGCAACAGGGTTACCCGCTGCTGCGATGAACAGGTCCGGACCATCGTAACCGCCCGACTGATAACCAAGGCCAAGGCCGAGGTCGACGCCGCCAAGATCGGCCGAGTAAGTCACACCGATACCAAAGATGTCATCTTGGTTCGAGCCAGCAACGGTCGTGTTTGCTTGCAGATCGTTGAGTTCCGCCGACAACGCGAATGCGAAATCGCCGAACGAGTAATCATAGCGAAGGATCTGACCATCCAGCGAACCGTCAAGACCAGCGTTACCGTTGTATGCGGCATGCTCTTCGTCGTCGTTGATCGAGCCACTGTTCGCGAGAACTTCGGTCATGGCCCAGTCCAGCGCACCATCGGTGTCGCCCATGGTCAACGTACCGAAGTCGCCTGAGATGAAGACCGTGAAGTCATCTTCCACGTCGGTCGCAACGCCACCAGCCGCTTCTTCGAGGCCGATCTCGGCTCCGAACGACAATCCGCCGTCCGTCTCGCCCGACATCATGAAGTCGACGTTGATATCGGTGTGAAACTCGACGCCGCTATCCTGTGGGGCTGTCCCGGCAACGGACGTACCTTCAAAAGTTCCGTCGTCCTTGAAGCCCATTTCAGCAGAACCCGTGATCGATACGCCTTGGGCTGAAGCGATGCCAGCCGACAGTACGAGCGCGGTGCTTGCTAGAAGTACCTTTTTCATTTCGTTTTCCCTCGTGTTCAAAGGTGCGCCCCTGTCGGGTGTACCGAAGGGCATGTCGATCTCTCGCGCTAACCCGCGCCGAAAGCAACCCGACCTCCGAGGAACTCGCCAAATGCAGGGTGTATGATGCACCCGCGCCACAGTGACCCCGGCGACTGTTGCCGAAAGCAACGTGGAACTGGCTTGTGAGCGGGATAAGCCTCAGATACCAAGGCGTTCACAAGGCAATTATAGGGGCGGTACGTGGCAAATTCTGGTCTGACACGCGCCATCATGATCGGTGCGATTCTTGTCCTCGCTGGATGCGGTGGAATCAGGAACCCGTTCGCCGCAGGCAACGGCACCGCACCCATCTTTGACGAACAGCCCCGGGTGTTCCAGGAAAGCCGGAACGAAGAGGATATTTCCGACCGCGTCCGGCGCAACACCTCAAGGTCGACCATCTGGGACCTCTTCCGCGACAACGACGACCCGAACGTCACCGTTGAAGTGAACAAGTACATCTGGGCAGCGACGCTCGATGTGCTCGACTTCATGCCGGTCCAGGCCGCCGACCCGTTTTCGGGCGTGATCGTCTACGGCTTCGGCAGACCGCCCGGATCGGGCCGCGCCTACCGGGCCACCGTGTATATTCAGGATCCGGCGCTTGACGCCCGGTCCCTGCGCGTCGCACTCGCGTCCCAGTCGGGCCCCGCGCCCACCGAAACGGTCCGCGCAATCGAAGACGCGATCCTCACGCGCGCGCGCCAGCTCCGCGTGGCCGAAGAGCGACTATAAAGCAGTCCAGACGGGCGGCGCACGCCGCTCTGCCTCCAAAACCAGATCGACGCGAAGCCACGCCCCGCCTGGGGAGGCTCGCGACATCTGGACCTGCCCCGTCAAGCGCCGTACACCTCTGAAACCACCTGTATCGCAAGGGTTCCGATGTCCCGTTACGCCCCAGCCGAAATCGAAGCCAAATGGCAATCCGCCTGGGACACCGCCGAGGCGTTCAAAGCCACGCGCGCGGGCGACAAGCCCAAGTATTACGTGCTTGAGATGTTTCCCTACCCCTCGGGCCGCATCCACATCGGGCACGTCCGGAACTACACGATGGGCGACGTGATCGCCCGCTACAAGATCGCGACGGGGCACAACGTGCTGCACCCCATGGGGTTCGACGCCTTCGGGATGCCCGCCGAAAACGCCGCCATGGCCTCGGGCGGGCACCCGAAGGAATGGACGTACAGCAACATCGACACGATGATCGCCCAGATGAAGCCCCTGGGCTTCGGCATCGACTGGTCCCGGATGTTCGCCACCTGCGACCCCGAATACTACGGCCAGCAACAGGCCTTGTTCCTTGATTTCCTTGAGAAAGGCCTCGTCTACCGCAAGAACGCGGTCGTCAACTGGGACCCGGTGGATATGACAGTCCTGGCCAACGAACAGGTCATCGACGGCAAGGGCTGGCGCTCTGGCGCGCCGGTGGAACGGCGCGAGCTGACGCAGTGGTTCTTCAAGATCAGCGACTACTCGGAAGAGCTGTTGGAGGCCATCGACCACCTCGACAACTGGCCTGACAAGGTCAAGCTGATGCAGCGCAACTGGATCGGCAAATCCCGCGGCCTGCAGTTCGAATGGTCCCTGACCGAGCCCACCCATGGGATCGAAACGCTCGACGTCTACACCACCCGCCCCGACACCCTGCTGGGCGCGTCCTTTCTGGGCATTTCGCCCGACCACCCGCTCGCCAAGGCGCTGGAGGCCGACAACCTCGACCTCGCCGCCTTCAACGCCGACTGCCGCAAGACCGGCACCTCGGCGGAAGAGCTGGAGCGGGCCGAGAAAAAGGGCTTCGACACCGGCCTCAAGGTCCGCCACCCGCTGGACCCGTCGTGGGAGCTGCCCGTTTGGGTCGCGAATTTCATCCTGATGGACTACGGAACCGGGGCCATCTTTGGCTGCCCGGCCCACGACCAGCGCGACCTCGACTTCTGCCGCAAATACGGCCTGCCGGTCATCGACACCTTCGTCGCCGTGGACGACCCCCAGTCGGTGGAGGACGAGGCATTCGTCCCGCCGAAGACGGAAAAAGTGCGCTGGGTCAACCACTTCACCGGCCTTGACGTGGCGACGGGACAAGAGGCCATCGACGCCACCATCGACAAGGCCGAGGCTGAGGGCTGGGGCACGGGCGTCACCAAATACCGCCTGCGCGACTGGGGCCTGTCCCGCCAACGCTATTGGGGGTGCCCGATTCCGGTGGTGTATTGCGACGCCTGCGGCATGGTGCCGGAGAAGAAAGAGAACCTGCCCATCGAGCTGCCGGACGACAACGGTAACGAGGCGATTGACTTCTCAGTTCCCGGCAACCCGCTCGACCGCCACCCCACATGGCGCGACGTCCACTGCCCGGCCTGCGGCGCCCCGGCGAAGCGAGAGACCGACACAATGGACACGTTCGTCGATTCGTCCTGGTACTACGCCCGCTTCACAGCGCCCCGCGCCACGACGCCAACGGATCTGGAGGACGCCGCCTACTGGATGAACGTCGACCAGTATATCGGCGGGATCGAGCACGCGATCCTTCACCTGCTGTATTCTCGCTTTTTTGCGCGCGGGATGCAGATGACCGGCCACCTGCCCGAAAGCGCCATTGAGCCGTTTGATGCACTGTTCACGCAGGGGATGGTGACGCACGCGATCTACACAACCCAAGACGACGAGGGGCGCCCGGTCTACCACTACCCCGAGGACGTCGAAGAGGTAAAAACCGACGATGGGCGCACCCTCACCGTTCTGAAGGACAAAAGCGATGCGGGCCCGCAAGGGCGCGATGAGCGGACCCCGGTTACCGTCATCCCGTCCGCCAAGATGTCCAAGTCGAAAAACAACGTCGTCGACCCGCAAGACATCATCGCCACCTACGGCGCCGACACCGCCCGCTGGTTCGTCCTGTCCGACTCGCCGCCAGAGCGCGATGTCGAATGGACGGCCGCAGGCGCCGAGGCCGCCAACAAGCACCTCGCCCGGGTCTACCGCATCGCCGCAGAGGCCTTGGACGCCCCAGAGGCGGGCAGCGGGGACGAAGACCTCCGCCGAGCGATGCACCGCGCCATTCACGACGTGACGATGGGCGTTGAATCCTTCGGCTTCAATGCCGCCATCGCAAAGCTCTATGGCTTCACGAATACCGTAGCGAAGTCGAAAGCCGGTAAGGTCGCAAAGACCGAAGCCATGCGCACCATGGCCCAACTCATGGCACCCATGACCCCGCATCTGGCGGAAGAGGTCTGGTCCATGCTCGGCGGCACCGGCCTCGTCGTGAACGCCCCCTGGCCCGTAGCCGATGAGTCGCTTCTGGTGGATGACACGGTGACGCTGCCGATCCAGATCAACGGCAAACGCCGGGATGAGGTCACGGTGGCCAAGGACCTCGCGAAGGAAGAGATCGAGAAGCTCGTCCTGCAGAACGCCGCCGTGCAAAAGGCGCTCGACGGTGGGCAGCCGAAAAAGCTGATCGTCGTGCCGGGAAGGATCGTGAACGTTGTCGTCTGATCCCACCAAGGGGCGGTGCGCGAACCCGTCACCTGCGGTGCCGGAACCGCACACCCTACCCTCCGCACCTGGCGTAGGGTGGGGTTCCACCCCACCGCCCCCGGCCAGACCCCGAAGCACACCGGTCCGCACCCTTATCTCAGAAAAATCAACCTTTTCAGACGCCTACAAACGGTCCCACTGTGGGACCGCCCAAAAACCCACCCGCCGGACCCTCCTCCTCACCGCAACAGCCGCCCTCGCCGCCTGCGGCTTCACCCCCGTCTACGGCCCCCAGGGCAGCGCCGAGGGCCTCCGCGGCTCCATCGCAATCGACGACCCCTCTGACCCCGCAGGCTTCGCCCTCGTCCGGCAGCTCGAACGCCGCCTCGGCCTCCCCAACAGCCCCACCTACGCCCTCTCGGCGGACCTCTTCGTCACCGAGAAAGAACTCGGCATCACCGCCGACCAGGAAATCACCCGCTTCAACATCCTGGGCCGCGCCCGCTTCGCCCTTCGCGACCTCTCGACGGGGGCCATCGCCACCTCCGGCGAGGTCGACAGCTTCACCAGCTACTCCGCCACCGGCACCCCCTTCGCCACTCAAACCGCTGAACGAGACGCCCAGGACCGCCTGATGGTCATCCTCGCCGACCAGATCGTCGCCCGCCTCCTCGCCACCGCCGGAGACTGGCGGTGAAGCTCTCTCCCCGAGACGCAGCCGCCTATTTCCGCAAGCCCGACACCACCAAAGCCGGCCTTCTGATCTACGGACAAGACGGCATGCGCGTCGCCCTGCGCCGACAGGAGGTCATCAAGGCCCTCGCCGGAGACGGCGCCGAAGAAGAGATGCGCCTCACCCGCCTTCAGGGGGCGGACGTCCGCAAAGACCCGGCGACGCTCGCCGATGCCCTGAAGGCCCAAGGCTTCTTCCCCGGCCCTCGTGTCGTCTTCCTCGAAGACGCGACCGACGCCGTCACCGACGCCTGCCAAAACGCCCTGTCCGACTGGCGCCCCGACGACGCCCACCTCGTCGCCACTGCAGGCCAACTGAATGCCCGCTCATCCCTCCGCAAGCTGTTCGAAGGCGCCCCTAACGCCCTCTGCGCGGCGATCTACGACGACCCTCCGTCGCGCGACGAAATCGAGCGCACCCTGTCCGAGAAGGGTCTCTCCAACATAGACCGCGCCGCCATGGGCGACCTCGAAGCGCTCGCCCGCGCCCTCGACCCCGGCGACTTCCGCCAGACGGTGGAGCGCATCAGCCTATACAAACGAAACGACCCCGAGCCGCTGACCTCTGAAGAGGTCGCCATGCTCGCCCCCGCCTCTATCGAGGCCGAGGTGGACGACATCCTCCACGTCACCGCCGAGGGCCGCCATACCGAGATCGGCGCCCTGCTTAACCGCCTCCGGGCCCAGGGAATCACGCCGGTGACCCTATCCATCGCTGCGACGCGCCATTTCCGCCAGCTCCACGCGGCCGCGTCCGACCCCGGCGGCGCATCGTCGGGCATCGCCAAGCTTCGCCCGCCTGTCTATGGCCCACGCCGCGACCGGATGGGACGGCAGGCCGGGTCTTGGGGGATGCATCGCCTTGAACAGGCGCTGTCGATCCTGATCGATACCGACCTGACGATCCGATCCGCCTCCCCGGCGCCGGACATGGCACTGATGGAGCGGACCCTTATCCGACTCGCCATGCTAGGCGCCCGGTAGCGCGCCGATCCGTTCGAGGAACCAGAACAGCCCCACAATCGCAATCAGGATCGAGCCCACCAGCGATACCGCGCGATACAAGGCGGGCATGTCGCGGATCAGCGCCTCTTCGCCATCCAATCGGGCTTTGTCTGCAGCGAGTCGGGCCAGCACCAGCACGAGGAACGCGGCGAGGATTACGGCGAGTTGGCCGAACTCCACGCCCACGTTGAACATCACCAGCGCCAACACGAATTGTCCCTGCGGAAGGCCCACGTCGCTTAGGACGCTGGCGAACCCCAGACCATGAAGCAGGCCGAACGCAAAGACGACAACGAAGCGGAACCAGCCCATTTCGGGGCGGAAGATATTCTCGACGGCGACCCATACGATTGACAGTGCGATCAACGCCTCGACCAGCCACATCATGTCCGGCGGGATCGTGACGATCCCCAGCGTTGCGAGCGCCAGCGTGACGGAGTGCGCGAGGGTAAAGGACGTCACCTGCCACAAGAGCGGGCCCCATTTCAGCGCGAAGAAGAACAGGCCGAGCACAAACAGAATGTGGTCGAGACCTAGCGGTACGATGTGTGTGAAGCCGGACCTCAGGAAGTCCCACGCGACCGACAGCGTGTAGGCCCCGCCGCCCAGACGCGGGATTTCGTCGGAAAGCTGTCCGTTTTGGAGGAATGCTGTGTAGCCATCCTCGGCCCCCTGCTGCCGCAGGATGATTCCGCCCATGGAGGCATCCCAGCCAAGCACCAGCGGGTCCGTCCCGGGCGGCAGCGCCGCCGAGAGGCGGAGGACGGAGAAGCGAGGATTTTCCGGATTGGCGACGTCGGGGATCGACACGCCGTCCAGTTCGGGCGTCAGCCGAGAGCCGCCGGACAGGATGCTGAACCGGTTGGCGAGGCGCGGCCAGGTTGCCTCAAGCTCTGCCCGCAAGTCCTCTGGCGGCATCTCACGCATCCGGTCGTAGACGTCGGAATTGCCGCTGTCGTTGGTGTTCGTCAGGCCCGCGAGATCGACGCCAGCCAACGGCGCCTCCAGCGTCATGCGGATGGACATCTGCACGCGATCCGGGCCGATCTCGAAGTCGGCGACGGCGGGTTGCACCTCATGCGCGGCCGCGGCCCCGGCCCAGAACAGCGCAAGGATGGCGAGCCACCTTGACACAGCACGCCAAACCGCCACCCTCAGGCCCCTGTCTTCACTGGATCGGTGCACCTTCATGCGCGTTACATTCCTTCTGGCCCTCGCCGCCTCAGCCCTTTGTCTGATTCCGGCCCACGCCCACGAATTCTGGATCGACCCGCTGCAATACACCGTCGCCCCGGGTGACCCCGTCGTCGCCGATATCCGCGTGGGGGAAGAGTTTGTGGGCGTTGCCTACACCTACTTCCCCAAGAACTTCAAACGCTCCGAATTGCAGCAAGGGGCGACGGCGACGCCGAACGAAGGCCGCCTTGGGGACCGGCCTGCTCTGACGGCCACGGCGGAGGAAGGGCTGGCCGTGCTCGTGCATCAGACGACGGACAGCCGGGTCTCGTACAGCGGGATGGAGAAGTTTCGGAACTTCGTCACCCACAAGGATGCAAAGTGGACGCTGGCTGCGCATGCCGAGCGCGGCCTGCCAGAGGATCGGTTTGTCGAGGTTTACTCGCGCTATGCCAAGTCACTGATTGCCGTGGGTGACGGGGCCGGGAACGACGCCGAGGCTGGGTTGGAGATAGAGCTTGTTGCCCGCACCAACCCCTACACTGAAGACACCTCGGATGGTGTCGGAGTAACGCTGCTGTATCAGGGGGACCCCCGGCCCGATGCGCAGATTGAGGTATTTGAGAAGGCGCCCGACGACAGTGTTGCGGTGTTCTTTGAGCGGACGGATGCCACTGGCGAGGCAGTGATCCCGGTCAAGCCCGGCCACCGCTATATGGTTGATTCTGTTGTGTTAAGAGAGCCGTCCAGGGACAAGATCGAAGCGACGGGCGCGGCTTGGGAAAGCCTTTGGGCAAACCTGACTTTCGCGGTCCCGGACAAGCAATAGCGCCCGCGACGGGGCGCCGTTGCGGATTATTCCGAGTCGCCCGTGTCGATCAGCCAGCCGCCGGGGCCTGCGACCTCATCCGGCAGGGCCACCAGCATGATTTCCCGCACGATCAGGCAGGTGATCAGGCTCATCATTACGTTGTCGAACGACACTGCTGACATCAAGAATTCCATCGGACCATCTCCACTTTCGATGGCACCGGTATCCTCAGGATTCGGGGCACCAAAGTGGCAGTTGGGCGAGGTCTTGGGGGTTTTAAATTCAAGTTGTGCGATGTTGTTTACCCGCTGTTAACTGATCGGGGCGGGATTTGGGCACGTTTCCCGATACGCTCAACAATCGCCGCTGAACACCTCGGGATTGTAGCTGACACCGGCCAAATAGAGCCCGTCGGGCGGGGCCACCGGGCCGCAGGCCGCACGGTCTGCCGCTTGCAGAGCGTCACGGACACGGTCGGGGGGCCACTTGCCTGCACCGACACGTTCCAGTGTTCCCACGAAGCTGCGCACCTGATTGTGGAGAAAGCTGCGAGCCTCGACCTCGAACCGGTACTCGCGGCCTCCGGGGTGGGCGTGCTCGGTCACGTCCAGCCGGTCGAGGGTCTTCACCGGGCTGTCCGCCTGACACTCGGTGGAGCGAAAGGTGGTGAAGTCGTGGTTCCCAAGCAGGTGCCGCGCCGCTTCCGCCATTGCGTCGGCATCGAGCGGCTGAGCCACGCGCCACAGGCGGCCCGCCTCATGCGTCAACGGCGCACGCCGGGCGACCACTCGGTACAGATACCGCCGCCCCACTGCAGAGAACCGGGCGTGCCAATCGTCCGGCACCTCCACCGCCTCGACCACTGCTACGGGGTCGGGTTTGAGGTGATAGTTAAGCGCTTCAGACAGTCGAAACGGCTCCCACGCTTTCGCCATGTCACAGTGCGCCACCTGCGCGAAGGCATGCACCCCGGCATCCGTCCGCCCTGCAGCGGCGATGGAGGGTAGGCTTTCCTCTAGCTTTGCCAATGCTGCTTCTACGGCGCCCTGCACAGTCGGCAGACCGGTCTGGCGCTGCCATCCGGCGAAGGGCGTGCCCACATATTCGATCTTCAAGGCATAGCGCGGCATACCGGCGGCCATACCGCCATGCACCGCGCCCCTGCAAGAGCGTCGGCGCGGGCCAAAAGCGAGGCGCGCCTGTCAGGGCGCGATGAGCGGCGCCTCTGGCAGTCCACTCCCCCCTTGCCTATGTTCACCCGGTGAAGAAGGGGCAGGACGCGTGATACTGGGTGACATCGCAGACGGCGTGACGCGTGGCGTCGAAACCACGATGTCCACCGTGTCCGAAGCCTTCTTCGAACCGGTCATCCGCCTTGGCGTCACGGGGCTGTCGCGCGCCGGAAAAACGGTGTTCATCACCTCGCTCGTCGCCAACATGATCGGCCGGGGCCGCATGCCCGCCCTGCGCGCTCAGGCGGAGGGCCGCATTCGGACCGCGTTCCTGCAACCGCAGCCCGACAACACGGTGCCACGCTTTGAATATGAGGCGCATCTCGATGCGCTTACGGGCCACGAACCCGCCTGGCCGCAGGGTACGCGGACGATCAGCGAATTGCGGCTGTCTTTGCGGGTCAAGCCATCGGGATTGCTGTCCGGGCTCTCGGGCCCGCGGACGGTCCACCTGGATATTGTCGACTACCCTGGAGAGTGGCTTCTTGATCTTGGGCTGCTCGACCGTGACTTTGCGACGTGGTCTTCAGAGACCCTGTCACGCCTACGGACCCGTGACATTGCCGGGCCGTTCCTTGCGGCTTTGGATGGCACAGACCTGACAGCGCAATATGACGAACCCGCCGCGAAGGCGCTGGCGACGGCCTACACTGACTATCTGACTGAGGCGCGTGCAGCGGGCTTCTCGGATTGCACGCCGGGCCGGTTCCTGTTGCCCGGCGATCTTGCCGGATCCCCCGTTCTGACCTTTGCGCCGATGGAGGCGCCGACGAGCCCGCGCCGGGGAAGTTTGTGGCGTGAGTGCGAGCGGCGGTACGAGGCGTACAAGCGCGAGGTGGTCAAGCCATTCTTTCGCGACCACTTCTCGCGGATTGATCGCCAGATCGTGCTGGTTGACGCGCTCGGCGCGATCCATGCGGGGCCGCCGGCGGTGGATGATATGCGGCAGGCGATGGGTGATTTGCTTGGCGCTTTCCGCCCGGGGCCGAATGCGTTCCTGTCGACACTGTTCCTCGGCAAACGGGTCGAGAAGATCCTGTTCGCGGCGACAAAGGCCGACCATCTGCACCACCAGCAGCACGACAGGCTGACGGCGATCATGGAGGCGCTGGTGGCCGAGGCGAAGACCCGCGCCGACTTCGCGGGGGCGACTACGGAGGCCATGTCGCTCGCCGCGCTGCGGGCGACGACGGAGGATGAGGTGGATCATCAGGGCAAAATGTTGCCTGTCGTGCGCGGGTCGCTGCTGGAAACCGGCAAATCGGCCGCGTTCTACCCGGGTGATCTGCCCGAAGACCCCTCGCATCTGCTGACGCCCGCGCGGCAGGGGGCCGAAACCTGGCTCGACGCCGACTATGCGGTGATGAACTTTGCCCCTCGTCCCCTTACGCTGAAGCCCGGGGAGGGCCCACCGCACATCCGACTAGACCGCGCCGTTGAGTTCCTGATCGGGGACCGCCTATGAGGGGGAGTTGTCATTGCGGTCAGGTGACATGGGTGATCGAACCCGAACCGACGCGAGCGACGGCGTGCAACTGTACTGTCTGCCGTCGGTACGGGGCGCTCTGGGCGTATGGTCGGTTGGGGCAGAGCGTTCGGATCTCGGGCACGGGCAACGGCTATGTCCGCGCCGATTCTTCGGATTTGGAGTTCGTTCATTGCTCCAATTGCGGCTGCCTCACGCACTACGTCGCGACGGCCCCATCCGATGACGGAAAGACCTTGGCCGCCGTAAACCTCCGGATGGTGGACCCGGAGGACGTGGCGGAGATCCCGTTGCGTCATTTCGATGGGTTCGAGACGTGGCAAGCGGTTGAGGGACACGCCGCCGTTGTGAAGGATCTGTGGTTTTGACCCCTGTCGTTGCAGAAATCGATACGGCACGCACAGAAGACGTCGCGGGCATCGCCACCATTCTTTCCGACTGGATCGACGACACGCCCTGGATGCCCCGAATTCACACTCGCGATGAAGACCGGGCCTTCTGCGCGCATCTTCTCGCCAAAGGTGTCCGCGTGGCCCGCACCGGAGGCGAGCCCGCTGCGTTTCTGGCGCGCGACGGGGATAAGATAACAGCCCTCTACGTCGCGAAAGCGCAACGGGGGTCCGGGCACGGGTCCGCGCTGATCGAAGACGCCAAGGTCGCATCTGACGTGCTTGAGCTTTGGACCTTCCAGGCCAACACCGCTGCCCACGCGTTTTACCGTCGCCACGGCTTCACAGAGATCGCAGAAACTGAGGGCGACAACGAAGAAAGCCTCCCCGACGTCGAACTCTGGTGGACCCGCCCATGACCAAGCACCAAGGCCCCGTCCTGATCGAGACCGACGACACCGGCCCCTCGCCCGCCGAGGCGCCGCCCGTGTCGGAGCCTGCGCTTGCACCCACGGGGGAGGCGATGCAGACGATGGCCACGTTGGCGACGCGCGAGCCCTCGCGCCTTGCGCGTTGGTTCTGGCGGCTTCTTGGGGCGCTGATCACCATGGCCATTTCGCTGGCTGCTTGGGACTTTGTGACCGGCCTGATCGCGCGAAACGCGATCCTCGGCTGGATCGCCGTCGGCCTCGTCGCGCTGTTCGTCGCGGTTTGCGTTGCGATTATTCTCAAGGAATGGGCCTCGCTGGCCCGGCTGGCCCGCATCGATGGCATTCACAAGGACGCCGAGGCCGCGCGGAGCGCCAATGATCTGCCGCGCGCGCGGGCGGTGGCGGCGAAGGTGGCGCGGCTCTATCAGAACCGCCGTGATCTGCGCTGGTCGCGCGAGACGTTCGACCGGCATGTCAGTGAGGCGTTCGACGCCGACACCCTGTTCGATCTGACCGAGCGCACCGTCCTCGCCCCCCTCGACGCGCGCGCCACGGCGGAGGTTGAGGCCGCCGCTCGGCAGGTGGCGCTCGTCACGGCCCTTGTTCCGCTGGCGCTTGCTGACGTGGTGGCGGCGCTTACTGCCAACCTGCGGATGATCCGCCGTATCGCCGAGATCTATGGCGGGCGCGGGGGCACCCTTGGATCGTGGCGTCTGACGCGGGCGGTCATGACCCACCTCGTCGCCACGGGCGCAGTTGCTGTGGGCGATGACCTGCTGGGGACCCTTGGCGGGGGGCAGCTTCTGGGCAAGATCTCGCGCCGCTTTGGTGAGGGGCTTGTGAACGGCGCCCTCACCGCACGCGTCGGGATTGCGGCGATGGAGGTTTGCCGCCCCCTTCCCTTCAACGCAGAAACGCGCCCGTCGGTCACCGGCACCGTGAAGCGGTCGCTGACGGGCATGTTTGGCTCGGACAAGGAGGCCTAGATGGAATCCCTCGCCGCTGACCTTTCGACCATGGTCCGCACGCCGCTGGCCGACAGCCATGTGCGGGCCATCTCTCGCATTGCCGACGAGGTGACCTTTCAGCCGGGCGAGATGATCGCCGAGGTCGGCGACCCTATGGACCGCTTCATCTATATCCTTGAGGGTGAGATCGCCGTTATCGACCCGTGGACGCGAGAGCGGTACCTGCCATTCGCGCTTGGCCCCACGCAATTCGTCGGCGAAATCGCGTTTCTGACGGGCGGGTCGTATTCGTTGCCCATGCGGGCCGAGCAAGAGACGCGCGTCCTCTCGGCCCCGCGCGAGGCGATGCTCGACCTCATGGGGCAGATCCCCGAGATGTCGGATATCATCATCACCGTCTTCGCCGCCCGCCGGAGGCGGCAGATTGAGGAGCAGGATAGCTCTCTGAAAATCATCGGTGCGGATGTTGATCGAAACATCCGGAGCATCGCCTCATTCGCGGCGCGCAATCGGATCCCGTACCGGTCAATCGATCTTGGTTCGGCCGAGGCAGACGACATTGCCCATGCTTGCCAGATCGGTCCGAAGACCCCTGCGGTGATCTTTGGGAAGGATCAGCTTGTTGAGGACCCCACGCCCGCGAAAGTGGCGCATCTCCTTGGGATTGCCGTCGACCTCGACAAGAGCGACGTGTTCGATGTTGTGATCGTTGGTGGCGGGCCTGGAGGCGTCGCGGCTGGCGTATATGCGGGCGCCGAAGGGATGTCGGCGCTGGTGCTGGATGACGTGGCCATTGGCGGACAGGCGGGGACGTCGTCGCGGATCGAGAACTACATGGGCTTCCCCACCGGCATCTCTGGCGCCGATCTGTGCTGGCGGGGCGAGGTGCAGGCGCTGAAATTCGGCACCCGCTTTGCGGTGCCGCGCCGGGCCACCTCGTTGGAGAAGCTGGAGGACGGGCTGTTCTGTGTGGGCCTCGACGATGGCGATCAGGTTTGCGCCCGCGCGGTCATTGTGGCGACGGGTGTGCAGTATCGTCGGTTGCCGCTGGACCGGCTGGAAGCGTTGGAAGGCGCGGGCATTTATTATGCCGCGACGGATCTGGAGGCCCGCTATTGCCGCAACGATGAGGTTGCGGTGATTGGCGGTGGGAATTCAGCGGGGCAAGCGGCGATGTTCCTGTCGCGGACGTCGAAGCATGTGCACGTGCTGGTGCGCGGGCCATCACTGGCGGCGTCGATGTCGGATTATCTGCTGTCGCGGCTGGAAAGCGATCCGTCGATTACCATCCACTACAGCACCGAGATTTCCGAGCTTCACGGCGACGACACGCTAAGTGGCTGCACCATACGCGCCAAGGCGGCGGGGGAAGAGTGGCGCCTGAACACGCGCGCTGTCTTCGTGATGGTCGGAGCGGCGCCGAACACAGGCTGGCTGTCGGGCCTTGTCGATCTTGACGCCAAAGGCTTTGTCCGGACCGGGCCCGAAGTCGGTGCGCCGTCCGTCTTCGCGACCTCAACCCCTGGCATCTTTGCCGTCGGCGACGTCCGCGCCGGGTCCGTCAAGCGTGTGGCGAGCGCTGTTGGTGAGGGCTCGGTCGTCATCTCGCGCGTGTGGGAGCATCTGAACCCGTCGTGACACCTACGGTCGGCGCCTCAGGCGGGCTTCCAGGCGTCGCAGGGCGAGCGACAGGGTCACCGTCATCATCAGATAGATCAGCGCCACGACGTTGTACGTCTCAAAGTACCGAAAGTTGCCCGCCGCCGTGACTTTGCCGAGTTGCGTCACGTCCAGCACGCCAAGGACCGAGACAAGGCTCGAGTCCTTCACCATTGCGATGAAGTCGTTCCCGAGTGGCGGCAGGATCGTTTTGAACGCCTGCGGGAAGACGATGTATCGAAACCGCTGCCAGCCCGAGAAACCAAGCGAGTGCGCTGCTTCGATCTGCCCCTGATCAACCGATTGCAGGCCCGCGCGGAAGACCTCGGCAATGAAGGCCGAGTATCCGATGGTAAGTGCTAGGATCGCGCGCCAAAGCAGCGTGAAGTCACGGGTCCGGATCGGCTCTAGTCCCAGCAAGCCCGTCGCCCAGTTCCATGCCACGACAATAGCGGGGGCGAAGACGAAGGCGACGTAGAGAAGCAGCACGATGATCGGCACACCGCGCACGATCTCGATATAGAACCGCGCCGCCTGCCGAAGGACGAGGAACCGCGACAATGATGCTGTGGCGAGGAGCAGCCCCACGAGCGTTGCTGCGCCAAAGCCAACAAGCGTAACGAATATTGTGATCTGCACGCCCTTGCCGAGTGTCGTCAGCACCTGCCGGTAAAGATCGTCAGAAAGCACCTGCCAGAGCATCCACGCCAGGAGGGCCCCGGCCACCACCAGCCACCACGGAAAGTCCTTGTCCTGAGGGCCGGTCATGGGTGCAACACACCCTCGTCCTTCCACGAAGGGGAGGGTGCGGTGCTCAACCTAGCCACCGATCTTGAAGTCGAGAAACCACTTCTTGTTCAGTGCATCGATCGTGCCGTCTTCTTTCATCGAGGCGATGGCGGCGTTCATCGGTTCCACGAGGTCGGAGCCTTTGGGGAAGATGAACCCGAAATCCTCGGTCCCCAGCTTCTCGCCAATGATCTTCAGCCCACCGTCCGACGCGCTGACATAGCCTTCGCCCGCCGTGCCATCGGTCAGGACGAGGTCCACGTCACCGGTTCGCAGGGCCTGAACCCCTGCGCCGAATGTCTCGAACAGTTTGATCCGGGGGTTTGCTTCGTCCCCATCGAGCACGTCGTAGACGCCGACATAGAACGGAGTTGTCCCCGGTTGCGCCGCCATCAGCAGGTCGTCATCGGCGGCAAAGCTCTTGGCGTCCGTGAACCGCTCTTCATCGCCGCGGACCATCATCACCATTTCGGACCGCATGTACGGGTCCGAGAAATCAACGACTTCGGCCCGGTCCTCGCGAATGGTGATCCCGGTCATGCCCAGGTCGAACTGCCCTTCGCCCACTGCGGCAATCATCGCGTCCCAACTGATGTTTTCGTAGACGACGGTGATGTTCAGACGCTCCGCAATCTCGGCCATGGCGTCGTACTCCCAGCCGATGGCATCGCCCGAGGCGGGATCAACGAACTGGAGTGGTGGGTAGGCATTTTCGGTGACGACGACGACTTCGCGCCCCTCAAGGTCGGGCAGGTGGCCACCCGCGACGGCGGCGGTGGAGAACAAGGCAGCGGCGAGCGCAACGATAGTGCGTTTCATGGTTGGAACCCCTCTGGTGAACTTGAGGCTGAGTATGGCGAGCTTCAGCCGCTGCCGCAAATCGGACAGGCGGGGTCTTTCTTCAGGGCGATGATCCGGGTCTCGCCGTACAGCGCGTCATAGATCATCATCCGCCCGCGCAGCGTGTCACCCGCGCCGGTGATCTCTTTAATCGCCTCAACGGCCATTATCGTGCCGACCACTCCGGGGAGCGCTGACAGAACGCCGCCTTCCGCACAGCTTGGCGCGAGCCCTGTGGCGTTCGGGTTGGGAAAAACGCAGCGGTAGCAGGGGGTGCCTTCCCATGGCGCGAAGACTGTCACCTGCCCTTCCCACTGCGAAAGCGCACCGGAGATCAACGGCTTGCGCACTGCATACGCCGCCGCGTTCGCGACATAGCGGGTTTCGGTGTCGTCGCAGCCGTCTAGGATCAGGTCGTAATCGGCGAACAAATCCTCCGCGATGTCTGCCGTTAGGCGGCGGTTGTAGGGGCGGACGGTCACAAACGGGTTCTGCGCCTTCATCGCCAGTTCTGCCGAAAAGACCTTGGGCATTCCGATGCGCGCATCTGTGTGGATGACCTGCCGTTGGAGGTTGGAGTTTTCCACCAGATCGTCGTCGATCACCCCAATCGTCCCAACTCCGGCACTTGCTAGGTACTGAAGCGCCGGGCTGCCCAGCCCACCCGCGCCGATTACAAGAACCTTCGCGTCCTTCAGGCGCTTTTGTCCGGGGCCGCCGATCTCGCGCAAGACGATGTGGCGTGCGTTCCGCTCCAACTCTGTGCTGCTGGGCCGGGTGTCCTCATCTGGCGCCCTGTTCTCGGGTCGCACCCGGGCGCGCAACTTTTTTAGCCCCTGCGTGTAAGCCCAGATGATCGCCCCGATCACGCCAATCGCAAACCATTCCGCCGTGGAGCCGCCGAGCATCTGCGTCACGTCCACCCGATCCCGCAGGAGGATCGTCGCGGCGAGGATCGCGAGGTATAGGAGCCCGATCATTATCCACCGCGCGTTGCGCGGCACTTTCATGGCGCGTCCGATAAACCAGATCGCGACCGACAGGCCGATGAAGAGCATCATCAGTCGCGCCCGGTGGAGCCGAAGCCGCCACTCCCACGTTTGGTTTCGCCAAGGCTGTCGGTCATTGCGAACTCGGCCTGTACCACCGGCGCCACCACCAGTTGCGCAATCCGGTCGCCGTGGTTGATCCGAAACGGCTCGGTTCCTTGGTTGATCAGCAGCACGCCAAGCGGCCCCCGATAGTCCGCGTCAATCGTGCCGATCCCATGCGGCAATCCGATTCCATTCCGCAGAGCCAATCCCGACCGCGCCCTCACTTGCACTTCAAAGCCCTCAGGGATCTCCAGCCGAAGTCCCGTGGGCACCAGTTCCCGCCCCATGGGTGCCAGCGTCAGGCTGCACCGTTTCGGCAGATTGGCCCGCACATCTGCACCCGCGGCACCGTCGGTTTCATAGCTCGGCAAGGGGATCGTGGGATCCGCCCAATCCTCGCGCAGCACCCGCACACACGGCCCCTGCTTCTTCTTTTCCTCAAATATCCCCGCCGGAGGCATGAAATCTTTTATCCCAGCGTCTCGGCGATGCGAGCCGCTAGACGTTGCGCGACCTGGTCCTTGCTCATCCGCGGCCAGTCCTCGGTTCCATTGGCGTGGACGAGCGTCACGTCGTTCTCATCGCCGCCCATGATGCCCGTTTCGGGCCGCACGTCGTTAGCCACGATCCAGTCGCAGCCCTTCCGCGCGAGCTTGGCTTGTGCGTGGGCAAGTACATCATCCGTTTCCGCCGCGAACCCGACGACGAGTTCCGGGCGCCCGTCGGTCATCTGTGCAACTGTGGCGAGGATGTCCGGGTTTTCAGCGAAATCCAGGTCAGGGGCGCCGGAGGCGGTTTTCTTCAATTTTCTGTCTGCCGCGTTGGCGACATGCCAATCCGCCACCGCTGCCGCGAACACGGCTGCATCGGCGGGCAGCGCCGACTGCACGGCACCGAGCATCTCTTTCGCCGTCTCGACTTTCACGACCGCCACACCCTTCGGCGGAGGCGTCAAGGCTGGGCCCGTCACGAAGGTCACCTCTGCGCCCAGCGCCGACAGCGCCCGCGCAATCGCGCTGCCTTGCGCCCCGGAGGAGCGGTTGGCGATGTAGCGCACGGGGTCAATCGGTTCGTGGGTCGGGCCCGAGGTCACGACCACCTTGCGGCCCCCTAGCGGGCCATCCTTAAGGGCGGTGATGATCGTTGCAAGGATCTCGTCCGGTTCGGCCATGCGGCCTGGCCCGAATTCGCCACAGGCCATGGCCCCGTTAACGGGGCCTGCGCACAGCACTCCATCGTCGCGCAAAGTGGCCACGTTGCGTTGGGTTGCCGGATGCTCCCACATGCGGACGTTCATCGCGGGCGCGATCAGTACTCGCTTGTCGGTCGCCATCAGAAGGGTCGAGGCCAGATCGTCCGCGTGGCCGTTCGCCATCTTGGCCATCAGATCCGCCGTGGCTGGGACAACGACCACGAGGTCCGCCGCGCGTGAGAGTTCGATGTGCCCCATTTCGGCCTCGTCGGTGAGGTCGAACAGGTCGAGATACACCTTCTGAGCCGCCAGGGCCGACACCGACAGCGGCGTGACGAACTCTTGCGCTGCCTTGGTCAACACAGGCGTCACCGCCCCCCCCGCCTCACGAATGCTACGGATCAGGTCTAGTGCCTTGAATGCTGCGATCCCGCCGCCGATGATCAGAAGAATACGATTGCCTTGAAGCATGTCGCGAAACCTAGGCCCGGCGCCCAACAGCGGCAAGGGGTACGATTTCTGGTAGAAATCGTAACGGAATTTTCCAAATTCCGGTTTGGGGCAGGCTTGGCGCGATTATCCGATCTGTCCGCGCATACCGCCGGTCTGACCTCGGTCGAGCAGGATATGGTCGAGAACGACCGCTGCCGCCATCGCCTCGGCCACCGGCACGGCACGGATCCCGACGCAGGGGTCGTGGCGGCCCTTGGTGATAATCTCGGTCGGCTCGCCTGCCTTCGTGATCGTTTTGCGAGGCGTCAGGATCGATGAGGTCGGTTTCACGGCAAATCGCACGGTGATTTCCTGTCCGGTCGATATCCCGCCAAGGATGCCGCCTGCGTGGTTTGAGGAATACTCCGGCCCATCCGGCCCCATTGTGATCTCATCGGCGTTGGCCTCGCCCGTTAGGCGCGCGGCGGCCATGCCCTCGCCGATCTCCACACCCTTTACGGCGTTGATCGACATCATCGCCGCCGCGAGATCTGTATCGAGCTTTCCGTAGATCGGCGCCCCGATACCCGGAGGGCATCCGCGCACCGTCACCTCTATCGTGGCGCCCACCGAGCTGCCGGATTTTCGAAGGCCGTCCAGGTATTCGGCCCATTCTTCAGCGGCGTCGGGATCGGGCGTCCAGAACGGGTTCTGGCCGATCTGACCCCAATCGAATCTCGACCGGTCGATGTCCTGCGTTCCCATTGCAACCATGTAGCCGGTCACCGTCACGTCAGGCGCAACGGCCTTCAAAGCTGCCCGTGCAACACCACCTGCGGCGACCCGAGCAGCCGTTTCGCGCGCGGACGAGCGTCCGCCGCCGCGATAGTCGCGGATGCCGTATTTCTGCCAATAGGTGATGTCGGCGTGGCCGGGACGGAATTTCTCGGCGATCTCGGAGTAGTCCTTCGACCGCTGATCCGTGTTGCGGATCATGAGCTGGATCGGCGTTCCCGTCGTCGCACCTTCGAAGACGCCTGACAGGATCTCGACCTCGTCCGCCTCGCGCCGTTGCGTGGTGTAGCGGCTTTGGCCGGGCTTCCGCTTGTCGAGCCATTCCTGAATGTCCGCCTCGACGAGCGGCACGCCAGGCGGGCAGCCGTCGATGGTTGCACCCAACGCAGGTCCGTGGCTTTCGCCCCAGGTGGTGACACGAAACAGGTGACCGTAAGAATTCAATGACATGGTCCGCGTCCTAGCCGCGCAAGGCCGCATCCCGCAAGCGGATTCGGCTTGCAGCCGTCGCGGTCGGGGCCTACCAAAGCAACACCTCGGGGTGCCCAGCGGGCTGAGATGCGAAAGCGAACCCGTAGAACCTGAACCGGTTAGCACCGGCGGAGGGAAGGGCAGACACAACTTCTGACCAGCTTCTTTTCCGTCCGGGCCACGAATGGAGGATGCCATGCGTTTGGCTTTCATCGCGGCAGGACTTGTTGTGGGGACGTCGGCACTTGCCGATACCCCGGTTCTGACCGTCTACACCTACGACAGTTTCGTCAGCGAATGGGGGCCGGGGCCGGTCGTCGAAGCGGCGTTTGAAGAGACCTGTGGCTGCGATCTGCAGTTCGTTGCCGCCGGAGACGGCGCGGCGCTTTTGTCACGGGTCAGGCTGGAGGGAGAGCGGTCGGAGGCCGACATCGTACTTGGCCTGGACACCAACCTTACGGCTGCGGCGGCGGAAACGGAGCTGTTTGCGCCGCACGGGCTGACCGCGCCGGAACTCGACTTGCCGATTGCGTGGGACGATCCGACGTTTTTGCCGTTTGACTGGGGCTATTTCGCGTTCGTGCACGATGCCGAGAAGCTCCCCGAGCCGCCGACCGACTTTAAGGCGCTGGCGAAGAGCGACGTGTCGATCCTGATCCAGGACCCCCGGTCTTCGACGCCGGGGTTGGGACTGCTGATGTGGGTCAAGGCGGCTTACGGAGATGAGGCCGGTGCGGTTTGGGAGAGCCTTGCCGACAACATCGTGACGGTTACGCCGGGGTGGTCCGAGGCTTACGGGCTGTTTCTGGATGGTGAGGCGGACATGGTTCTGTCCTACACGACCTCTCCCGCCTACCACCTGATCGCCGAGGATGATCCGACCAAGGGCGCCGTTGCGTTCACCGAAGGCAACTACTTGCAGGTTGAGGTCGCCGGGATGCTTGCCGGGACGGACCAGCCGGAGTTGGCGGCCCAATTCCTCGACTTCATGCTGACGGATGGGTTCCAGGGTGCCATTCCGACAACCAACTGGATGTACCCGGCTAAAACGCCGTCGGGTGGCCTTCCGGAGGGGTTCGAGACTCTGACCATCCCGGAGAAAGCGCTGTTGTTGTCGTCTAAGGACGCGGCAGCGGTCCGGGATGATGCGGTGCGGGAATGGCAGGGCGCGCTGTCCCAGTAATCCCCGGCGGCGCGGCGGGGGCGCTGGTTGTCGGGCTGACGCTCGGCACCCTCGCTGCCGTCGCATTGCGGGCCGACGGCCCGGCGGCGCTCGGCCCGGCGGACTGGGCCGCCGTGCGCTTCACGCTGGTTCAGGCAGTTCTGTCGGCTGTTCTGAGCGTCGCGCTTGCGATCCCAGTCGCCCGCGCCCTCGCACGTCGGCGCTTTCCCGGTCGACAGGCGCTGGTTACATTGATGGGTGCGCCGTTTGTCCTGCCGGTCATTGTTGCGATCCTTGGCCTGCTGGCGGTCTTCGGACGGGGCGGCATAGTTAATCAGGCGCTGGCCGCCTTGGAGTTACCGCCCATCTCGATCTACGGGCTGCATGGGGTCGTGCTCGCCCACGTGTTCTTCAACCTGCCACTTTGCGTTCGCCTCCTGCTGCAAGGGTGGTCGGACATACCGGCGGAGCGATTTCGCCTCGCCGCCTCGCTTGGCATGGGCCCGGGCGAGATACGTCGCCAATTGGAAACCCCAATGCTTCGCGCCGTCGTGCCGGGAGCGTTGGCGGTTGTATTCCTGATCTGCATGACCAGCTTTGCCGTCGCCCTGACGCTGGGAGGGGGTCCACGCGCCACCACGGTCGAGCTTGCCATCTACCAAGCCTTCCGCTTCGACTTCGACCTTGGCCGTGCAGCGCTGCTTGGGGGCCTGCAAATGGCGCTGACCGTCGCGGCGGGGCTGCTCGCGCTTTGGTTCGCCCGGACGCCGGCGTTCGGCGCGGGCCTCGACCGCCCGCCGCAGCGTTGGGACGCTGCCCCCGGGTGGGACTGGGTTTGGATCGCACTGGCGGCGCTGTTTCTGCTCGTCCCCATGGCGATGGTCGCGATCCGGGGCGCAGAGGGCATCGCCCGGCTTGAGGCCGGCGTTTGGTCGGCTCTTGCTCAGTCGCTTGCCGTGGCGCTTGCCGCCACCGTGTTGACGCTGACGCTGGCTGTTCCGCTTGCTATCGGCGCGCGTCGCGTACGTGGGCTGGACGTGGTGGGCTACCTGCCAATTGCAGCTTCAGCGCTGGTGCTGGGAACGGGGCTGTTCATCCTATTGTTCCCCTTCGTCGATCCAGGGCAATTGACCCTGCCTGTGACGGCTTTGGTCAATGCGCTGCTGGCGCTGCCCTTCGCCGTGCGTGTCCTCCGACCGGCTGTGGACACCATCGAGGCGGCGCATGGGCGTTTGGCGGACAGCTTGGGGCTGACCGGCTGGTCGCGGGTTCGGTGGCTGCTCCTGCCCCGCCTGCGGCCCGCTTTGGGCTTTGCGGCGGGGCTTTCGGCGGCTTTGGCCATGGGGGATCTTGGCGTTGTCACGCTGTTTGCGCCGCCGGATGGGGGCACGCTGCCGCTGTATATCTTCCGCCTCATGGGCTCGTTCCAGATGGAGGCGGCGGGCGGGGCGGCGGTTATCCTGCTCGCGGCGAGCCTCGCGTTGTTCCTGACATTCGACCGTTGGGGGCGCGCCGGTGCTTGAGTTCCTCAACGTGAACCTCCGGCAAGGCGACTTCCACCTCTCCGCCAGTTTTAGCGTTGAAGCCCCCGGCATCGTCGCGGTGATCGGGCCGTCGGGAGCGGGCAAGTCGACGCTGCTTGCGGCGGTCTCGGGCTTTTTGCCTCCGGACGGTGGCGACGTCTTATGGCTTGGTGAGAGCCTCATCCCGCTCTCCCCCGGTTCGCGGCCGGTGACGACGGTCTTTCAGGATCAGAACCTGTTTCCCCATCTCACAGCGTTCCAGAACGTCGGTCTTGGCCTGTCACCGCGCCTCAAGCTGTCGTCTGAAGATCGTGGTGCGGTCGAGGACGCTCTTGCACAAGTCGGCCTTGCAGGCCTTGGCACCCGTCGCCCGGCAGAGCTGTCGGGTGGACAAGCCGGGCGCGTCGCGCTGGCGCGGGCGCTGGTGCGGGCGCGACCGATTGTCTGCCTTGATGAGCCGTTCTCGGCGCTTGGGCCGTCGCTGCGTCATGAGATGCTTGATCTGGTTGGTGAGGTCCTGTCGGACGCGTTGGTCCTGATGGTCACGCACGACCCGTCCGATGCGCGGCGTAGTGCGCCCCGGTCGATCGTCGTTGCAGATGGTATGGCGCATGCGCCGAAAGAAACTGCGGCTTTGCTGGATGACCCTCCGGAAGCGCTCCGCTCGTATCTTGGCGCTCAGCCCTGAGCGGGCGGTGGGCAGATTGCCCACCCTACTCATCCTGTGGCCGGCAGTTCTGCTATGGGTAGGGTGGGCAATTTGCCCACCACCCGCCCAAGCAAAAGGGCCGCCCGGTGGGGCGGCCCTTTGCGAAGTTACTCAGCGGGTTCTGTCCGCTTCGGGTGCTTGATCGGGTCCCAGAGGCGCTTGTTCACGAAGTAC
>JBCCXY010000020.1:0-35881 GCA_039190895.1 Pseudomonadota bacterium | reverse complement strand
GAATTCGTCAGCATCACGGTGTGGCCGCGCCGAGCGGCCTCGGTTTCAATGTCCTTGGCGAGCTGCGCGAAGAACGGATTGGTGATGTCAGGCACGACAAGGCCAATGATGCTAGCGCGGCTGGTGCGTAGGGCGCGCGCTGCCATGTTGGGTCGGTAATTGAGGTCAGAGACTGCCTTCATCACGCGTCCGCGCAGCGCCTCTTTCACGGTCTGGTCGTTCGACAGCACCTTCGAGACCGTGCCGACCGAGACCTGCGCCAATTGGGCGACGTCCTTCACCGTTGCCATGCGTATCTGCCCTTCCATCTTGGCGGCCTAAACCACCTCGGCGGGCAGAATGCCCGGCTTGGGGCAGGCTGTAAATTCGGCAAGCTCATGGGCGTGCGGGGTGGCCTCTGCGGCACCTTGGCGGGTCGTGGCGAGTGCTGCGGCTTGAACGGCGCGCTCGATGGCCTGTGCCATGGTCAGGCCCCGCGCGAGGCTTGCGGCCAGGGCTCCGTTGAAGCAATCGCCCGCTGCGACGGTGTCGATCGCAGGCACATTGGGCGCAGTAATCTCCCCGCGGGAAGCGCCGATGCTCCAACCGACACCGAGCCCGCCCATCGTGACGATGGCTCCGCGGGGCCCGTGTTGACGCAGGGTCTCGGCGGCCGCTTGGGCTTCGGCTAAAGTCTTGGGCAGATGGCCCAGGATTTCATGCGCTTCATGAGCATTGGGCGTGATGATGTCGAAAGCTTCCAGTACTTCGCGTGGCCAGAACGGCACCGGTGCAGGGGCGGGATCCATGATCACCTGGACACCGTATGAACGCGCAAGTCTTGCCGCGGCAAGAGACGCAGCGAGCGGTATCTCATTCTGCAAAAGCAATACCTTGGCGCCCGCAAAAACGCTTTCATGCCGCGCGATATCCTGTGTCGTCAGCGTGCCGTTCGCGCCTTCAGCCAACCGGATGATGTTGCCACCATCCGGCCCCACATCAATAAAGGCCATGCCCGTGGTCGCCTCGCTCCGGTCGCTGTGCTGAAGCGTGACGCCCTCGGCCCGCAGCTTCTCGGTCGCATCCGCCCCGAAGCCGTCCGCACCAATGGCCGCGATCAGCGCAACCGAAGCGCCGAGCTGCGCCGCCGCGACCGCCTGGTTGGCGCCCTTGCCGCCAAGGCCGATGCGCGTTGTCTCGGCGGCGACGGTCTCTCCCACGCCCGGCCAGCGGGTTAGGTAACTGGTGAGATCGACATTGATACTTCCAACAACGATGACATCGGTCATGTCGGCACCTTTTGGTTGAGGGCGCAAAGCGCGTTACGAGCCGGCGTATTTGGCGCGGTAATGGTCAAGGATCACGGCCACGACAATCACGACACCGGTGATCATCTGGCGGACGAAATCGCTGAGGCCGAGAAGGATCAGACCATTGGCCAAGACTCCGATGATGAAAGCGCCCAAAAGCGTGCCGATCACCGATCCGCGCCCGCCCGCAAGGCTTGTCCCGCCGATGATAACCGCCGCGATGGCATTAAGCTCGAACCCGATGCCCGCGATTGGCGACGCAATGTTGAGGCGCGCCATGTAGATGATTGCCGCGATGCCCGCGCAAAGCCCGCAGATCGAGAAGGCGGCAACTTTGTACCAAAACACGTTGTGCCCGGCGAGGCGCACCGCCTCTTCATTGTTGCCGATTCCATAGATCAGGCGGCCAAAGACGGTGCGGTTCAGGATGAACCAGGCGACGACAACCAGCGACAAGGCGACCAGGAAGACGACCGGAATGCCGAAGACGAGTTTCGAGCCAAACTCTTCGAACGCGAAGGGGAACGAATAGATCGTCTGCGCGCCCGAGATCTGTAGACCGGCGCCGCGCGCGATGTTGAGCATTCCGAGTGTGATGATGAAGGACGGCAGCGACCAATAGGCGCTGACGGCGCCGTTGATGATCCCGCAAATCATTCCCGCCATCAGCCCGGCGAGCACCGCGAGGATAATCAACTCGGTCGGCCCAAAACCCGGCAGCGTGATTGCTTTGCCTGCAACCACCGCCGCGAACGCCATGACGGAGCCCACCGACAGATCGATACCGCCAATAAGGATCACGAAAGTCATGCCCACTGCGAGGATCAGGTTGATCGTGATCTGTGTCAGGATGTTGGTGATGTTATTGGCCGACAAGAAGTGCTCGCTGGCGACGGAAAAGAACGCGATCATCAGAAGAAGGGCCAGGCCGATGCCGGCATTCTGCACAACGGCTCGGATGGACAGGCGGCGCGTTTCGGTGGCCACGGGAATATGCTCTGCGGTTGTCATGCCGAAATCCTCTCGGTTGGGGCCGCTTGCCCGTAGGCAAGCTGCAGGATGCGTTCTTGTGAATAGGAGGCGCGGTCGAGCGTGCCTTGGATCTGGTGCCCGGCCATGACGAGAACCCGGTCGGTCAGGGTGATCAGCTCGGGCAGCTCGGAGGAGACGACGATCATCGACATGCCTTGCGCCGCGAGGTCGCGAAGGATGCCATAGATCTCGGCCTTGGCGCCCACGTCGACGCCGCGCGTGGGCTCATCAAGAAGCAGGATGTCGGGGCAACTCGCCAGCCATTTCGCCAGGACGACCTTCTGTTGGTTGCCGCCAGACAGGCTGGACACCGCATCGGCAAGCGCGCCGTATTTCAGCTTGAGCCGCGCGCCGCCTTGGGTGGCCATGCGCCGCTCTTCCGCAAAGTCGAGGAGCCCTTTGCGCGAGACCGAGGCCAGATCGACAAGCGAGGCGTTGGCGGCAATCGGCATGTCAAGGATCAGCCCCTCATCCTTGCGATCCTCGGTGACAAAGCCAAATCCCGCGGCAATTGCGTCGCGCGGGCCCTGAATCGTGAGGCGCACACCGTCCTTGGTGATCTCGCCCGCCTGCATCGGATCGGCGCCGAAGATTGCGCGCAGCACTTCGGTGCGTCCAGCGCCGACAAGGCCCGCGATCCCCAGGATTTCACCCTTGCGCAGGTCAAAGCTGATCCCATGCCCGGTGCTGTTGGCTGTTGTGATCAGGTCTTGCACCGACAGTGCGCAGGCCGCATCGGGGGCCGGACCAGGGGCTGTGTTTGCGGTCTCGTCCAGCGAACGACCAACCATGTATCGCACCACATCGGGCGGCGTCACATCGGCAATCTCTTCGGTCGCGATTGTCTTTCCGTTCCGAAATACGGTGACGCGGTCGCACATGCCAAAAACCTCGTCGAGGTGATGAGAGACGAAGACAACAGTCACGCCGTTGGCTTTGATGCGGCTGAGGATGTCGAAGAGCCGGTTTGTCTCACGCTCGGTTAGCGTGGCCGTCGGCTCGTCCAGGATCAGGATGCGGCTTTCGCTTTGCAGCGCGCGGGCAATCTCCACCAGTTGTCTGTGCGCGATGCCGAGGCTGCGCACGGGCGCGGTCACGTCCACATCGCTCAAGCCGATGGCGTCGAGCGCGGTGCGTGCGCAGGCATTCATCGCGTGTCGGTCCAGCAGGCCCAAACGCGTGCGGGGCAGCGCCTCGATCGAGATGTTCTCGGCCACGCTCAGGTCATTCAGCAGGTTGAACTCTTGGTGGACCACCTGGATGCCTGCGAGCTTCGCGGCGTTTGGGGACGCGGGCTGAAACGTTTCACCGTCGAGCGTGATCTCACCCGCTTCGAAAGTGTGAACGCCCGAGAGGACCTTGATCAGCGTGGATTTCCCGGCGCCGTTCTCGCCCACCAGCGCGTGGGCCTCACCTGCGATCAGATCGAAGCTGACCCCGTCGAGCGCGTGAATGCCGCCAAAGGACTTCCGAAGATCGCGCACTGTCAGCAGGGGCTGTGGGGTGGCGAGTGACATGGTCTGGATCCTTGAGAAAGGGGGGAAGATGAGGCACCCGGCGCCGTGACGTCGGATGCCTCGGGGGAGAACCTCAGTATCCAGCGACGAGCTCGATGGGGGTCTTGACCCAACCCTCAAGCTCGGGGCCGCCGGCCAGCACTTCGAGAGCCAGATCGATGGAGTTCGCAGCCATCTGCTGGCCGAACTGGTCCACCGTCGCCAGAAGACGCCCGTCTTCAATCATCGGAATAACAGCAGGGATCGCGTCGAAACCCACGACCTTGATATCGGTGCGACCGGCCGCTTCCAGCGCCTTGATCACGCCGATTGCCATCGAATCATTGGCGGCCATCACGCCCTGGATGTCGGGATGGGCGGTCAGCATCGTCGCCAGAACCTGATTAGCCTCTTCGGTTTCCCAATGGGCGGTGCGGCTGTCGAGCAGCTCAAGGTTGTACTCAGCCACCGCGTCTTCAAAACCCAAACGGCGCTGGGTTGCGTTGTCGGCACCCGGGTTGCCTTCGATGATCACGACCTTGCCGCCTTCGCCCAAAGCCGCGCCCAAGGCGTCGCCCGCGAGCTTCGCACCGCCACGGTTGTCCGGCCCGACAAAAGCCAGTTCGACGCCCTGTTGCTTCTTGGCAGCCTCATCCAGTGCCACGTCAAAGTTCACCACGACGATGCCCGCCTCCATGGCGCGCTTCAGCGGACGCACCATTGCCTTTGAGTCAGCTGGAGCCACCACGATGGCGTCCACGCCCTGGGTGATGAAGTTCTCGACAGCGTTGATCTGTGCTTCGAAGTCCGTCTCGTTTTGCATGCCGACGGCCTTGAGAACATAGTCGCCGCGTTGCTCGGCATGTTCTTCAGCGCCCACCAGCATGTTCTGGAAGAATTCGTTTGCCAGAGACTTCATGATCAGGCCGACGACGGGTTTGTCATCAGCGAAAGCGATACCGGCAGACAAAAGGGTTCCGGTCGCTGCCGCGGCAGCGAATTTCAAGAGCTTCATAAGAGCCTCCCAAGTAGGTTGTGCCGGCCTCCTCACTGCAGCGGCGCTGCGTGCCTCCGGCGTGTTCTCAGGAAGTCAGGGAAACCGATTCGCGTCAATATGAAACGTTTCATTTTTGAGACGAGCCTTCGACACGTTCTCCGGAGTCTAAGTCTTTTACTGTTATTCTCTGTTTTTGTTTAAAGAAAGCATGGTCTGGAAGAACGCGCTCAGCCAACATCCGCGCATCATTCATTTAAGAATGAATAGTTTTCATATTCATTCAGACGCGTATGTTGGTGGTTTGACTGCCTCCAGCCAAAATGAGCCAGAGGATGGCGCCAAGAGAAACACCGAGATCATTGCACGAGTTCTGGAACTTCTCGCCGCTCGATTGACGGGCGCCTATAGCGCCCGTCGAGCAGTGTTACCTTCAAGCGAACTGAACGCCTTCCTCGCTCATTGGATGCGAGCCGACGATAACGCCGGATGCGGCCTCGATTGCGTTGGCCAATGCGGGCGCTGAAGGGGGCGTTCCCGGCTCACCAACGC
Source organism: Pseudomonadota bacterium (assembly GCA_039190895.1). GTDB lineage: Bacteria > Pseudomonadota > Alphaproteobacteria > Rhodobacterales > Rhodobacteraceae > Ovoidimarina. The sequence continues at coordinate 30,518 of JBCCXY010000020.1, read as the reverse complement.
CGGTCGGTGCTGCTTCGGATTTTACGATATGCACGTCAATCGCGCGGATGTCGCTGATCCTGAGCGGCTCGTAATCAGGGAAGTTGTACTGTTCGACTTCGCCACCTGCGAGCGTGATCTGATCACGCATGACGTGACCGATGCCATAGCCGATGCCACCTTCCATCTGCGCCTTGATCACGTCCGGATTGACGGGGATGCCGCAATCCACAGCGCAGGTGATCTTCTCGATCACAATCCCATCTTCGGGGTTCCCAGAGATTTCCGCGACTTCCGCCACAAACGAGCCGAACGACTTGTGCACCGCTACGCCTTGATAGCGACCAGACGGCGCGCTGCCCCAGCCCGCCTTCTCTGCCGCCAGTCGCAGTACAGCCGCCTTTCGGTCGGCGCCTTCGCTTCCTGTCAGATACCCCAGGCGGTACTCGACCGGGTCGGCACCCGCAGCCTTGGCGGCCATGTCCATCATGACCTCCATCGCGTAAGCGGTATGCGTGTGCCCGACCGAACGCCACCACAAAACACTTGTTGCTTTCGGCGTATCGGTAAGACCCACGAACATGCCAGGGATCTGATAGTCCGTATCATTTGTTCCCTCGGTCGATGACGAATCCACGCCGTCTTGAACCGCAAAGCTCTCGAACGCCGTGCCCTTCATGATCGACTGACCGGCGATCTGGTGATCCCAGCCGACGATCTTGCCATCCGCGTCAAGACCAACACGAATCTTGTGCCCGAAGGCTGGGCGGAAGTAACCGGACCTCAGGTCATCCTCGCGCGACCAGACCAGCTTCACTGGTCGGGTGCGGTCGGTCATCGCGAATGCAAGGCCCGCCTCGACTTGATAGTCAGCCTCCGGCGTGGCACGCCGCCCGAAGGAACCGCCAGCCAGCATCGTGTTGACGCGCACCTTCTCCATGGGAAGTTCAAGGATCTGCGACAGCGCCATATGCGGACCCGTCGGCATCTGCGCCCCGTCGTGGAGAGTCACACCGCCGTCTTCATTGGGCTCCACCGTGCAGTTCAAGGGTTCCATCGGCGCGTGAGCAAGCAGCGGGAAATAAAAGGTCTTCTCCAACACCGTTTCCGCCCCGTCGATCAAAGCACGCGTGGCGGCCTGATCGCTTTTCGAGACGTTGTAGGTCGGCGGCGCATCCAGCGCGGCCATGATCTCGGCCTTGATCTCGTCGCTGCTTCTGGTTTCCGCTTCGGACACGTCCCACTCGACCGACAGCGCATCGCGCGCCTGGAACGCAGCCCACGTGTTCTCTGCATAAACCACGACGCCCGTTTGCGTCGGCAGGGTCGCAGCGCGGATGAACCCTTTCACCTCGGCTGACCCACTGTCATCAAAGCTCGCCACCTTGCCGCCCATCTGCGGTGCACGCGCGACGACGGCGATCATTTGGTTTGGCAAATGCACATCCATTGCGAACATCGCCTGACCGTTGGTCTTGATCTTGGAATCGAGGCGACGCACGTCCGGATTGCCGATCAAACGCCACTCGGACGGTGGGGTCAGCGCAGGCTCAGATGGCGCGTCCAACTCTGCAGCAGCGGCCACGAAGTCGCCGATAGGACCGGACTGCCCCGCCCCCGTGATCACACCCTCGACGATCTTGAGGTCATTGGCATCAACGCCCCAGGCGTCAGCAGCGGCCTTGATCAGCATTTCACGCGCTGCGGCGCCTGCCTGACGGTACTGCATGAACGAGTTCGCCATTGCAGTCGACCCGCCTGTGCCCTGGAACGGACCGAAGAAGAGGTTGTTGTAAACCTCGGGATTGGACGGCGCGAACTCATAGGCGATCTGATCCATCCGAAGGCCCATCTCTTCGGCAATCAGCGTGGACAGGCCTGTTGCCGGGCCTTGCCCTTTTTCAAAGTGCTTCACGACCGCCGTGACCTGTCCGCCCGAGGTGACCTTCACGAAGGGATTAAGCGCGGCATCTGCGTTGCCAGCGGCCAAAGCGCCGTTTGGACGGATGCCAAGAACCAGGACAGCCGCACCTGCGCCTGAGGCGGCGAGAAAATTTCTACGAGACAATGTCATGGGTCAGGCCTCCAGAATCTCGGACGCCCGCTGAATGGCGGTGCGGATACGTTGATAGGTCGCGCAACGGCACGCGTTGCCGTACATGTAGTCGTGTATATCCTCGACCGATGGCTTGGGGTTCTCGGTCAGAAGGCCAACTGCGGACATGATCTGCCCTGACTGGCAATAACCGCATTGCACCACATCCATCTCGACCCAAGCCTGCTGCACGGCAGCACCGACCTTGGTGCCTTCCATGGCCTCGATGGTCGTGACCTCGGTGCCCTCGACATCTTCAACGTAGGTCTGGCAAGACCGAACCGGTTCGCCGTCGACATGCACCGTGCACGCCCCGCAAGATGCGACGCCGCACCCAAATTTCGTGCCCGTAAGCTTCAATTCATCTCGGATCACCCACAAAAGTGGGGTGCCCGGTTCGGCTTCGACGGTTGTCGTTTCGCCGTTAAGTTTTAGTGAAATTGCCATGTGCTGGGTCTCCCTGGCAGACAAAAGTAAACCTGTGAGTTTACAGTAACCCTCGCACCTTGCTAATGTAAACCGGCAAGTTTACCAGTTTGGCCGACGTAAAGACGGGTTCCTGAATGAACGACGGTACCAGATTCAGCGCCTGTAAGAACGCGCAGATCATTGATGCCGCAGAGGCAGAATTCCTTGAACACGGGTTTTCGGGTGCCAGCATGGATCGCATCTCGGCGCGTGCTGGGGTTTCGAAGCGGACGGTCTACAAGCACTTCGAAAGCAAAGAAAATCTGTTCCGCGAACTCATAGATCGCCACTGGGCAAAGTTCTCTGCACCGCTTGCCGTCACCTACGATCCGGGTCGCGACATTCGCGATCAATTGTTCGAACTTGCCGAGGCGGAAGGACGGCTTTTGTCATCGAAAGACATCATGCTGACCACGCGTCTTGTCATGAGCGAACTTCTGCGACAGCCAGAGTTGGCCGAGCAAAACAAGGAAAAGACGGATTTCACGGCTGCATTCGTGCAAATGCTCAAAGACGCCGCGGAAGATGGGAAGCTCAACCTGGATGATCCCAAGTCTGCCGCGGAAGAGTTCCTCGCACTCATAAAGGGCCGGGCCTTCTGGCCGGTCGTCTTTGGCGCTCCGGTCGTCAGCGAGGAAGAAATGAAAGCGATCATCCAGAACAGCGTCGACATGATGATGAGCCGCTACGAGATAGATCTTTCAAGATAGCCGCCGGGAAACCCGGATCGAACCGGTTCGATCCCTGCGCGGAAGAAATGCTTCACTAGGATTTGGAACGGCATTCGAGCCAGTTGCAGAGTCCTGAATTCTCCGCCTCCCGGTGCTGCGGCAGATCGGCTATGCGGCTGGACGAGCGATACAGGGCGCCTAGCTGCCGCAACATGCAGATATTGAAGTCGCTTCTTCCGCTCTTGCGCCTGACGCTTGGGCTGCTTCGGACGCCCCCGGGGAAAGGGCGCATCGCTTGGGCTTTGGCCTATGGCGTGACGTGTCACGTGGCCTTTGCGGCAGGCGTACTTGCGATGATAGTCGCAATGTTCTTCGGCATGTCCGAGAGCCTTGGCACTGTGCCGTGGCCGTGGTCACTGCTCGCAAACGCGGCGCTTCTCGTGCAGTTTCCCCTCGCGCACTCCGTGCTTTTAAGCCGGAAGGGCCGCAAGGTTTTGTCCAGCCTAGCTCCGCAGGCGCATGGCGTAACGCTGGCAACGACGACCTTTGCCATTATCGCATCGCTCCAGCTTCTGGCGTTGTTTGCGTTTTGGACGCCAAGTGGAATCGTATGGTGGCAAGCAGAGGGCGCGGCGTTCTGGGCGCTCTGCGCCGCCTATGCGGTGTCTTGGCTGTTGCTCCTCAAGGCCAGCATCGACGCCGGGGCGGAAGTCCAGTCAGGCGCGTTGGGGTGGATGTCTCTGATGCAGAACATCCGTCCGGTGTTCCCGGATATGCCAGAGACGGGGCTGTTTCGGCTGATCAGGCAACCGATCTACGTGTGCTTCGCGCTGACGCTATGGACTGTGCCGGTTTGGACGCCTGACCAACTCGTGCTTGCCGTTACCTACACAGGCTATTGCCTGCTGGCACCGCTCTTGAAGGAACGCCGATTCTCCAGGATCTACGGAGACCGCTTCGCCGCCTACCAGGCGCGTACTCCATATGTGCTGCCCCGCCTGACGGGCCGCCTCAATGCCCGGTCCCACTCTGACTGACCGTTAGTGAGGCGAAGCGAAATCCGAGACGTGCTATTCCTGCGGATCGAGGTACGCCTGCCAAATCCGGCTGTTGGCCGCCTTCTTGTTCTCCCAACTGTCGAACTCTTCGGTGATGTCCCCGACATCAAGGCCCTTCCGCGCACTCCCGTTCTCAATGAACTGGAACTCTTTTTTGCCCCCCGTCTTTTTCACCGCGATAATGACGGTGTGGTAGCTGACGATTGCGCAAAAGAAGAAGTACCAACCGTCTTTGCCGTTCGAGAGCCGGTTGACGACATCGCCAGCCGAAGGCGTGTGATATCCGCCCCCGCTGACGGTCCATTCCAGGACCGTCACAGGCCCGAACAACCCGTTCTTTCGTGCTTCCGAGGCAAGCCGTGACAGGGTGCGCGCGTTATACTTTGTCTTCTTCGACCGCTCCTTTTGCCCCTTCCAGTATTCCTCTTTGGTGTCCTCCACCAACTCCTCGTCGCCCGAAAACACCTCGGAAAGACCTGAATCGTACAGGAAGCTCAGACACTTGTTGCCTTTGCCCTTCAGTGCCTTCGCACCCTGCCGCAAGGCTTCGGCGACGTCATCGCCTTCATCCAGCGGGAAGCGTCCGCGCTCTGCTTCTTCGGAATCGGTGCCCCGATCCTGATCGGTGATGATTTGCAGCACCTCGGTCATCAGCGGCGCGCTGCCCCATTTGGGCCAGGTGGCGATCTCTTTCTCCGCCTCCAGCCGCCGGTCCTTCGGCAGCCCTTTCAAGAGCTTCAGCAGCTCCTTCTTGTGCGGATCCGTGATCTCGCGCCCGCCTTCCTTGCGGATCTTCTGTACCAGCTCGATCAGCCGCTCGTGCTCTTCATCCAGCCGGTTCAACTCGCGGATCCGCGACATCACCGCCTTCTCGACCTGTGTGGCGATGGTCTTTTCCTCGGCGATGGGGAAGTCCGTCTTGTCGAGCAACGCCAGCAGCGCCGACAGCTTGTCGCGATCCCGGATCTTCGCCATGTCCGCATCGATGTTCTTCGACGCCATCAGATCCCGGATTTCGGACGACGCGTCTGACTTCATCTCTTCGTCCAGCGTCTCCCACTTGGATGCAGACGCCGCCTTGATCGCCTCGTCATTTTCCAGCGATTCCAGGAACACGACCGAGGTGATATCCTCTACGCCGTGCTCGGCCCAGATCGACTCCAACTCCGTCCGGACGGTGATGATCCGGTCATAAATCTTGGCGCGCGACTTATCGATCCGCTTCTTGTGCCGGTCATAACCGGGGCCCTTGGGCCGCGAGCCGAACTCCCACCGCTCAAGCTGCTTGGACTTTGCGGCGACCTTTTTCTCAAGCTCCGCAAGCTTCTGCGTTCGCGCCAATAGCCGCGGTTCAACCGCCTCGATGATGTTGTTGATAACGTTGGAGATCATGATGTTCGCTCACAGTTTCTCGGCTTCTTCTTCAAGCTCTTCAAACTCGGTCGCGAGGGCTTCGAGGTATTCCTCGCCCGTGATTCCGAAGACGTCTTCCAACGCGTCACCGACGCCCGTCACGACGTCTTCCACGGCGTCGAAGACACCCGACAGAAGCCCACCGTCCTCCACCGGCTCGGCGTCCTCCGACGCGGCAGCCTGACCGGCGCCAAGCAACGCGGCCATAGTCGCATCCCTGGGTGAGACGAGGCCGGTCGCGGGCGGGCAGGCGCGCTGCTGAAAGCTCTCGATCGCGCCAATCGTTTTCGGCCCGATCAGCCCATCCACCGTGAGGCTGGCGCCCTTGGCGTTCAGCAGGGTCTGCACCGTCTTGGTGTCGTCCTTGCCGTTCTTGCCTCCCTTCCCGACAGAGGCGAATATGTTCGACCCAACGCGACCCCCATCGCTGTCGGAACCATCATCATCGTCCCCGATGCCAAGGGCTTCACCCGCCGCATCAAGCGCGTCGCCCACCATGTCTTTCAGCCCGCCGAAGAACCCGCCATCGTCCGCTTCAGACTGCGCCGCCAGATCGCGCGCGATCAGATCCCGCTCATCCTTGGCCAGCCGAATGGCGCCATCCAGATCGTCAATCGCCTTCTGTTCCTCATCGTCGATGACGCCATCCAACAGGGCCGCATCACGCAGCACGGTCAGCGAATGCTCCAGCGTCGCCAGCTCGGCCTTCACTTCCTCCAACTCATCCTGAAGCGACATCATTTGCCTCCCGGGTGCTATCGTCGCGCATGCGCCTCAGCCGCCCCAGCACGGCATCGGCCTGCGCGCGCATCGTCGCCAGTTCCGCCTGACGCCTGCGGTTCCCTTCGGCGCGGCGCGTGGTGATCTCTCCCACGCGGGCCCTCAGCGTCCGCAAGATCTGCTCAGACCTGTCGATCTGGTTCTGCTTCATGTCCTCGCCGAACGCCTTCACCAGCGTCTGAAGCGCCGCCGTATCCTCGGGGTTCGCCACCCTCAGGACGTTGGCGAGGTCAGGCTTAATCAGCGCGAACGCCTTGACCAACTTCGGCTTGCGGTCATCCTGCGCGTCTACGTCCGCGTCGTCGCCATCCACCGCGCCATCCGGAAGCTCGAACGCGAATTTCAGCTTCACACCATTGTCCTTCAGGTGCTTACGCAAGAGCTTCTTGAGTTGCGCCGGCGGCTCATCCTCGCATTTCAGGATCAGCATGGAGTCCTCAAAGCGGATGACCCCCTTGGTCCCCTTCGTGCCGCCCGCACCCTCTTTGGCCGTCCGCCAAAGCGCGTCGGTCGCGCGCCGCTTGTCGGCCTGAAAGTCCAGACCCTCCTTGCCGATCACAACGGCAAAGTTGTGCTCTGTCTTTCGGATCGAGGCGATCTGCGCCTTAAGGTCAAGCTCTGCCAAATCGGGCCTCCGGAAAAACGCTTCTGAAAAAAAATGGGCTCGGCTAATCAACTAGATGTCAGACCACCGTTCGGCGCCTCAAAAGCAACGTCGCGCCACGTGCGGCCATCCACCAACGGCGGTTTCGACTAGTTTGCTGCGGGAGTGTTTCAGCCCCGTGTGCGCACCGGTTTCAGTTGTTTCAGCGGTGTTTCAAACCTACGACAACAAGAACCCCGCCTGACAGACCCACCAGCCAGCACAGTCGCTGATAGTCTATCCCTTTAGGCCGTCAGCGTATGAGATCGACGACGATATCGCCGGGCCCAGCGCCTGTGCGAGCGTGGTTGCGATGCAACATCCTGATCCGCCCGTTGACATCGTATGACGGGCCGGATCTGCGGGAGGACGTGCCAATCGACGCGCGGCTCAGGCCGCGCGTCTGCGTGCAATGGCCAGCGCGCCCAGCGCCCCGAGCAACAGGGTCGCACCGGCGGGGAGGGGGATCACCGTCACCGGCGAACTCGGCGTGGCACCGAAGACTTCGAGATCGACAAATTCACCGTCCACATCACCCAGGACGCTGAGGACGTTGTCGGGCAGGGTGAACCCAAACGACAGCACCGCCACCGCGAAAGGGTCGCTGCTTTCCTCGTTGATGGCCAGATCATAGAGGATAGAGATCGTGTCGTCCGCCACGCCGATATCAAGCGCGGTGCCGCCCAGGATTTCGGTGAAGGTTGCGTCGAAGATCGACAGGTCGGTGCTGAACGCCGCCGACGCATCCACGCCGCCGCCGTCGATCGGGGCGGAGACGAAGACGTCGCCGAAGAAGTCTGCGGTTTCAATCGAGGTGTCGTCGGCGATCACGTCAAGCCCGTCGGCAGAGAACAGCGAGGCGCCGATGGTCACCTCGCTTAGCGTCGCGGACGAGGCCGCGCTTGCGCCGAAAGCCAGCGCCGCACCAAGGGCCAGAGTGAAGAAAGGCTGTGTCATGTCATTGTTCCCTGTTGTCACCAACTACTTGCGCGCCAGTCTAGATGAAGAAATCCGGCGAACCGATTTCGATCTGGATATTGTTCGTGTCGAGATCGTCACCAATCACATAGATCCGATCCTGATCCCCGCCGTGCGTGATCAGCACGCCGCCCGGAATGTCGCGTAGGTCGAACGTGTCGCTGGAGAGGAGGATCAGGTCATCCAGGCCGAAATCGGTAATCACGTCACGCTCACGCGCACCGTCCGTCAATTCGTCACCGAAGACGAAGGTGTCGGCGCCGCCGCCGCCCTCCATCCGGTCGAGGCGACCGCCGAACGAGAAGATGAACTCGTCCGCCTCCGTGCCCAATAGACGGTCTGATCCTTCGCTTCCTCTGACCTCGTTGCGGGTCACGGTGTCATCGGCGCCGTCGATGCGGAGGGTCGCTTGCCCGCCTGTCGAAAGTTCGCCATCGCCGATGTCGAAGTCGATGGACAGGTCCAGGCTCTCGCCTGCGTCGAGGTCGCCGAATTGGGCGGAGTCGATGGTGATCCCGTTCGCGTCTGTGTCGAAGCTGACGGCGCGGCCATCGGAGGACGTGACGGAAAGGACCGACAGGCTCAGGGCGTCGCCCTCGACATCTGAGCCGAGGCTCAACAGATCGAGGGTGACGGGGGCGTCATCCTCCGATGCCGTGCTTGACTGGGTGCCGACTGTCGGGGCGTCGTTGACGCCGCTGATCGTTACGGTGACTTCGGCGGTGTCGCTGGTGCCGCCATCGCCCGAGACGGTGTAGAGGAACGTGTCGGTGGCGGTTTCGCCAGCGCCCAAGCCTTCAAACGCGCCGTTCGGGTCGTAGTTGACCGTGCCGTCCCCGTTGAGCGTCACAAGGCCCACCGTGCCCGTCGTGTCGAGGCCCGAGACGCCGAGAGCGCCCATGTCGTTTGCCAGAACGCTGACGGTGGTGAAGGCGCTGTCTTCATCCGTCGCAAAGCCGATACCGCCGTCATCGACGGCGTCGAGCGTCGCAGGGCCGTCTTCCATGAACCTCCCGTCGTCGGTAAGTTCGAATGAGCTTGGGGCACCGACAACCTCGACCTGAGCGGAGCTCAGGCCGACGAGAGGGGAGGAGGATTGGATCAGGTCGAACGTCTCCCCCGATTGCGGGGTGTATCCGTCGACGAACACGATCCGGATCGTGGCGTTGGACAGATCGGCCTGGCCCAGAACGACCAGCGCGTCGTTCAGCGCCGGATCGCTTCCGCCGACCTCGAGCTCTAGCAGGCCTTCGAGGACAAGGTCGCCTTCGATGGTCAGCGTCCCCGGGCTGAACCCCGGGCCGATTGTCGCGAGAGGGGCGGCGTTGACGTTGCCGGTCACCGTGCCGGAGCCGAACAGCGCGCCGCCGTCTCCGACGGTCAGGTCGCCGTCCACGACGCCCTCCACCTCCAGCGCGCCGCGTTCGCCGACGGTGAAGTTGGTTGCACCGACTTCGGCGCCGCTCTTGAGGAACAGGACGCCATCGCTGACCAAAATCTCGGGCCCGAAGTAGGTGCCGGTCACGGAAAACCCGCCACCGCCCGCGAGTTGGATCGTCTCAAACCCCTGAACTTTCCCGAGGTCGAAAGCGGCGACGGTGGTCGGGTTCACGTTGTTGTCGAATACGACGGCCGAGAACAGTTCGAACCGGTCGATGCCGTCGCCACCCTGTATGGTGCCCGAGACCTCGGCGCCGAAGCTTTGGCGGAACGTGTCGTTGCCCCCTGCAAGATCGACGAGGCCGTCGATGAAGGCGAGGTTGAAGACGCTTTGGCCGAGGGCGTCGCCGGAAATGGCCGCGGCGGTGCCGAGGACGTAGCCGTTGTTGATGAACAGGCTGTCGCTTCCGCCCAGCTTGACGCCGACCGAGCCGCTGCCCCTTGCGATGATTTCACCGATGTCCGGTGAGCCAAGGACCGGGTTGGCGGAGGCGAGGCCGAGGCGGACGCCCGAGCCATCGGTCGAAACCCCGACCGCGTTCTCGCCCGTGACCTCGATCCGGCCGCGCGGGAACGTTTGGACGTCGCCCCTTGTCGTTTCCTGAAAAATCTCAAGCGATTCAATGCGGAAGACGTTGTCGCCGATGGCGTACACCAACTCCCCCTGGCCGACCCGCACCGTCGTGGATTCGCCGCGATCGCCAACCTCCATCCCGACGACGCCGCTCCCGGACAGCTCGATATCCCCGGCGTTCAGGACGTAGTTCGACCCGGAGTACTCCGCCCCCACGCCGAAGTCGCCGCTGAGGACGGACATGCCCTTTTGCCCGTCGCCGATGCCCTGGATGTCGCCCTCGTTTACGATCTGCGACGCGTTTGTACCGATGACCTGCATGCCGACGGCGTTGGTGCCGCCAAGATTGATCTGCCCGGTGTTCTGGATCACCCCCGTTTGGCCGGGGATCGGAATGAGCGCGATTGTCTCGGTATCCCGCGTTGGCGCCTTGAGCTGGGCGCCGTTGAAACCCGGCCCGAAGGTCAGGTCCATACCCGCCGCGTCGTTTCCGCTGACGCTGATCGTGCCGCCGTTGGCCATCAACAGCTCGGGCGCCGCATTGTCGCTGAGGACAAGCTCAACGGCCATGGCGGTGCCGCGAGACATGATCTCACCGGCATTCAGCAGCGTCACCTGTTCTATGGCGAGGATGTCCCCCACGCCAATGCCGCTGCCGTTTTCGGCTTTGATGACCCCGCCCGCCTCGTTGAACAGCCGCAGATCGTCGCCACCCAAGACAATGGCGGGCCCGTCAAAGCTCGTCTCCATCAGCCCGGCATTCACGATGTTGAGTTGGCCACCGATGCTTTCGATCAGTTGGCCTTCCGACTTGATCTCGGCATCTGCGAGGTTGCGAAGCTCGAACGTCTCGGTGTCGGGATCGGTGTTGTTCGACAGGCCCAAGATCTGCTGTGTCGGGATGCCATGGATGATCGAGCCTTCGATTGTGCCTGCGTTCTGCAGCAGGCTAGTGGTGCCGCCCAGGCCGGTTTGGGCGAAGCCGATGTTGCCCGTAATCGTCGCGGTGGCCCCGTTGAGCAATTGTGAATCAGGGCCGAGAAGAAGCACGGCATTGTTCGATCTGCCTTCCGCGCCTTCGGTGGCGGCCTCGATCAACCCGCTGTTGGTAAGCCGGGCGCCGTCACCTTGGATGGTCACGGCAGAGGGTGGAAAGGTCGCCGTCGCGCGGGGGAACGCGTTCTGGTCCTGGTTGTCTTCGATCCCGTCGGCATCGGCGAAGGGGAAGCCGGCGCCGACGATCTCACCCCCCGACAGGTTGTTCAGGGTTACGTCATCGGCGCGGATATCCACGGCGTGGTTCGGCCCCTCGATGCGCCCGCTGTTGTTGAGCGTGACCTCACCGTCAGAGTCGATGGCCACACCTGTTGCTTCGCGCACGGTGCCGCGCAGCTCCGTCTGGTCGTCGTCGGGTAGGATGTCGGCCACCGTCTCTCGCGTGGCGCTGATCCGTGCCCCGGCGCTGTTGACGACGGTGATCGTTGACCCCGAGCCGCCGCCCAGTTGCAGGCCATAGTCGCTGCCGTCGATGGTGCCGGTGTTCGTGACGTTGAGCGTGCCGTTTTCGCCATTCGCGAGTGCCCGGAGGCCCGCGATGGCATCGGATTCCAGCACTTGATCCGGGGTCTTGATGGTTGCGGCAATCGCGCCGGAGTTTTCCACCGTGATCCCGATCCCGTCGCCGTTCCCCTCAAGGTCCAGCGCGGCGGCATCGGCCACCGTCACGTTGCCGGTGTTCTCAACCTCCATCACGGCGTTCGCCTCATCGGACTGGACGAAGAGGCCGCTGGCCAGGATGTCGGAGTTCTCGTCGGCGCGAGCGGCGGTTATGTCGCCGTCGTTGACCATGGTGAAGCGCGAGACACCGGTGACCTCGCCCAGGTCGAGGCCGCGGATTGACGCGTTGGGTTGGTTGCCAATGCCGACTTCGCCGCCTGCGCTTTCGATCCGGAATATCGTGCCGGAGAACGACATCTCCCCGCCGGTGTCGTTCGAGAAGTTGAAGGGCGCGTTGATGACGTCTTCGACGATAAAGCCGCTTTCAAGCCCCGCGATGGTCTGGCCCCGGTTTACGACGCTGTGCCCGCCGCCATAGGCGTCGTACAGAATGCTGCCTTCCGAGAAATCCAACGCGTTCGGGTTCACGCCCGCATCCAGTGTCAGCACAACGTCGCGCGCCTGCAGCCCGCCGAGGTCGCGGAGGACGGGGCCGCCCGCGTCACCGATCCCGCCTTCTGAGGCGGGCATGCCTGCGTCGCCGAACTTGAAAATCGTCGTGCCGAGGCCGCGCGCCTCGATCGCCTGGTTCACGTCCACGCGGATGCCATCGCCGAAAGAGGCGACGACATAGCTGTCCGGGCCGTTGATTTCGAGGAATCCGTTGACGGCGACCTCGGTCTCGTTCGCCACGGTCACGATGCCGAAGGACTCCGGCCCGTTCTGGCGCACCCCGCCATCCTGCAACACGCTCGCGCCATTGCCGATGGCAAGCGACAGTGACTGTTCGTTAAAGCCCGAGGCGACCATGCCCACGGACCCGGGGCCGGAGCCGATGATGGTGCCGGTGTTCGCAACCTCCATGTTGTTACCGATGGCCGCGACCCCGATGCCGAAGGAGCCGGACGTGGTGATCGCACCTTCATTGAGCACCGTGGGGTTATCCCCGCCAAGCGCGACGGCGACGCTGGCCGGGGCGAGCACGTCGATCTGCCCACTGTTGCGTGCCGAAAAGTCGCCGTCACCGCTGATCCCGGTCGCGGCCGGTGCATTGCCGCCGACGACGATGCGCCCTTCGTTGACAAGGATGCCTGAACCGTCGCCAAAGATGCCTGCCGCTTCTTCGCCCTCGACCTCGATCACGCCACCGGCGACGTTAATAGCCGTGCCCGTGCCGTCAAAGAACAGCCCGGCGGCCTCGCGGCCTGAAATGGTGATCAGCCCTTCGTTCGAAAGAACCGCGTTGCCAGAGACGCCGAGGCCGCCTGTTTCCAGACCGGTTCCGTTGATGGTCCCCGCGTTGTGCGCCTCACCCGGCCCGGCAATGAAGACGCCGACACTGAATGAGCCATCGATGTTGATGGTGGAGTTGTTTCGGATCGTGTTCGATCCGAGGGCAAACACGCCAGTGGCGGCAAACCCGCTGGTCGAGAAGCCGCTGGTAATCTCAAAGCTTCCGCCGCGCAGCACGGTCGCGCCAAGTTGGTCGTCTCCCTCATAGATGATGACGGCTGGTGTGGGCGGGTTGGGAAAGGAGAAGTACTCATCCGACGTGAACACGGGCGTGCCGCCAAACGGGATGACGCTGCCGCCATCGGCATCGACCACGGGAACCGAGATGCTGACATCCTGCCCGTCGACCGTGACCGAGATATCCAGCGCGCCGTCCGATTGGGCGTCGAGGGTGACCCCGTCCTTGAGCACGATTTCATTGTCGACCAGTTCCACCAGATCGGCATCGGGGCCGGACAGCGTGATGTCAGTTTCGCCGTCGTTGTCGATGAAACTCAGCCGCGCCAACCCGCCACTTTCGGAGCCATCGTCCAGCACGCTGTCCCGCAAGAGCGTGAACGAGACGTTTTCGGCGGCTTCGTTGGGGCCGCTGAGATCGAAAGTGGCGCTGGTCTGCGCGGCGCCGTCAGCAACGACGGTCAGCTCGATCTGACCGGCCCCGGTTGGGGGTTGCAGGCCACCCAGAAGGAATAGCTCGGTTCCGACGATCTCGAACAGATCGGCGCTGCCGCCAGAGAGGGACAACTGCGTCGCGTCGTCATCGGTCACGACGATGTCGGCGACCTTCGTGCGGATCGTCAGTGTGCCTTCCTGCAGCGTCGGGAGCACGACGTTTTCCAGCGCGACTGCCGTTGCCGGTACGTTGAAGCCGGGCGCGATGATCCGATCTTCCGAAAAGAAGTTCGCCGAGAGTGTGGTGCCGAACTCCAACGCGATCTGTTCGCCGCCGGAGAAGCTGAGGGTGATGGTGTTTCCCTCCCGGACGCGACCTTCGAAGGCCGCGCGCGCCTCTGCCTCGCCGAAGGCGGACAGGTCGAGGAACGTCATGAACTGGGCCTCTTCAACCCGGTCTGATCCGTCGCCGGGTGCGAAAACGATCGTGTTGCTCACCGAAACCGGGCGTCCAATCCCTAGGACCCCGAGGGAGTAAAGGTCGTCCCCTTCGCCGCCGATCAGAAGGTTGTTTCCAAGGCCGCCGATCAGGGTGTCATTGCCCGCCCCACCGTCCAGTGTGTCGTTGCCGAATGCGCCGTCCAGGCGGTCGTTGCCGCCATTGCCGCTGAGCGTGTCATTGCCGTCGTAGCCGACGATATCATCGTTGAGATCGCCGCCGATAACCTCCATCTGCAAAGTGCGACTGTCGGGGTCGAAGAACCGGGATGGCGGATCGTTTAAGAAACCATCGGCGAACTGAATCGGTGCCTCCGCACGCACCGTTGTACCTGCGGGGCCGCTGATGCCGGACAGGTCCAGCGTCACGGTCCCGCTGTAGATCGGGCCCAATATTGACGCGCCGTTGTTCGTCTGGAACTCGATGAACGTATCCGGCTTGAGCTGAACCCGAACCACCTGCGCCGTCACCGCCGTGATTTCGGGCCGCAGCGTCAGGCCGTCATAACCCGCAAGAATCAACGTATTCGCCTGTGGGGCGCCGCCACCGGATCTGAACACGTCGGGACCCATGGTGATCTCGCCGAAGGAGGCGAGGTCGGCGGCCTGAACGCTGAGCATGCCGGCGCTGAACTGCCCGCCGGTGATCTGGGTTGCCTCCAAACCCGTGACAGTGTCGAAGGTCATGTCAACGACCCCATCGACTAGCAGCGTGTCGAACCCGCCAGCGGCATCAAAGCTCAGCGACCCGCGAAACGTGTTGGCGGCGCCGATGCTCGGGAATCCGAGTTGGAAGATGTCATCATCATCGGTGCCGAGCGTGCCGCCGACCGTTGCGATCACATCGGTGAAATCAAAAGTCGCCATTCAAAACTTCCCCCGAAACACATGGCGAGGCCGCCACGAAATACTTTGCGCAGGGCACCGGCCACTAAGGGCTGCGGATCGGCTAAAATTGTAGAATCCCCAGTACGGCACCCCGCAGAAGCAGGGCGCACAACACGCCCCACTCCCTGCAGACATTCGCAAGCTAGCAAGACCGTGCTACATTGTCGGTTACATAAGGTTTCACCAAGACGTAACGCTGGGCTAACCTGTTGAGATAATTTAATGATTGAGCTGAAGGCTTTTGGGGAACTGGTGCGCACGCGGCGCAAATCGGCGCGGCTCAGCCAGGAAGCACTTGCAGCGGTGGCGTTGGGGAACGGCAATCGGAAGGGCTATATCTCCACCATCGAGAACGGCCGCGTTACCGGGCTGAAGCCGGAAACGGCCCAGCGACTGGCCGAGGCGCTGGACATTGATCGGCAGGAAGTCCCGGCGTCGCTGCGCTGGCCTGTTCCCGAAGCCAGCGACGCCATTGCCAAAGAGGCGCTGGACGAACGGATGGACGCGTTGCTTCCCGTCGTGCGGTTTGTCGAAGAGCAGCGGCGTCTGATCCAGCAGCGCGTCGAGGTGCATCCGATGGACGCCTACAAGGCGCGGTTAGGGCACGTTTTGAGCAGGCTTTCGCACGCTTTCGGCGACAGCTTCAGCTTCCAAAGCTTCGCGATGAGCCTGACCATCGCCTATGTCTATCTGTTTTTCGCCGGACTCCTGGCCTTTTCGAACGCGGGCGGTCGCATCGGCGCGCTAGAAATCTTTCGGCGCCCGGGCTGGGCGGATGATATGGGCCCGGCAATGCCCGCCGTCCTTTTGGCACTTCTCGTCGTGGGGGTGACCGTGTGCGGCTACCTTTGGTGCCGGAAATCGGCGGAGGATGACCTGGCGCGACCCTCCGCCCCGGTCTTACAGCGGCTCTGGCGCATCCGGCGGGTGCGCATCGTGGTGGGCGCGGTCGTCCTGGGATGCGCGGCGGTTGGCTTTACGCATCTTGGCGTGGATCCGGTCTTTGCCACCATCGTGATCGCGATATTCGCGCTGACCGCGTTGTCCGACCTCGGGCCGCGTCGCTGCGCCGTGGCGGGTGCGTTCGCCGGGGCTTTGGCGGGGCTGGTCGAGAGCCTCGTGATCCACCGCGACATCGCGGGTGGGTTGGAGGGGGCGCTGTTCGGCGGCATCCTTGGGAGCGCGTCCTTCTATGTCTCGGCCAGGATCGCTGCCCGCGCGCCGTCACGCCTGATCGGCGGCTTCTCGGGCGCGGGCGTCGGGATTTGCGCGGGGGCGCTCGCGACGATGGCGTTCTTCGCGGCGCTTGACCTTATGGCGGTCAACCACGTTCTCGAAACGGCGTTCGCGATCCAATCCTTTGATTTTCTGGCAAGCCAGGATCGCACCTACGTTGTTCTCTGCGTGACGTGGATGCTGCTTCCGTTGGTGAACGCGTCGCTGGACTACGTCTCCTACGGCGTCAGCAAACGGCTGGCACAGCGCGCCGTGAAGGGAGAGACCACCCTGTCCGATATCGCGTTGCTGTCGGTCCTTGATGTGGCGATTGCGGTTCTGCTGTCTGCGGTGACGGTTGCGGCTGTCTTCGGGTCGCTATGGATTGCAGATCAGGTCTTCACCCTCAGCGTGTCCCCACACGCGTTTCTGCGGGATTGGTGGGCGGACCCATTCGGGGCCGGGATCTGGTTGAGCCTGATGATCGCCAGCACCCTGTCGTGGAGCATCCTGCACTACGTCGGCGTGGTCGTTCCGATTGTCTCAGCCAAGCTTGCCTCGGCCCCGCGCTTTGCCCGCGTGAAACAGCGTGTATTGCGCGACGTCTCAACCCCAGTATTCGGCGTACAGACGTTTGCGTTAAGCTATGTACCGACGCTGATGTTCGTCTTCGCCTTCCTCGCCATTTTCAGCCTCAGCCTGTTTGTGGCATGGTTTGCCCTGTCGGTTGGCCTCGCCGCAGCCACCGGCAGCACCTGATGGCACCTACCACAGCATTCGCCTCAAAGAGCGGGCGAGACTGAGGATGCCAACCAAAAGCACCCATCCGGCGATAATGTGCGCCGATTTCGCAATGTCACGATCCTCAGGCAGCGGTAGCCTTGGGGCACAGTCCAAGCAATTACACCTCAGTACGTCAAACCGCTCCTGATGCATCAGAAAAACGACCGCAACGCGGAAGCCATTTGCAGAGGAACAACAGGACGTCTAGCACCAGCTCGATCAGGCGTCGGGAGTCCAGGAGGCCGAGCGAGGCGGCCGTAAAGCCTTCAGCCTCGCCGCGCACCGGAAGGATCAACGCATTGATGCCGCCCGCAAAAAGCAGAAAGGCGGACCCCATAAGAAGCGCTGTGAGCGGGAGCAGATTTTTGACCATTTGCGCGATCCAATCTCCTGAAGGCACCGATAGGCTTCAGGTGTCGATCTCGAGCTACGTCAAACCATCCTGCCGAATTATCAGTCGACTTTACGCAGAAATACCTGGCCTTGCCATTCGTTTGGAACGAGCCGCCTAAAGTCCGACCTAAGCAGTCTTTGCATGGATACAGGCGCGCCTTGATCGCCTGCCGGTGACTTCCCATCTATTTCCCGGACGATGCCAGGGAGTGCTGGCTGTGAGACCAAGCCCGCCTGTCTGGAAGTTTGCTGACATGTTTCCTTCACTTTCCATGCTCATAGCTGCGCTGACGTTGACAGTGTCCGCGTCACCAAGTGCGGCGCAGGAAGATCGTCGGTCGGAAATGCGCATGATGGGGCAATGCGGTAACTGCATTGTATCCGATCTCGATTACAGCGAAGCGCGCTTGACTGGCATCGAGCTGCAGGACGCAGAGATCGCCGGGGTTTCGTTCAGTCGAGCGGCTTTGTCTTTGGCCATTTTCGACGGGGCGCGGATAACCAATGTGAGCTTCAATGGTGCCAATCTGCGCGGCGCAAGCTTTGTGGGAGCGGTTCTTGTCAATGTCTCATTCGATGGTGCTGATCTTATGGGCGCTGTTTTTGAGGGGGCGACCCTCGACCAGACAGACCTGTTGACCGGACGACTATGCAAAACGCAATTGCCCGATGATACGATGGCGCGCAGCGGGTGTAACTGAAGCCGCTACAGCATTCGCGTGTCTAGGGTCCCTCCTCCGCTACCAGCAGCATCAGATGTGGGATACGCCCATGGCCTGATTGCCGGGCTATGTCGAAGCGCTTGGACAAATGACCTTCTTCTGAAATAAGTTATAAATTACAATATTTTAGAAACGGTCCCACTGTGGGACCATCCGAGAAACCCCGTCTTTCCCTCGATTCCCCCCTTCCGTATACTGCGCGCCAACCGGGTCCGGGGGGGATGCCAGTGAACGAAGCCAGCGCCGCCGTCACGCCGATGATGGCCCAGTTTCTTGAGATCAAGGCCGACCACCGCGACGCCCTCCTCTTTTACCGGATGGGCGACTTTTATGAGATGTTCTTCGACGACGCCGTCGCCGCCGCCGAAGCCCTCGACATCGCCCTGACCAAGCGCGGCAAACACCTCGGCCAGGACATCCCCATGTGCGGCGTCCCCGTCCACTCCGCCGAGGGCTATCTGCTGACGCTGATCCGCAAAGGCTTCCGCGTCGCCGTCTGCGAGCAGCTTGAAGATCCGTCCGAGGCCAAGAAACGCGGCTCCAAGGCCGTCGTCAAACGCGGCGTCGTTCGCCTCGTCACCCCCGGCACCCTGACCGAAGACACCCTGCTGGAGGCCCGCCGCAACAACTTCCTCGCCGCCATCGCCGAAATCCGCGGAGACATGGCCCTCGCCTGGACCGATATCTCCACCGGCGACGTCCGCGTCGTCGCCACCAGCCCCCTCCGCCTCGGCGCCGAGATGGCCCGCCTCGCCCCCAGCGAGGTCATCGTTCCCGACACCGCCGACCTCAACCCGCTCGAAGAGACCGGCGCCTCCGTGACCCCGCTCCCCCGCTCCGTCTTCGACAGCGCCAACGCCCAGGCGCGGCTGAAAGCCCTCTGGCAGGTCGCCTCCCTCGACGCCTTCGGCACCTTCGGACGCGCCGAGGTCTCGGCCCTCGGCGCCCTCGTCGACTACATCGAGATCACCCAGAAGGGCCGCCTCCCGTTCCTCAAACCCCCGGTCCGTGAGCAATCGGGCGGCGCCATGCAGATCGACGCCGCCACCCGCCGCAACCTCGAAATCACGCAAAGCCTGTCGGGCGGCCGCGACGGCGCCCTCCTCGCCACAATCGACCGCACCCTGACGCCAGGCGGCGGACGCCTGCTGGAGCGCCGCCTCTCCAGCCCATCATGTGACCTCACGACGATCCGCGCCCGCCACGACGCCGTTGACCGCCTCTTCGACGATCGCCCTCTGCGTGAAAGCCTCCGCGACGCCCTCCGCAAGACCCCTGACCTTGACCGCGCCCTCTCCCGCCTCGCCCTCGACCGGGGCGGCCCGCGCGACCTCGCCGCCGTCCGTGACGGGGTGCGTCAGGCCGGAGCGATTGCTGCGATGATCTCGGATGATGCCCCCGAGGTTCTGGCAACCGCGACCCGAGATCTTACGGGACATGAGGCGCTAGCCGACACCCTCGATGCCCGCCTCATCGCCGAACCGCCACTCTCGGCGCGCGATGGAGGCTTCGTGGCCGAGGGTGCGGATGGCGAGTTGGACGAGGCGCGCAAGCTGCGGGATGAGGGGCGGTCGGTGATCGCCGGAATGCAAACGCAATACGCCGAGCAGGCCGGGGTTTCGTCGCTGAAGATCAAGCACAACAACGTGCTGGGGTATTTCATTGAGACGACTGCGACCCATGCCGACAAGATGCTGTCTGCGCCGCTGTCACAGACCTTCATCCATCGCCAGACCACCGCCAACGCTGTCCGCTTTACGACCGTTGACCTCAGCGAGCTGGAAACCCGCATCCTCAACGCTGGTGCCCGTGCGCTGGAGATCGAGCAACGCCTCTTCGCTGAGATGCGCGAGGCCGTCCTAAGCCAGGCTGCCGCGATCAGTACGGCGGCCCGGGCGCTCGCCGAGATTGACCTCGCCGCAGCCTTCGCAGAACTGGCCGAGGTCGAGGTTTGGACGCGCCCCCAGATTGATGACGGCCGCGATTTTGACGTCATCAAGGGGCGTCATCCGGTGGTGGAGCACGCGTTGAAGCGCGACGGGGCGCCGTTTATCGAGAACGATTGCGATCTGAATGCCGGTGCGATTTGGCTGCTGACCGGGCCGAACATGGCGGGTAAATCGACGTTCCTGCGCCAGAACGCGTTGATCGCTTTGCTGGCGCAGGCGGGCGGCTTTGTTCCGGCGGAGCGGGCGAAGATTGGCGTGGTAAGCCAATTGTTCAGTCGGGTGGGCGCGTCCGATGACCTTGCGCGGGGGCGGTCGACCTTCATGGTCGAGATGGTGGAGACGGCGGCCATCCTCAACCGCGCCGACGACCGGGCGCTGGTGATCCTCGATGAGATCGGGCGCGGGACGGCGACCTATGACGGCCTGTCCATCGCCTGGGCCACGCTGGAGCATCTGCACGGCACCAATCGTTGCCGCGCGTTGTTTGCGACGCATTATCACGAGATGACGGCCTTGGCAGACCAACTCGACGGTGTGCGTAACGCGACGGTCGCGGTGAAAGAACATGCGGGCGACGTGATCTTCCTGCATGAGGTGCGCATGGGCGCCGCCGACCGCAGCTATGGCGTGCAGGTGGCGCGTCTCGCGGGCCTTCCCGCGCCGGTGATCGACCGCGCGCGGCAGGTGCTGGAGACGCTGGAAGGCCGCGCCCGAGAGGGGACGCATGGCGACCTCATCGATGATTTGCCGCTGTTCTCCGCCCCACCCCCCATGGCCCCGCCACCAGCCGGGCCGTCTGCTGTGGATGAGATGCTGGACGACGTCCATCCGGACGAACTGTCACCCCGCGAGGCGCTGGACCTGATCTATCGCCTGAAGGCCGCTCAGACGAATTCGTCGCGCGAGTAACCCTGCAGGAACAGCAGCGCCGTGAGGTCGCCGTGATCGATGCGGATGTTGGCCTGCGCCGCGACGGATGGCTTGGCGTGCAGCGCAACCCCCATCCCGGCGCGCCCCAGCATGCCGAGATCGTTCGCCCCATCCCCCACGGCGATGGCGTCGGCTTCGGTGATCCCAAGGCGCCCGCAGATCTCTTTCAGCGCGTCCACTTTGGCTTCGCGACCCAGGATCGGCTCTCCGACGGTGCCCGTCAGCGCGCCGTTTTCAACCTCCAAGGTGTTGGCGCGATGCTCGTCGAAGCCCAGCGCAGCGGTGACTTTTGCGGTGAACGACGTGAACCCACCCGAGACCAAAGCCGCATACGCCCCATGCGCTTTCATCGTCTGCACAAGGGTCAGGCCTCCGGGGGTAAAGGCGATCTGATCCTCAAAAACAGTGTCTATCACGCCTGAATCGAGCCCTTTCAGCAGCCCCACGCGCTCGCGAAGCGCGTCGCGAAACCCAAGTTCGCCGTTCATCGCGCGGGCGGTGATGTCGGCCACGCGCTCCCCCACGCCCGCGACGATGGCAAGCTCATCGATGCATTCCTGCTGGATCATCGTGGAGTCCATGTCGGCGATCAGCAGCTTCTTTCGGCGGTTCTCGGCAGGCTGGATCGCAACGTCCACGGACTGCGCGGAAAGGTCGTTGCGC
Source organism: Pseudomonadota bacterium (assembly GCA_039190895.1). Taxonomy (GTDB): domain Bacteria; phylum Pseudomonadota; class Alphaproteobacteria; order Rhodobacterales; family Rhodobacteraceae; genus Ovoidimarina. The sequence continues at coordinate 8,757 of JBCCXY010000020.1, read as the reverse complement.
ACGTCTTCGAAATTGCCGGGCACGTTGGATACCGGAAACTCCGCCGCCTCATCCGGGGACAGCCAAAGCACCTCGCCACCGCCCCACGCGTTGCGCAGCGCCTCGGGCAGGGCCGGGTCGAGCGTTCTCGAAATGAGCGTAACGATGTGCATTGGGCGGCCTCCGTTTCGGCGACGCCTAGCGAATAGCGCCGGGGGGCGAAAGGGCTTGCCGGACGGCCCCGGGTCCGATACGCCCGCGAGTGGGACACCCCTCCCCAACGAGGGGCATGTATCTGTGAGGATATGCATCATGAGCATCACTGCACCGGCTGCGCGGCCGGTTAATCCGCGTTTTTCGTCTGGCCCTTGCGCCAAACCCCCCACATTTAAGCTTGAAGGTCTCGGTGACGCCCCGATGGGTCGGTCGCACCGCGCGGCTGTCGGCAAGGCCAAGCTGAAAGCGGCCATCGAAGAGACCCGCGACTTGTTGGGCGTGCCTGCCAATTATCTGATCGGCATTGTGCCTGCATCGGATACGGGCGCGGTGGAGATGGCGATGTGGAACCTGCTGGGCGAGCGCCCGGTGGAAATGCTCGCCTGGGAAAGCTTCGGCGCCGGGTGGGTGACCGATGCGGTGAAGCAACTGAAGCTCGACGCGACGGTCCGGACCGCGGAGTACGGGGAGATCGTGGATCTCGCTCAGGTGAACTTTGACCACGACGTGGTGTTCACCTGGAACGGCACGACCTCGGGCGTGCGGGTGGTCGATGGCTCGGCGATCCCGGCGGACCGGGAGGGGCTGACGATTTGCGATGCGACCTCGGCAGCGTTCGCGATGGACCTGCCTTGGGAGAAGCTCGATGTGGTGACCTTCTCGTGGCAGAAGGTGCTGGGCGGCGAGGCGGCGCATGGGATGCTGATCCTGTCGCCGCGGGCGGTGGAGCGGTTGGAAAGCTACACCCCGCCCTGGCCGCTGCCGAAGATCTTTCGGCTGACGAAGGGCGGCAAGCTGATCGCAGGGATCTTTGAGGGCGCGACGATCAACACGCCGTCGATGCTGTGCGTGGAGGATTATCTACAGGCCCTTGCATGGGCGCGGTCTGTTGGCGGTCTGGAAGGGCTGAGCAAGCGAGCCGATGCGAATGCGGGCGCGGTCCATGCGTTCGTGGACGCGAAGCCGTGGATCGCAAACCTCGCGAACGACCCGGCGACGCGGTCGAATACCAGCGTGTGCTTGAAGTTCACGGACGCGCGGATTGTCGATGGCGCCGCCTTTGCGAAGGCGGTTGCGAAACGGTTGGAGGCCGAGGGTGTGGCGCTGGATGTCGGGGGGTATCGCGATGCACCTCCGGGCCTGCGGATCTGGTGCGGCGGGACGGTTGAGACGTCGGATATCGAGGCGTTGATGCCCTGGATCGAGTGGGCGTTCGAGGCGGAAATCGCGGCCCAACATCTGGCGGCCTGAGCGGGAACGCCGGGCTGAAGCCCGGCCTACCCCAGCAGAAATTTACGAGAAGGAGAGCGCGTGATGGCGCCTAAGGTATTGGTCAGCGACAAGCTGAGTGAAACGGCGGTTCAGATCTTCAGGGATCGCGGGATTGATGTGACGTTCGAGCCGGGGCTCGGGAAGGATAAGGAACGCCTCTTGGAGGTCATTGGCGAGTATGACGGGCTTGCCATCCGTTCGGCCACCAAGGTCAGCGACAAAGTCCTGGCCCATGCGCCGAACCTGAAGGTAATCGGGCGGGCCGGGATCGGCGTCGACAATGTCGACATTCCGGCGGCGTCGAAGAAAGGGGTGATCGTGATGAACACGCCCTTTGGGAACTCCATCACCACGGCGGAACACGCGATGGCGATGATGATGGCCGTGGCGCGGCAGATCCCGGAGGCCAATGCCTCGACCCATGAAGGGAAGTGGGAGAAGTCGCGGTTCATGGGGGTCGAGCTAACCGCGAAGACCTTGGGCGTCATCGGGGCTGGGAACATCGGGTCGATTGTCATCGACCGGGCGCAGGGGCTGAAGATGAAGGTCATCGCCTATGACCCGTTCCTGTCCGAAGAGCGGGCCGAGAAGTTGGGCGTGCAGAAGGTGGAGCTTGATGACCTGCTGGGTCGCGCAGATTTCATCACGATGCACGTGCCGCTCACGGACAAGACGAAGAACATCCTGTCCGCAGAGGCGATTGCCAAGCTGAAGCCCGGTGTGCGGCTCGTGAACTGCGCGCGCGGCGGCCTTGTGGATGAGGCGGCGTTGGCGGAGGCGCTGAAGTCCGGCCATGTCGCGGGCGCGGCGTTTGACGTGTTCGCGGTGGAACCGGCGACGGAGAGCCCGCTGTTCAACCTGCCGAACGTGGTGGTGACGCCGCATCTGGGTGCGGCGACGACGGAAGCGCAAGAGAACGTGGCGCTGCAGGTGGCCGAGCAGATGTCGGATTATCTGCTGACCGGGGCCGTGTCGAACGCGCTCAACATGCCGTCGGTGACGGCGGAGGAGGCCAAGGTGATGGGGCCCTGGGTGAAGCTTGCGGGCCACCTCGGCGCGTTCATCGGGCAGCTGACTGACGAGCCGATCAAGGCGATCAACATCCTTTACAACGGCAACGTGGCCGAGATGAACACGGCGGCGCTGAATGCGGCGGCCATCGCGGGGGTCATGAAGTCGGTGAACCCGGATGTGAACATGGTCTCTGCCCCCGTGCTGGCGAAAGATCGGGGGATCGACGTTTCGACCACGACCCAGGGCAAAACCGGGGTGTTTGACGCCTATATCAAGATCACCATGGCGACCGAGACGCGGCAGCGGTCGGTCGCGGGAACCGTGTTCTCGGACGGCAAGCCGCGGTTTATCCAGATCAAGGGCATCACCATCGACGCCGAGATCGGGCGGCACATGCTGTATACGACCAACGAGGACGTGCCGGGGATCATCGGCGCGCTCGGGAACACGATGGGCGAGAACGGGGTGAACATCGCGAACTTCACCTTGGGCCGTTCAGACCGGGGAGCGGACGCGATTGCGTTGCTTTATGTCGACGATCCGATCCCGGATCCGGTGCTGGACAAACTGCGGGCGACCGGTCTGTTCCAATCGGTGGCGCCTTTGGAGTTTGACGTGGCGTGACGTGGCGGTGGGCAGATTGCCCACCCTACTCCTCTTGCCACCGGCACCCCTGACTCGGCCATGTCGGTGGCCAGAACTGTGGAGTGGTCAGGCTTTGAGAGTTAACGGTCTAGTCGCCGGTAGGGTGGGCAATCTGCCCACCGTGCCTAGCTGATCCGCTCTACCACGTAGCCCGCGAGCCCATCCAGAATATCTCGGATCGGATGCTCTGGCAGAACCGCCAGCGCAGCGCGTGCCTTTGCCGACCACTCCAGCGCATCGCCCCGCGCGGCGGCCATCGCGCCATGCTTTGCGATCAGATCCAGCGCCTGCTCCAGATCACCGTCGCGCTGATCCCCGGCCTCGATCACCCGTGACCAGAATGCCCGCTCTTCATCGTCGGCCTGCGCGACCGCCTTGATCACTGGCAGCGTCAGCTTCCTTTCACGGAAATCGTCACCGATGTTCTTTCCCGTCGCGCCCGTCTCACCACCATAATCCAACAGATCGTCCGCGATCTGAAACGCGATCCCCAAGGCATCGCCATAATCGAACAGCGCCTGCACCTGATCCTCGGGCACGCCTGAGATCACGCCGCCCACTTCGGTCGCCGCCGAAAACAACGCCGCCGTCTTGCCGCGCACGACCTGCAAATAGATGTCTTCCGTGGTCTTCAGGTTCTGCGCCGCTGTCAGTTGCAGCACCTCCCCCTCGGCAATCGTCGCCGCCGCGTTCGACAGGATGTCGAGGACCCGGACAGAGCCCGTCTCGACCATTAACTGGAACGCCCGCGCAAACAGGTAATCGCCCACCAGCACCGATGACTTGTTGTCCCACAACAGGTTCGCCGTCGGGCGCCCGCGGCGCTGCTTGCTTTCGTCTACCACGTCATCGTGCAGCAACGTCGCGGTGTGAATGAACTCCACCGTCGCGGCGAGGCGCACATGATCGTCGCCCTCGTACCCCAGCATGCGCGCCACGGCGAGCGTCAGCATCGGCCGCAGCCGCTTGCCGCCCGCACCGACCAGGTGCGCCGTCACTTCCGGGATGCGCGGCGCGTGCTTTGACGCCATGCGCTGGGTGATCGTCTTGCCCACCCGCTCCAGATCGTCGGACAGGATCTCTGCCAACCGCTCATGCGGCTTCACGGTTGCGGTATCCAGGCTCATGGTCCCTCGACTCTCCGGCGGTGTGTCCTTAAGTCCAGCGGGCGATGAAGGAACTTTTCCGCAGCAACGATCCCACGGAAATCGCGTTCGCTACGGCGCTGCTCGACGGTGAGGATATAGAGGTCTTCCAGTTGGACGTCCACATGAGCGCGCTGGAAGGCAGCATAGGCGTATTGCCGCGCCGCCTGATGGTCCGGCAAGAGGATCACTTTCAGGCCTCCGCCGTGCTGCGCGACAACGGCCTCACCCCGTCGACGTGAGCGACGACCTCACCGACGACGCGTTCCTCGGTGGCCAACTGCAGCTTCTGCAACCCCGATCCGGCTATCGCGCGGGCATCGATCCGGTGCTTCTGGCCGCCGCTGTCCCGGCCCGCGCCGGCCAATCGGTGCTGGACCTCGGCTGTGGGATAGGGACCGCCGCACTCTGCCTCGGGCGCCGCGTTTCGGGACTGACGCTGGTCGGCCTGGACGTACAGGCCGACTACGCCGATCTTGCGCGCCAGAACGCGTCCCGCAATGGCGTGGCGCTCGATGTCGTTATCGGCAATGCGACCGCGCCCCCGGCGGAGCTTCGCCAGCAGACCTTCGATCATGTTATCACCAACCCCCCGTTTTACGACCGCGCCGCCCGAACAGCCGCCGCCGATGCGGCGCGAGAGGGCGGGCTATCGGGCGCCGACCTGACCGCCTGGCTGGATCAGGCGATCCGCCGCCTTGGCCCCAGGGGGACCCTCACGATGATCCACGATGCGCTTGCGCTGCCCAGTGTGCTCGCCGCGCTGGACGCCCGGGTCGGTGGCATCACGGTTCGTCCTGTTGCACCCCGCGACGGGCGCGGCGCCACGCGGGTGCTTGTCACGGCGGGCAAGGGCTCTCGCGCGCCGTTTACGCTCGCGCCGCCGATTATTCTCCACGCGGGGGATGCCCATGGCGAAGACCGCCCGGATTACACGCCCGAAATCGAACAAATCCTGCGTCACGGTGCGGCGTTCCGCTGGGTCAACCAATCTTAACCCGAGATTCATAATTACGCCGCAATCCTGACGCAGCCTGTAAGTGGAGCGTGACATGTGGCGCGTTCCATGCTGATATATATACGTTGAAAGCAGCAGAAGGAGGACGCTGATGAGCTTGAGTTCGCACCTTGAGGAACTCCGGAAAAAGCATGCAATCCTGTCTGATGAGGTCGAAGAGGCGCAAAGAAGCCTCAGCACATCTGACCGCAAGATCACTGATCTGAAGAAACAAAAGCTCCGAATTAAGGAAGAAATCTTCCGCCTCGAAGGCGTCTAGCGCTCATAGGGCGCGCCTGATCTAGCCAGAGTGAATATCAGCGGCGTCCACAAAACGCCGCCCCGCTTCCAGCGCGACAAGGTCAGCCGCCTCGGCCGTCACCCAATCCAGAAATGCCGCGATATGTGGCCGGTCTTGTGCACCCTCAGGGCAAAGAACCCGGTACTTCGCGTCCGACTTGATCCCCAAATCAAAGGGCGCCACCAACTGCCCTGTTGCAAGCGCCGCCGCCGTGAGCGTCGCTCGCCCCATGACAACCCCCGCGCCGCCGATGGCCGCGTTGATCGCGTGGTCGGCCTGGCTGAATCGCAGCCCGCCGTCGGGCACCTTGCCCATCTCGCTCGCCAGAAACCACGCTGACCAGTCGATCGGCGTCGTCATCCACCGCGTGTCGTCCTGGTGCAGCAGGACCGCCTTGCGCAGGTCATCCGGCGATTTCACTTGCTCGACCAGCGCGGGCGACATCATCGGCGTCACCCATTCTTGCGAGATGTCCCGTGAAAACAGCCCGTCATCGATGGTCGTCCCAAAGCGGATCGCGACGTCGATGTCGTCACGGTCAAAATCCATGATCCGCAGCGCTGCCGAAAACCTCAGCTCGATCTCCGGATGCGCCATTGAGAACTTGAACATCCGTGGCGCGAGCCACAGCGACGTCAGCGCCGGACCCGCCGTCACCGTCAACACCTCGGTCGCCGCCGCCCGCCGCGCGCCCTGCCAGGCTGTCGCCAAAAGCTGAAACCCGTCCCGCAGGCCAGGGACCAATGCGCGGCCCGCCTCTGTCAGCTCGACAGCGCGGTTCATCCGGCGAAACAGCGGGGCGCCCAGATGCTCTTCCAGCGATTTGATCTGAAACGACAGAGCGGCGGGGGTGACGCTCAGCTCTTCCGCCGCGTCCTTGAACGACATATGACGCGCAGCCGCATCAAAGGCGCGCAAGGCGGTGAGTGGTGGTAAACGATCCATTACTCAGTCAAGTATATCTTATCTGATGGCTGAGAATGTCTCGTTTGTGCGCCGGAACTCAAGGGCCTATCTAAGTCTCAACACAAAATTCTTGCCCTGGAGAACAACAATGCACGAGCAAACCACAAACCGCACCACCCAATCCGCCCTTGCCGCAGGCCGCCGCGCCCGCGCCGCTGCGTTCTCTGCGATGCTGGACCGGGTGTTTCACCCCCGTCGCAGATAAGAAGCTGGGCTGGCTCCGCGCCAGCCCACGCTCTTAGGCCAGGTACTGGCCGCCATTCGCCGACAGGGTGGAGCCGGTGACAAATCCGGCTTCATCCGATGCAAGGAACGACACGCACCGCGCGATTTCGTCCGCCTCACCCAGGCGCCCGACCGGGATCTGGGGAAGAATGACATCGTTCATCACGTTTTCCGGGATCGTCGACATCATCTCGGTGTTGATATAGCCCGGCGCGACCACGTTCACCGTGATCCCCGCCCGCGCGCCTTCCTGCGCCAGCGCCTTGGTGAACCCGATATCGCCAGCCTTGGACGCGGCGTAGTTCGCCTGCGCGAACTGCCCCTTCTGACCGTTGATCGATGAAATCGTGATCACCCGCCCGAATTTCCGCTCACGCATCCCGCCCCAGACGTTGTGCGTCATGTTGAAGACGCCGGTGAGGTTCGTGTCGATCACCTGATGCCACTGCTCTGGCGACATCTTGTGAAACGGCGCATCGCGCGTAATTCCGGAGTTGTTGACCAGAATATCGACTGGCCCGAGGTCGCCCTCGATCTCGGCGATTCCGGCCTTGCAGGCGTCGTAATCGCCGACCGACCACTTGAACGTCTTGATGCCGGTCTGGGCGGTGAACGCCGCGGCGGCCTCGTCATTGCCGCCATAGGTGGCGGCGACGGCGCAGCCGTCTTCCTTCAGTCTTTTGGCGATCGCCGCGCCGATTCCGCGCGATCCTCCGGTGACCAGTGCAACACGGGCCATGTCAGTTCCTCCCTCGTTTTCCAGTTTACTTCAGACGCCCGCGCGGAACGCGGGCACCGTTCCCTTAGCGCTCGACACACATGGCAACGCCCATGCCGCCGCCGATGCAGAGCGTCGCGAGACCCTTCTTCGCATCCCGCCGCTGCATCTCGAAGAGCAGCGTGTTCAACACACGCGCCCCCGAGGCCCCGATGGGGTGGCCGATGGCAATCGCGCCGCCATTGACGTTCACGATCTCCGGGTCCCAGCCCATATCCTTGTTCACCGCACAGGCCTGGGCGGCAAAGGCCTCATTCGCCTCAACGAGATCAAGGTCGTCGACCTTCCAGCCCGCCTTCTCCAGCGCCTTGCGCGAGGCGTGGATCGGCCCGACCCCCATGATCGCCGGATCTAGCCCCGCCGTGGCATAGCTCGCAATCCGCGCCATCGGCGTGATCCCGCGTTTCTCTGCCGCGTCCGCCGACATCAGCAGCACACCCGCCGCGCCGTCATTGATGCCGCTGGCATTCGCTGCCGTGACCGAGCCCTCTTTCGCGAATGCAGGCCGCAGCTTTTGCATCGCGTCGAACGTCGCGCCGTGCCGGATGTATTCGTCCTTATCGACGACGATGTCGCCCTTCCGGGTTTTCACCGTGAAAGCCACGATCTCATCATCGAACTTACCGGCGTTTTGCGCCGCCTCGGCCTTGTTCTGCGACGCGACCGCGAACTCATCCTGCTGCTCGCGCCCGATCTGCCATTTTTCCGCAACGTTCTCAGCAGTTTGACCCATGTGATAGCCATTGAAGGCATCCCACAAACCATCCTTGATCATCGTATCAATGTATTTCAGATCACCCATCTTGTGGCCCGCCCGCAAATGCGCGGCGTGGGTGGACAGGGACATGTTCTCTTGCCCGCCCGCCGCAACGATATCCGCATCGCCAAGCTGAATGTGCTGCGCGCCCAGCGCCACCGCCCGCAGACCCGAGCCGCACACCTGATTGATCCCCCAGGCCGCGCTTTCCTGCGGGAGACCGGCGTTGATATGCGCCTGCCGCGCGGGGTTCTGGCCCTGCGCGGCGGTCAGCACCTGACCAAGGATCGTCTCCGACACCTCGCCCTTTTCGACGCCCGCGCGGGACACGACCTCTTCCAGCACAGCGGCGCCAAGGTAATGCGCCGGGGTCGTGGCGAAAGACCCGTTGAAGCTGCCCACGGCCGTGCGTGCTGCGGATGCGATAACGACGTTTGTCACTGAAAGTCTCCTCTCCCGCGG
>JBCCXY010000019.1:0-36291 GCA_039190895.1 Pseudomonadota bacterium | reverse complement strand
GTTGGGCGTGATCCGCTCGGACCGGGTGACGGACAGAAGGCGCGATGCACGCTTTTGCGGTCGTGGTTTCGGTGCTTGCATGTCGAGGGCTCCCATCCCGTGGTGGTCCGATTTTCGGACCACATCATATACCTGATTAAATTTGTCAGACACTACATTTGTGCACGGGACCGCACCCCGTCAAGTTGCAAGGACAGCGCGCTGGACAAATCCAAGTAAAACCGTCAGGATTAATTTGCCAAGCCAGGTCTTTGTGTGACCCAGCCCGGCCAGAGCGCGCGCAATCAAAGGGATAGACATGGCGGCCACACCGAATCTTTGGGGCGCATTTGCATGACGGGCGAGTGCTGCAATCGGGCGCCCTCGTCAAAGGAAACGTCGCTGCGCGAGGCCGGGTACGATACGATTGAGTGTGCGATCCTCGAAGTGTCGCGCCTGTTCTTCCAGACATTCGCGGTGCCGCATTCACAATCCTGGCTGATGGCGCTGCAACGGGCGGAGTTGCGGTTTCCGAGCGAGGCCGGGGCGCAGATCGGGCTGGATATCCTGGCCGCGGTGCAGGCCATGCGGATGAGCCGGGTGTCGAGCTTTTGCTTCAACAACCCGACCTGTCCGGGCTGCTCGCAGATCGTGAGCGAGCATGAGCGCCAGTTCATGGGCATCTTCCGGGCCCTGCGCCATCGCCGCATGAGTGAGGCGCAGACCCACGCGCTGCTCATCTGCGAGGGCAACGACACGCGGCACCTTCTGAACCGGATGATGGCGCTTGTTTCGTCGACCTGCGAAGCAGAAGCGGCGGGCGACCCGGGCGGCGCCTTTCGCGATTTCGTTGGGATCGAGGTCGGATGACCGCACGTCGCATGTGGTACAGGCTTGTTGGGACGCTGGCGCAGGCCCTTTGGATCAGCGACGCGCAGCTTGACCACCCGGAACAGCACTTTGACCGTTGGCCTTAGGCTGGAGACTGCAATGATGACCCTTCAGGCGAAACTTCACGGTTTCCTATCCGCAGCCCTGTGGGGCAGCGCAGACGCGCCTGCTGCCGAAGACGGCATCGGGTTGGACCACAGTCTGCGCCGCGAGATCATCGACGCAGCCTGCTGCGGGATGGGGTGTCATGGCTTTGGGCTAGAGCCGTGGCTTGATCACTATGAGAAGCGCGTCGAGCGCTAGGCTGCCCCGCCGCACCCGACAACGACGAGGTGATTGTCCCATTTGACGACGTGGGTGCGAGCGCCGCGCGGGCTGCCGACGTTGGGTGCCACCAGCCCGAGGCCGCTGGTTGCGATGAAGCCGCTGCTGGCAGGGGCGACGCCGCAGACGTCTTCGATCTTGAGCTGACCGGTCAAGCCCCGTGCGGGGACGTCAAACATCTGAAGCGTCCCGCCGCGTGGCGACGTGGCGGCGAGACGGTCCTGTGAGATCGCGACGCTGCCGACATATCCGGCCATCTGTGCCGTGTCGTGACGCTCGGTTTCGATCAGCCGCGCCGGTGCACCGGGGGCGTGCAGTCCCAGAAGCGGTGGGTGCGCGGCCAGATCGCCTTGCCATTGCATTGCAAACGCCACGATGCCACCGGGTGACACGGCGAGGTGACGGATGGAGTTCTTCTGTAGAGTGTCGTCGAGGTCTGCTTGCTCGACGATCCGCCCGTCGAGGCTGACATAGCTGAGATTGGAGCGCATCGTTGGCAGGTTGAGCTTCGCGCGACCGGTCTCCGGATGCGTTTCGATCCCGCCATTTGCCACAACCAGGGCCGTGCCGTCGGGCATGAGGCGGATGTCGTGGGGGCCGACACCTCCGGACGGGAAGTCGCCGAGGCGTTGGTAGCCGTTCGATGCATCCCAGACGCCGATCATGCCTCGAGCGTCCTCGAAGGCGTTCTCGGTGGTGAAGAGCAGGTCGCCATCGGGGGAGAACGCGCCGTGGCCATAGAAGTGCCGGCCTTCCGGTGCGGCAAGGCGGGCGATTTCCGCGCCGGATCTGCAATCCAGCACGATTGCGAATGTTCCGGGGCGGCGGGCAAAGGCGACCGCCTCGGGTCGCTTGGGATGCGCAGCGGCGGCGTGCCCGCGCGCGGGGAGGGGCAGCTTGAACGCAATGTCGCCCTTGGCACTCAAACCGCAAAGGACGAAGGAGCCGTCCGGCGCCATCGCGGCGGAAAGGTACGCCGGGCTGCCGGCGTCGGCCCAGGATGGCTTGGGCGCAAGGCCTGCCGCGAGCATCCCCGCGAGGAAGGTGCGGCGGTCGGGCATCAGTCGCCGTCGAGGGAGTTGAAGCCCGCCGTGACGCCCAGTTCCGGACCGATCTCTTCGGCGAGCAGGCGCCGGATTGATGTGATGCGGGTCTGGAGGACATCGATAGGGAAGCGCGTTTGCGGGTCGGCCACCCCGGCGAAGACCGGGTCGTCGAGGCCCTTGGCCCGGTCAAGGGCGTCTGCGAAGGCCTGATCAACGGCGTCATCCTGGTCGGAGATCAGCGCCGCAAGCTCTCGCGTGGCTTCCAGCGACAGGACGACATGGCGCAGCGAGCGCCCGGATCGGCGCGCTTCGGCGCGGTTGGGGCGCGGGCGTTCGAATGTACCGAGAGGTCGGCCCATGCGGGTGTCGGCGGTGAATTCGAGGCCGGTGGAGAGCGCTGTAAAGACCTGTTGCGCGGCTTCCGTCGGGGTTCTGTAGGTGTCGTTGCCGGGCTCTGACATCAGCGTGGCGTAAGTCGCCTCCCAGTCGCCCAGGATGGCGGCAGAGTTGGCGGCGATGTCGTTGGCGATGGCTTGCGTGAGGGTGCAGCGATAGGCCCCGCTGTCTGCGAACTGGGGGTCGTAAAGCAGGAATTCTAGCGCGTAGAAGCCGCGTGCGGCGACCGAGACGGTGGAGAACGCCTCTGCCGTTTCGACGGCCGGGTCTTGGTCGCGGATCAGCGTGGACAGGGCCTTGGGGGTCGAGCCCCGAGGGTCGGGCCAGAAGGCGAGGGCGAACGCGCGGTCGTCGGTTTCGGATGGGCCAAAGCGCAGGTGGCTGACGCGGACCCAGGCGTCGAAGGCTTCGTTGTAAGCAACCCGAAGCGCCTCGCTGTCGGGGGCACAATCTGCAACGGCGGCAGCGGCGAGGTCCGCCGTTTCGGTGGCGAGGGCCTGATAGCCGGGCAGAATGTGCTGGTCGACGATGGCTTTCACGTCGGGGGTTTGCGCAGTCGTGGTTGTCGCAAATGACACGGCGAGGGCGGATAGGATCAGGCGCATCACAGGCTCTCCAAAAATCTGATGAGGGCGCGGCGGTCCTCAGGGTCCATCCCCACCACGGCATCGCGCTGGGATTGCGCTTCGCCGCCATGCCAAAGGATGGCTTCGAGGAGTGAGCGGGCGCGGCCGTCGTGCAGGAAGTATGTGTGGCCCGAGACCTGTTCGGTCAGGCCGATGCCCCAAAGTGGCGGCGTGCGCCATTCCCGGCCGTTTGCGCGGGCTTCGGGGCGGTTGTCGGCAAGGCCCGGGCCCATGTCGTGGAGGAGCATGTCGGTATAGGGCCAGATCAGCTGGAAGCTCTGCTCGGGCTGGTCGGCGAGGCGGTGCGTCACGAAGGATGGCTGGTGGCAGCCGGTGCAGCCGGTGGTGTAGAACACCTCTTTCCCGTGTAGCACCTGAGGGTCGTCGACGTCGCGCCGGGCGGGGACGCCGAGGTTTCGGCTGTAGAATGTCACAAGGTCAAGGATCTGGTCGTCGACCTCGAACACGCGGTCATCACCGTCGCCATGGGGTGCGGTGCGGCAGGCATCTTGCGCCTCGGTGCATTCGCCCCAGGCAGCGGTGAGGAGCGGGGAGGATATGCCGATATCGGCGGAGAACGCGCTTGCTGATTGGTGCCTGAGAGTGGGCAGGCCCGCCTTGAGGCCGAAGCGGCCCAGCATGGGGCGGCCATATTCCGGCGACCACACGATGTTCGCGCGTCCGGAAATGCCGTCGCCGTCCGCGTCGTCCGGGTCAGCGAGCGCCAGGATGTCGGACGAAGGAATGGCTTCAAGCAGCCCCAGTCCGATCATCTGCGGCGCGACCCGGGGGCTGAGCATCGCGTCGGCATGCAGCGGCCCGTATCCCAGATCAGCCGCCGTGTAGGTCGGCGCGCGGAGATGGGCGACCTCTCCACCGGACAGCGGCACCTCGATCTCGTCATAGTCGATCTTCAGCCGGTACTCCGCCGGGTGGCCCGCAACGCTGAAATCTTGCAGTTGCTCGCCATAGGTCGGCTCGGGGAGGGTGGCGAGGTAGTCCTCGATCTCGGCGGTCCCGTCCCCGGACCTATCGGGGATCGAGACGCGCAGCAGCATCGAGATGGCGTTGTCGTCCGGCCCCTTCGGCGGGTGACCTCGTCCATCCTTGAGGTGGCAGCGCTGGCAGGAGCGCGCGTTGTAAAGGGGACCGAGACCGTCGGAGGCCAGCGTGGAGGACGGGGACGAGACCCAGAGTTTGCGGAAGAGGCCGTTGCCGACGTTGAACGTCAGTTCGTCCTCGAACGAGATGTTTCCGGACGGCTGCGAGAAGGCGTTGGAGTCGGGTTTGACGCGCACCGTCGCGGCACCGGCGGACATGCGTTCAAACTGGTGCGGTTCGTCGAATGTCGTCGACAGGGCCGTCACCGCCGCGATGCGGGCCGCTTCTTCGGGCGTGCGGGGGATGATGTTCAGATGCGGATCCTCGTCAAGCGGGACCGCCATAACCGAGGTCGGCAGCAGAAGTGCGCAGATCAGAGCGGGGAGGTGCGGCTTGACCATGAGTTTCGCTGACACCCGGGCTGGTTGCGGCGCGGCACCAAAGTGCCGCGCCGCGCGTTGGATTATTCGAAGACGGCTTCGGGGTTGTCGAGGCTGTCAGAGCCCTCAATCTCGATCCCGTCGGCGCCGAGCGCAGCGATCACCCGCTCAATGCTGCGGGTCTGATCGATCAGGCCGTTCACACCGCCCATGATCAGCGCTTCGCCCGCGGCGTTGCCGCGTTCCAGCATCATGTCATAGGTGAAACCGGATTCGGCGGCGGTCTTGATCCGGCCCAGCGCCAGAACAGCGTCCGACAGCTTGCCCTTCATCTCGGCGTCCAGATCCGCGTCGGTCGCAGCGACGAGGTCGGACAGCGACGGGCCTTCAACCACTTCGCCATTGGTGCGTGTGTAGCTGCCGAGATAGACCGACTTGATCCCCACGCCGTTGTAGTAGTGGTCGTTATGGGTGTTGTCGGCGAAGCAGGAATGCTCTTCCTCCGGATCGTTGAGCATCACGCCGAGGCGCATCCGCTCGCCCGCCGTTTCGCCATAGGACAAAGAGCCCATTCCGGTCAGGATCGAAGCGATCCCAGCGTCTTCGTCGGCCATGACGGTCGTCCGAGCCTCACCGCCTTCGGCCCACTGCGCCACGATCCATTCCAGATCCGACACGAGCAGGTCCGTTGCGGCCTTCAGGTACTCCCCCCGGCGGTCGCAGTTGCCGTTGGTGCAGGCATCGCCCGAGGCGTAATCCGTCCACGGACGGTCCCCGGCCCCGGCGCCGTGCCCGTTGAGGTCCTGACCCCAGAGGAGGAATTCGACCGCGTGGTATCCGGTCGCAACGTTCGCCTCGACGCCGTCGGCCTCTTGCAGGGTTTCTTCCAGCAGAGCGGGCGTGATCTTGGCAGCATCGACCGTCTCACCCGACAGGGTAAAGCTGGCGTTGGCAACGACATTGAGGACGGCGGCCTCGTTTTCGTCGGTTGGGCCACCATAGGAGGCGTCGACATAGTCGATCAGGCCTTCGTCCAGCGGCCAGGCATTCACCTTGCCTTCCCAGTCGTCGACGATGGCGTTGCCGAAGCGGAACACTTCGCTTTGCTGGTATGGCACGCGCGCCGCGAGCCATGCCGTCTTCGCATCTTCCAGCGCTTCGGCCGACGGATTGGCAAGCAGGGCGTCCACCGCCGACTGAAGCCGCTGGGCGGTGATCAGGCTGTCGGTGTATTTCGCAAGGGCGATATTCGAGTAGTTTTCCAGCACGGCGGACTTGCTGGCGTGCCCTCCCGCCATGGCGGCTGTCCCGAACCCAAGCGCGAGCGCGCTTGTGACAAGCGTAATGGTTTTCATTGATAAGGTCCTCTTTCCCTGAGACTTTTTGGTTGGCTGCCGCTCTCGCGCCGTTGCTGATCGGCGTCCCCCCGATAGATTCGAGAGCGATGTTGACCTAAAGCTGAGTGGTTTGCTCGGATAAGTCAATCAGAGACAAGACCGGGAGCCCTTAGGTCGCAGTATGGTCAGAGCAGCCGGTCCAGGGTCGGATGACGGAACTGGCGGGCAAGTGTGACGGCGAAGAACGACTCAGAGATGCCCAGATCGAAGGGCGCCGTTGCGAGGGTTCCATTGCGGAGCTCGTCAGCAAGGACCACTGACGGGGCGACGGCCAGGCCGACGCCTTCGCGCGCGAGAAGACGGACCATCGCCATATCATCGACATGCGCGGCAATTCGGGGCGCGATGCCCAGTCGCGCAACAAGGCCGTCGAAGCCGGTGCGGATGATCGGATCGGATGGCAGGATGACCGCCTCGTGGGTGAGCAGGTCGGAAAGCGTGGCGTGGGTCAGATGTGCGCTTTGACCGTGCAGGCCGACGCTTTGCTCCGAGACTTTCTGGACGGCGAAACTGACGGCTTCATCCGGCTCGGGCACGGTGGTGGCGAGGACGACATCCAGGCGCAGGGCCTTGAGATCGGCCATCAGCGTCTGCATCCCCGCCGAGCGGAGTGAAAAGACAGCGTCCTCGGTTGTGAACAGCGGACGCAGGAACTGAAGCTGGAAATTTCGCGACAGGGTCGATACCGCGCCCACGCGCAGTGGGGGCATCAGGGTTTCGTCGCTCTTGAACGTTTCAAGCAGTTGCGCCCCGGCGCTGAAGATCTGGTCGGCGTAGTCCAGCGCGACGCGACCCGCGTGGGTCAGCACCAGCTTGCGCGACACCCGCTCGAACAGGTCGGTGCCGAGGCTCTCCTCCAACGCCTTGATCTGCATCGACAATGCCGACTGTGAGACGTTCAGCCGCTGCGCCGTACGGGCGAGCTGACCGTCAACGGCAACCTCGCGGAAGTAGCGCAGGTGGTGGTAGTTCATGCGATCCATAGTTCCATAAAATAGAACATTAGATCAGAAAAGATATATTTTTCTTTGCGCAATTGGCGAAGTATCTGGCTGCCCAAACAGGAGGTCGGTGCCATGGACATCGCTTTAAACTTTATCGAAACGCTTGTGACCCAGCTTCAGAAGCCGACACTGGCGTTTTTGATCGCCGGGGCGGCTTTGGCGGCGTTTGGGAGCCGGTTTGAGATCCCGGCGCCGGTCTACAAGTTCATCGTGGCGCTGTTGCTGCTGAAGGTCGGGATGAATGCCGGGATTTCGATCCGGGGCGCGGATTGGGTGACGTTGCTTGTGCCTGCAGTGGGGGCTGTGGTTCTGGGCGTCGTGATTGTGCTGCTGGGCAGCACGCTGCTGTCTCGGGCGCGGGGCGTCTCGAAGGTTGATGGGTTTGCGACGGCAGGCCTGTTTGGGGCTGTTTCCGCGTCGACTTTGGCGGCGGGGATGGCGATGCTCGACGATGAGGGGATCGCGTATGAGGGCTTTATCGGAGCGCTTTATCCCTTCATGGACATGGCGGCGCTCGTGACAGCGATCGTGCTCGCGCGGCTCAGCGCAGCGCGGGCCAAGGTCGCGCCGGATGCCAGTGGAACGGCCACGATGTCGGGGCCGCCCATTGGGACCGCCTGGTCAGACGGTGTTGATATGTTTAAGGAAATCCTGTCCGACACGCTGCGTAGCCCGGCCATCTCAGCGCTGATCGCGGGCCTCGCGCTTGGGCTTCTGTCACGACCGGAATCGGTGTTCGACAGCTTTTATGAGCCGCTGTTCCGGGGCCTTCTGTCGCTCTTGATGCTGATCATGGGGATGGAGGCGTGGAGCCGCCTGTCCGAGATGCGCAAGGTCGCCCATGTCTATGTTCTGTACGGCATCAGCGCGCCCATCGTGCATGGTCTGCTGGGCTTTGGCGTGGGTCTGGCGGCGCATCACCTGACGGGGTTTTCGGAAGGCGGTGTGATCCTGCTGGCGGTGATGGCGGCGTCGAGCTCGGACATCTCGGGCCCGCCAACAATCCGCGCGGCGCTGCCTGAGGCCAATGTGTCGGCCTATGTCGGGACGTCGACGGGGCTGGGGACTCCGGTGGCAATCCTGAGCATCCCGCTGTTCATGGCGCTGGCGGAAATCGCGATCTAGATCAGCCGGTTTTCGGGATCTGTATCGCGTCGGTATTACGTCGGTATTTCGTCGGTGCAACGGGCTCAGCGACTAGGTCGCTGGGTCGTCCGGCTTTGACTTGCTGGTCCAGACCGGGATGCCGAGGCGCAGGGCCGCACGTCCGATCATATGGGCGCCGATGGGCGCGGTCAGGAGCAGGAAGAAGATGATCAGAACGCAGCGCAGGACGATGCCGGGGTCGCCGAAATGCACGGCGGCGCCAGCAAGGATCAGGCCCGAGCCAAGCGTCCCCACCTTGGTCGCGGCATGCATCCGGATGAAGACATCGGGCAGGCGCATTATTCCGATCCCTGCCGCGGCGGTGAGGGCGCTGCCAAGAAGGATCAGGGCGGAGGCGATCACGTCACTCATCCTCGGTCTCCTTCGCCTGTTTGCGTCGGGCGACCGCTCTTTCGGCGAAGCGCGCCAGGGCAACGGTCGCGAGGAAGCCCACCAAGGCGAGCACCAGGGCCACGTCGAGGAACGCGGGATCGCCTGAGAACATCGCCGCCAGCCCGCAAAACGCCACGATGGAGACGGTCATTTTGTCGAGCGCCACCACGCGATCCGGCATGGTCGGCCCCAGCGCGAGGCGGATGAACGACAGGCCGACGCCGACAAACACCAGCGCGAGAGAAATCAGCAGGACTATGGCCGGAAGGGTCATGGCTCGTCTCCCTCAACGGCGTCGATCACCCACCGTTCCATCCCGTTCTTCAACTGACGGCAGACGGCCTCGGGGTCGTCGGCGAACATAACGTGAAGCTGAAGCGTCTTGCGGTCTTCGCTGACGTCGATGCTGAGCGTGCCCGGTGTCAGCGAGATCAGGTTCGTCACCAGCAGGATACCCGTGTCGGTCTTCACGTCGAGGGGCATGTCGATGATCGCCGGATTCGACAGGTGCTGCGGGGTGACGATGTCTTTGAGGACCTGAAAGCTGGAGACGATCAGTTCGTAGAGAAACAGGACGATCAGCTTGGCCCAGTACCAGACGCGCTTGAAGTAAGTCGACCGCGCACCTTTGAGCGGTTGCAGGAGCCAGAGAATGCCATAGCCCACGACGAGGCCGGACAGCACGGTCAGCCAGGTAAACCCGCCGAAGAACAGCGCCCAGATGATCGCGAGAAAGATGTTGGCGACGAGGGTGTTCATTGGGCGTCCTCCCCCAAAACAGCGGCCATGTAGGCGCTTGGGTCCAGAAGCTGGGCCGCGGCGGTTTCGGCGAAGACCACGAAGCTATGCGGGAAGAAGCCGATTATCAGAGTCAGTGCCGCGAGCCCGGCAATGGGGTAGAGTAAAGCCTTCCGCGTGTCCGGGTCGATGCTGGTCAGGACCGGGTCGGTGCCGTCGGGATGGGCCTTCCAGAACGCCTCGGCCCAGATCTTGGTCATCGAGAAAATCGTCAGGAGGCCGACAATCAGGGCAACGGCGGCGATGATCCAGGAGCTGTCTTCGAGCGCCGCCGCGACAAGGACGTACTTGGCCCAGAAGCCAGAGAGCGGCGGGAACCCGGCCAGCGAGAAGGCGGGGATGAAGAACAGGACCGCGAGCAGGGGCGCCGATTTGTAGAGGCCGCCGATCTTGGCGAGGTCGGTGGAGCCGGTAGAGCGTTCGATCACGCCGGCGATCAGGAACAGGTTCGCTTTCACGATGATGTGGTGGACGAGATAGAACACGGCCCCGACCATGGCGAGCGGCGTCAGCAGCGCCAGCCCCATGATCATGTAGCCGATCTGGCTGACGATGTGGAACGACAGGATCTTGCGGATGTCGTTCTGGGCGGCGGCGCCGAGGACGCCAGTGACCATGGTAAACCCGGCGACCCAAAGGAGGATCGTGTGGGTGAAGCCGATATCGTGGTCGAAGACCAGCGTGAACATGCGGATCAAGGCGTAGACGCCAACCTTAGTCAGCAGCCCCGCAAACACCGCCGAGACCGAGAAGGCGGGCGTGTGGTACGAGGCGGGCAACCAGAAGAACAGCGGGAAGACGGCCGCTTTGACCCCGAACGCCACCATGAACATTATCGCGATGACGGTGACGAGGCCCTGGTTTTCGACCGAAGGCAGGCTGTGGGCGATATCGGCCATGTTGAGCGTGCCGGTCATGCCGTAGAGGAGGCCGATGCCGGTGAGGAACAGGATGGTCGAGATCAGGTTCAGCGTCACATAGCGCACGCCACCATCGACCTGCGCCTTCGTCCCCCCGAGGACGAGCAGCCCGAAGGATGAGATCAGCATGACCTCGAACCAGACATAGAGGTTGAACAGGTCCCCGGTCAGGAACGCCCCCACCACGCCGCCGATCAGGACGTTGAAGAGCGCGTGGTATCCCAGATATTCCTTGCGTTCATTGATATCGCCCAGCGCATAGATCGACACGGCGAGCGCAGTGATCGCCGTGATGACGACCATGACAGCGCTCAGATAGTCGGCCACCAGCGTGATCCCGAAAGGCGCGGGCCAGCTTCCCATTTGACCGGCAATGACCCCGGCGCCGAGGACCCGGGCCATCAGGACGATTGCCGCGATCAGCAGAAAGATGTTGCCGACGACACTGATCCAGCGGCCCGTGCGACCGTAGCGCGTCAGGAACGCGAAGACGGCTGTCAGAAACGGCAGCACCAGGGGAGTGGCAAGGACCCAGGTCATTCGGCGTCGGTCTCACGCGGTTCGGCGGCGCGCATCTCATCGGGGTACAGGGTGCCGAGGCTTGAATACGCCCGGAACATCAGGACAAGCGCGAAGGCAAAGAGGCCGAAGCCGATGACGATGGCCGTCAGGACGAGGGCCTGCGGCAGGGCGTTGGCGACATCTCCGACAGGCGCCTCGGCGCCGAGGGGGATTAGGGGCGGGGCGCCCGGGGTCAGGCGGCCACCGACGAAGATCGTCAGGTTCGCGGCGTTCGAGATCAGGACAAGCCCGAAGATGAACCGCAGCACATTGCGCGCGAGCATCAGGTAGACCGCTGTCGCCACGAGGACGCCGATGGTAAGGGCAAGAAGGGCCTCCATCAGATTTCCTCTTCCATGGCGAAGACGATGCTGAGGATCGACCCGAAGACGACGAGGTAGACACCAATGTCGAAGACGAGGACCGTGGACAGGGGCAGGCCCTTGCTGTCTTCCGTCGGATTGATGAAAAGCCATTGCCCGGTGAACAGCGGGTCGCCGAACAGGGCCGCCGCGATCCCGGCCAGAAGCGCAATGCCCAGCCCCGCGACGGCGATGTTCTGGGGCATGATCTTTAGCGCGTTGCGGGCATCTTCCGTGCCGCAGGCGATGGCGTAGAGGACAAACCCGGTGGACCCGATCAGGCCGCCGATGAAGCCGCCGCCCGGCTCGTTATGGCCGCGGATCAGCATGTAGAGCGAGAAGACGATCAGGATACCCGCGAGATAGCGGGTGCCGACGCGAAGGATGATGGAGTTCATGGGTCCTTCTTTCCCGAAGTGGTGCGCAAGAGGGCGTAGGCCGACAGGGCGGCGATCACGACTACGGCGATCTCGCCGAACGTGTCGAGGGCGCGGAAGTCGACGAGGATGACGTTGACGATGTTCCGACCGAAGGCTTCGGGCCAGCTTGTGACCTCGAAGTAGTCGGTGAGGCGACGGTCAAGCGGGGTTTCGAGGACGGCAAGCAGGACCGCGGTCGTGATGGCGCCAAGGCCGATGGCGAGAACGGCGTCCTTCGGGCGATGGTCCCGTCCGCCCCGATCCAGCAGCGGCAGCCGCAGGAGCGCGACCGCAACAAGGACGACGACGAGGGTTTCGACAAGAAGCTGGGTGATGGCGACGTCGGGGGCGCTGAAGACGATGAACACGAGCGCCACGCCGATGCCCACAACGCCGAGCGCCGCCATCGCGGTGATGCGGGAGCTGGTGAGCGCGGTCATCACGGCGCCGCCGCTGATGAGCAGGGCAATCGCGGCGACAGGCCATGTCGCTTCGGAGAAGTCGGGCAGGCCGGGCCAGGCGTTGCGGGCGATCATGGTGCCAGCGATGGCGATAAAGACCGTGGCGAAGGTCACCGCGATATAGGTACGCAGGCGGCCAGTTTGGATTACACGCGTCTGCCAGGCCGCGAGGGCCTTCAGCCCGACGAGGAACTTGTCCCAGCCGACGTCGAAGTTCGGTGCCGCAGCATCGGCGCGCGCCAAGAAGGCCCGGAGCGGGCGATGGCCGATATAGATCGCGATACCGAGCGCGACCGTGACGATGGACAGGATCAGGGGCATGTTCACCCCGGCCCAAAGCTTGAGCTCTTTGGCGTCTTCAGTGGAGCCGAGCAGCGAAGCGACCGTGGGGTCGACGAGGACCGTCTGCAGGGGGTCCGGGTTGATGCCGAAATACGCGCCGAGGCAGGCCAGAATGACGGGACCCATGAGCATCGGCCAGGGGGCCTCGTGCGGCTCGCGGGGGAGGTCGGCGGTGCGCCGGGTCCAGAACGGGCGCAGCGCGACGATCCCGGCAATGGCGAACATCAGCGCGTTGGCCAGCAGCAGGGCGAGGGCGAAGATGAAGGGTTCGGATCCGATGGCGAGGATGCCGGCGTATTTCAGCTCTTTCCCGATGAAGCCGAGGAATGGCGGGAACCCGGCCATGGACAGCGCGGCGAGCGCCGCTGCGACGGCGGTGACAGGCATGGCGCGGCCCAGACCGGCGAGGATGTCAGCCTCTCGCGTGCCGGTGCTGTGGTCGATGCACCCGACAATCAGGAACAGCGCGGCCTTGTAGAGCGAGTGCACGATCAGGAAAGTCGCAAAGGCCGTCATCGCATAGCCGGACGTCTGGCCGAGGAAGAGGGTGAGCGTGCCCAGCGCCATCAGCGTCGTATAGGCCAACGCCTGCTTGAGGTCCGTTTGGCGGAGGGCCAGGACGCTGGCGAAGACGGCGGTGAACGCCCCGGCGATGGTGAGGGTCCAAAACCAGACCTCCGTCCCCGACATCGCGGGATGCAGGCGCGCCATGAGGTAGACGCCGGCCTTCACCATCGTCGCCGAATGCAGGAACGCAGACACCGGCGTCGGTGCGGCCATGGCGTTGGGGAGCCAGAAGTGGAACGGGAATTGCGCCGATTTCGTAAACGTCCCTGCGAGGATCAGGATCAGGATCGGCAAATAGAGCGCGTGGGCCTTTAGCTCGTCGCCTTTGGCGAGGATCTCGGACAGCTCAAAGCTGCCTGCTGTGAAGCCCAGCAAGATCATGCCCGCAAGCAACGCCAATGCTCCGGCGCCCGTGACAAACAGGGCCTGCAGGGCTGAGCGGCGGCCTTTGGTCGTGTCGTGTCCAAAGCCGATCAGCAAGTATGAGGTGATCGTCGTCAGTTCCCAGAACACGAACAGCGCGATCAGGTTGTCGGCCAACACCAGCCCGAGCATTGCCAGCATGAAGCTCGCAAGAAACAGCACGAAGCGCGCAAATTGCGGGTGCCCGCCGAGATACGTGTTGGAGTAGAGAAACACCATCGCGCCGATCCCGCTGATCAAGAGCGCGAAGGTTAGACTGAGCCCGTCGAGCAGGAACGAAATCGAAATCCCGAGAGAGGGCACCCATTCCCACACGATGCGCAGGGTTTCACCATTGGCGACCCCCCCCGCCTGGCCGAGGAAGAAGGCAAACAGGCCAAGCGACAGAGCGACCGGCGCGAGGCCGACGAGGTTGTTTCGGGGTGCGTCGGGGTATTCGGCCATGGTTCAGAGTCTGACAGGCGACACGAAGTTTTCGGGTTTCACGGCCAGAACCGAGCATTCGACGCGCGTCAGCACGGATTCCGCTGTGTTGCCAATGAACATGCCGGGGATCCCAACACGGCCGAGGGTGCCCATAACAAGGGTATCGATCCGCTGTTCCTCGACGTGGTGGACGATGACGTCGGCAGGTTCGCCCTTTATGTGAAGGACGTCGAGTTCGGGCACCACAGAGGTGTAGCCGGATATCAGTGCATCAAGCCGCACGCGGCTTTTGCGGCGGGTTTCTTCCAAGAGGGCGTCGACGTCTTCGGGGGACGTGCGGCCGTGGTGACTGCGCAAGAGATGCTCGGCATAGAGGTGCCAGGCGTTCAGGACGTCGAGGCTAGCGCTGTCTTGCACGGCCAGAGACGTCGCAAGCTGCATCACTTTGTGGTTCAGATCATCGCGGCCGGCATCATCGGGGTCCGGATCGACCGCCGCCATGATGCGTTGCGCGCTTGGCTCTCCACCGCTTTTCAAGATCCAGACCGGGCATGGGCACTTGCGCAACAGGTGCAGGTCAGCCCCGCCCAAGGTGCGCCAGTCAAACGATTGTTCCGCGCCTTTAAGGACAAGATCGTGGTCGTTCGAGAGGACCTGACGAATTGTCTCTACAAATGCGACACCCGCCGCGACCACGGTGTCTACATCGGCGCCATTGGCGGCCAGATCCGCGGCGGCTCTCCGGGCATCCGCGTCCAAGGCCGCGTCGACCCGGGTGCCCAGGTCCTCGGCCCCGCGCCCGGGCAGGTTTGCAACGATCCAGTCGAGGTCCAGCTTCTTGGTTTCCTTGACCGCAAACAGCGTCAGCTTCGCGTCATTCGCCTGCGCGAGCCACTTTGCGCGCGCCAGAACGGCCTCGGACAGGCCATCGTCGTTCAGGACGACGAGGATGTTCTTGAAGCGCTTCAGCGCGTGCCTCCACTCATGGTGTGACAAGAAAGCGCGCCCAGTGAGTGGTTCAAATTGAAAGTTCAGCAGAATTTGATAGATTTTATCTATCAAAGGGGCGTTCTGCATGCCGACACTTCAACAGTTGCGCTATCTTGTCGCCATCGCGGACACCGGGCATTTCCGCCGCGCGGCGGAGCGGTGCCACGTCACCCAGCCCACGCTGAGCGTTCAGTTGAAGCAGTTGGAAGCCAAGCTGAAGGCCGTTCTCGTTGAGCGGGGCGCAAGCCGTGTGCACCTGACGGCGTTCGGCGAAAAGGTTGTGTCGCATGCCCGCGCAGCACTGAACGAGGTGGAGGAAATCCGAACGCTCTCGCGTCTGGAAGGGGGCAGTCTTTCGAGCACCATTCGTGTGGGTGTCGTGCAATCGCTGGGGTCCTATCTGATGCCGCTTTTGGTGCCGGACCTGCACCAGAGCCATCCGCAGTTGAAGCTTTACATACGCGAAGGACTTCCGGCGCATTTGCTGACCGGGCTGAGGGACGCGTCGCTCGATGTGCTGTTTTTCCCGCTACCGGTCCCGGATGCTGATTTCGAAACCTTGCCGTTGTTTCGAGAGCCGCTGTCTGTCGTTGTCGCAACCGATCACCCGTTCGCGGGGGAAACTTCGGTGCGGGCTGACATGCTGAAGGGCGAGACGATCATGGCGCTGGAACCCGGCCATCGGTTGAACGAGCAGGTGGAACGGATCTGCGAGCAATACGGGGCGCATGTGTCGAACGATTTCGCGGGCACGTCGCTGGACACGCTGCGCCAGATGGTGGCGATGGGCATGGGCGTGTCCCTGCTGCCTGCGCTTTACGTAAAGTCTGAGGTGGCGACGCAGAACCTCGTTGCCGCGCTGCCGTTCCGGGGCACGGCGCCGTCGCGCACTGTCGGGATGGTCTGGCGCCGGTCCACGGCGCTGGACGGCGAATACCGGGAGCTTGGGCGCGAAATCCGCGAGATCCTGCGGGCGCAGGTCAAAGAAGTGACTATTCTTGGGTAAAACGCCGTTTTCTAGCGCAGTCGGCGGAGCAGATCGAAGCTGGCATAGCCGTCGGGGACCAGCCCTTCAGCCTGTTGGAAGCCCTTGATCGCGCGGATCGTGTTGGGGCCGATGATCCCGTCGGCGCCCTTGGTGTTGAACCCGGCCTGGGTGAGGCGGCGTTGCAACTCTTGCCGCTCGGCAAAGCGGAGACCCCGGTCGCCCTCGGGCCATTTGGCCTGGATCGCGGGACCGCCTGTGATGCGATCCGACAAGTGACCTACGCCGATGACGTATGCGTCAGCCGCATTGTATCGCTCGATCACCTGAAAGTTGCGGAAGGTCAGGAAGGCGGCGCCCCGGGCGCCTGCCGGCAGCAGAAGGCGGGCCTCACCGTGGTTCGGCACGGCATTGTCATCGACGCCGCGCACGCCCGCCGACGTCCACGCCGCGACGGACTGGCGGGTACCGGCCTGGCTGTAGTCGAAACCGCGTGGCAGGCGGACCTCCACCCCCCAGGGCTGGCCGCGCTGCCAGCCGGAGCGGGCGAGGTAGGCGGCGGTGGAGGCCAGCGCGTCTGTGGGGTCGTCGGACCAGATGTCCCGGCGCCCGTCGCCGCGGAAATCCTGCGCGAAGGCTTCGTAGGAGGTCGGAATGAATTGCGTATGCCCCATGGCCCCGGCCCAGGAGCCGGTCATGCGGTCGGCGGAGATATCGCCCGCTTGCAGGATCCGCAGGGCGGCAACCAGTTGCTGTTCGAAGAATCGGCCCCGGCGGCCGTCGAAGGCCAGCGTGGCGAGGGCGGAGATCACAGGCGTGTCGCCCCGGAACTCGCCATAGGCGCTTTCCATGCCCCAGACCGCGACGACGACTTCCGCTTCAACGCCGTAGCGGCGTTCGATGTCCGCCAGGATGCGTCGGTTCTTGCGGAGCGCCGCCTTGCCGTTGCGGACGCGTTTGTCGGAGACGGCACTGTCGAGGTATTCCCAGATCGGTTTGACGAATTCGGCCTGGTTGCGGTCTTTCGCGATGACGTCGGGAAGGTATTGGGCGCCCTGAAATGCGGCGTCGAATGTGCGGGCGCTGATCCCTTGGCCGAGGGCGCGCGACCGGAAGGCCCTGACCCAGCTGTCAAAGCGCGGGTTGGGGGCCGAGGCCTGCACGGTCATGACCGGGCTGGCGTCGCGAACATAAGGTCGGGGGGAGACGTCGGGCGCGAAAGCCTGGGCGCCTGTCGTGCCCAGCGCCATCGCGAGTGCGACAAGCGCAAACCGCATGGGACCACCTGTTTTTTCATGTCTGCTCCCATACAGGATAGCGCATTTTTGGGCGCATCGGAATGCCGAGTGGCAGGGGTCGGCGGTGCGTTGCTACCGTCTACGTTTGCGCGTGACCTTGCGGCGCTTGCCCTTGCGGGGTGCGCGGGCGGGCGCGGCGGGGAGGGCTTTGTCTTCGAGTTCAAGGAATTCGAGTAGGAGGCCCCCGGTCACCGGCGTTGCCTCGGCCAGGCGGACGGTGACGCGTTGGCCAATGCCGATGGTGGTGCCGGTGTCGGCGCCCATAAGCGTCTGGCTTTGGCGGTCGAAATGGAAGTATTCGCGCCCGATCTCGCGGACCGGGATCAGGCCGTCGGCACCGGTTTCATCCAGGCGGACGAAGGCGCCAAAGCGGGCGATGCCCGAGACGCGGCCGGTCATCTCCAGACCGACACGGTCGGACAGGTACGCGGCAAGGTAGCGGTCGGTGGTGTCGCGTTCGGCGGCCATGGAGCGCCGCTCGGTCTCGGAAATGTGATCGCCGGTTTGCTGGAGGCTGTCCGCTTCTTCGGGCGTCAGGCCGTCTTCACCCCAACCGTGGACGTTGATCAGACCGCGATGGACGACGAGGTCGGCGTAGCGGCGGATGGGGGAGGTGAAATGGGCGTATTTCTTGAGCGCGAGGCCGAAATGGCCGAGGCCGTCGGGCCCGTAATAGGCCTGCGTCATGGAGCGCAGGGTGGCGAGGTGGATGAGCTCGGCATCGTCGGTGCCCGCTGCCTGCGCGAGAAGCTGGTTGAGGTGGCGGGTTTGCAGGACCTGGCCTTTGGCCAGGACGAGGCCCGAGGCCTGGGCCGTTTCGCGCAAGGCTTCCAGCTTCTCGGGGTTCGGCTCTTCGTGGACGCGGTAGAGGAGGGGCTGGCGCTTGGCCGCCAGCGTTTCAGCGGCGGCGACGTTTGCGAGGACCATGAATTCTTCGATCAAGCGATGGGCGTCGAGGCGGTCCTTGAAGTTGACGGACGTCACTTCGCCCGCGTCCGACAGCTCGATCCGGCGTTCTGGTAGGTCGAGGTCCAGGGGTTGGCGGGCCTCGCGCGCGCGGGCAAGCGCGGCATAGGCGCCGTAGAGTGGGGAGATGATGGTGTCCATCAGGGGCGCGATGCGGTCGCTGACGTCCCGGCCATCTTGGGCGGCCTGAACCTCTTCGTAGTTCAGCGACGCGACGGAGCGCATGAGGGCACGTTCGAAGCGGTGGGAGAGTTTTTCGCCATCCGCCGAGATCTGCATGCAGACGGCAATACAGGCGCGGTCGACGCCTTCGTGCAGCGAGCACAGGTCGCCTGATAGGCGATCCGGCAGCATGGGCACGACGCGGTCGGGGAAGTAGGTGGAGTTGCCGCGGCTGCGGGCCTCGCGGTCAAGCGCCGTGCCGGGGCGGACGTAGTGGGCGACGTCGGCGATGGCGACCCAGAGGAGGAAACCGCCCGGGTTCGCCGGGTCGTCGTCGACTGTGGCATAGCAGGCGTCGTCGTGGTCGCGGGCATCAGACGGGTCGATGGTGACGAGGGGCATGTCGCGCAGGTCGGTGCGCTCGTCGAGGCCCGCCACCTCAAGCGCATCAGCTTCGTTGATCACCTCTTCGGGAAAGTCATCGGGAATCCCGTGCTGATGGATCGCGATCAGCGACACGGCACGGGGGCCCGACGGGTCGCCAAGGCGCGCCAGAATTCGGGCACGGGGGAGGCCCAGTCGATCCTTGGGCCCGGATTGCTCGCCTTCGACGAGTTCGCCGTCCTTGGCGCCGTGGGCGTCTTTCTCGATCACCCGCCATTCCCGGTCCGATCCCTTTTCAATGGACGTGATCCGCCCGCCTTCCGAGCCCTTGCGGTAGATCCCCAGAACTTTGCGGGCGTGGGTGCCGATGCGGCGGATAAGTCGGGCTTCATAGGCATGGTCTTCGCCGGTGACCTCGGTCAGGCGGGCAAGGATGCGGTCGCCCGCGCCCAGCGCCGGGTCCGAGGCGCGGGGGACAATGAGGACGACGGGTTCGGGCTCGTCGCTGTGCCATTCGAGGGGCTTTGCCAGCAGGTCGCCGTCTGGTGACGGGTCGGTGACCCCGAGGACCGAGACCGGCGGCAGCTTGTCGGGGTCGCGATAGGTCTTGCGGCGCTTCTCGATGGCGCCGTCCTCTTCGAGTGATCTGAGGACGCGTTTGAGGTCCACCCGGTCGGCGCCCTTGATGCCGAACGCTTTCGCGATGTCGCGTTTGGAGGTCTTGGTGGGGTTATCGGAAATCCAACCGAGAATATCGGCTTTTGACGGGATACGGGCCATGGGCCCGGCTAACATGCCGGGCGGGGCGCGTCATGCGGATTGTAGGTCTGCGGCGGCGTCGACGTCTGCGTGGGTTGCGGCATAGGCGAGTTTCAGGCCCTTTAGCCCCGCCAAGGTGTCGGCGTGGGCGTGGGGCCCGGACCAGCGGACGCCATCGAAGGCGCGTTTTGGCAAGTGGTGCGGGGCGCGGACGCCGATAAGCCAGTAGCCGCCGTCGAGTGCGGGGCCGATCACGGCGTCATGTCCCCTCAGTGCGGTTAAGGCGCCCGCAATGGCGGTTCGATCGACGCCAGGGATGTCGGAGCCGATCAGCACCACGGGCGCGGGCGGGGCGGATCGCAGAAGGCGGTCCATGCGGTCGCCCAGATCTCCGCGCCCTTGCGGGACGCGCGGCAGGGGCGGCCAGTTGCGTGAGGTGTCAGGGGATACGGCGAGAACGACACGCCAGCGCGGGTCGCTCAGGCGCCGCAGGAGACGGGCGGTTTGATGGCGGTACCACCAAGCGGCGCGGGTCATCCCGATCTCGCGCCCTAGGCGTGTTTTGACCCGGCCAGCGCGGGCCTCTTTGACCATGACAAGGACCGTGGGGCGCATTTTCAGGCGAAATAGTCTCTAAGTATGGTCGTGTAGATCCGCTTGAGCGCGATGATATCAGCGACGGCAACGTGTTCGTCGACCTGGTGCATGGTCTTTCCGACGAGACCGAATTCTACCACCGGGCAGTGGTCTTTGATGAAGCGCGCGTCCGAGGTCCCGCCGGTGGTGGAGAGCTTGGGCGTGACCCCGGTCTCCTTGGCGACAGCGTTCGAGACGAGGGTTGAAAGCGGCCCCGGTTCGGTGACGAAGCTTTCGCCCGAGACGCGGGTGTCGATGTCGAAGGTGACGCCGGTGTCAGCCTGAACCAGCGAGGCCTGATGCTTGATCCAGCCGATCAGGCTTTCGGAGGTGTGGCTGTCATTGAAGCGGATGTTGAAGGTGGCGCGGGTCTGCGCGGGAATCACGTTGGAGGCAGGGTTGCCCGTGTCGATGGACGTGATCTGGAGCGACGAGGCATCGAAATGCGCGGTGCCCTTGTCGAGCGTCGCGGCCGAGAGGCGCGCCATGAGCGTGGCCATGGCGTGGACCGGGTTGCGGGCGCGATGCGGGTAGGCGACGTGGCCTTGCGCGCCGGTCGCGGTGATGTGCGTCGTCATGGAACCGCGGCGGCCGATCTTGATCGTGTCGCCAAGATGCTCGGGGCAGGTGGGTTCGCCGACGAGGCAGACCGAAAGCGCCTCCTTGTTCTCAGTCATCCAGTCGAGGATCGCCGCCGTACCATCGACGCCGTCGCCCTCTTCGTCGCCGGTGATGGCGAGGACGATGGCGCCGTCTGGTCTGGTCCTGGCAAAGTCGATGGCGGCGGCGGTGAAGGCGGCAACGGCGGATTTCATGTCAGCGGCGCCGCGACCCCAGAGCTTGCCCTCGCGGATTTCAGCCGCGAACGGGTCCGAGGCCCAGAGCGCCGGGTCCCCGGTGGGTACGACATCGGTGTGGCCATTGAACCCGAAGGTCTTCGCGTGGCCGCGCTTGCCCCAGCGGGCATAGAGGTTGGCGATCCCGCCCCGGTCGGCGCGGTGGCAGGTGAAGCCACCCTCGGTGAGGATGCCGGACAGTAATGTGAGGGCGCCGCCTTCTTCGGGCGTCACGCTGGGGCAACGGATGAGGCGGCGGGTGAGGTCTACGACGTCGGTCTCGGGCATGGCGGGTAGCGATACGGCTTTGCCGCGGGGAAGGCCAGAGCAGGGTCAGTCTGTGAAGGTCGTCACTTCCGCTACGATGACGGCGTTTTGCTCCATCGCCTGGGCCATCAGGGGTTCTTCTTCGTCCGAGACGTCGGGCCCGTTGACGCGGCGTTCTTCGGGCGTGCCGTAGCCGGTGACGTCGAGGGGCGCGAGGCCGGCGGTTTTCAGGACGGCGACGGTTTCGCGGACGGCTTCGGCCTCGTCGACGGCGGAGGCGTAACATAACAGCGCCGCGCCGGTGCTGCCGTCGGGGAGGCCGTCCTCGGCTTTTCGGCCAACTTCGACCAGCAGGGTGTACACGTCGCGGGACTTTGCCATGGGCCGGACGTCGCAGAGACGGGGAGGTGGTGCAAGCGTTGTCAGGTGGGAATGACGGGACGCCGCGCGTCTGCAAGGTCAAACAGGGTGCCCGGGAACGGTTCGAACGCAGGGCGCGTCTCGAACAGATGGCGGAACCCTGTGATAAGGGCGAGGGCATCGGGGCCGGCAGCGGGGATCACGGTTTCGTTGAGGTCTTCCCAGGCCTTGGACGCGGGCGCCATCGCTGATGGATCGTGCAGTGCGGCGGTTATTTGCTGCGAGGCACCGGTGAGAGGGCCCTGGATGGTCGAAAGGTTGACTTCGACCTCGGCTTCGGGGCGTGTGGCGAGGTGCTGGCCTTTGGGTGGATCCAGCAGGGGGATGAAGCCGTCGCGGGTGCCCTGGGCATAGCCTTGCAGGATGGCGGCACGGGCGGCGGGGTCGAGCGCGTCATAGGCGTCGTGGAACCCGTCCCAGTGCCAGAACAGGTCATCGGTGCCACGGCCGGATTGCAATCGGTCGGCAAGGAGGATAGCAGTGGCGGCCTGAAACGCCTCGGGGTCATCCCCGGGCAGGGTGGCCGCAACGACGAGGCCGGGATGCATCGCGATATGTGCCCGGGTTGTCAGCCGGCAGCCGTGCCGATGGATCAGGTGGGCGACGCTTTCGGGCGTGGCAAGCCCGTCGGTGCCGGCGGCGAGGCGCTGGGCCACGCGGGGGGGCGTCTGGCGCGCCACGGCCCGAAGGTCGCATATGGTCTGCAGGGTGCGGAAAGCGACCTGACAAGGGGGTGTGATCATCCCCCTCTTTGATCAATGGTTTCTGCCGCCTTAACGGCGACACCCCGGCAGGTTGGTGCTCAGGCGGAAACGGTCTGTCCCTGCCAACCGGGCCTTTGGACGAGGCGAAGGCGACCTTCGCCACAGAACCGCACTAGATTGTGGCGCCGGTGCGGGCTTAGTCGCGCAAAAGCTCGTTGATGCCAGTTTTTGAGCGTGTGCGTTCGTCGACGCGTTTCACGATGACCGCGCAGTAGAGGTGCACCCCGCCGGATGAGGGCATCGAGCCTGCGACGACGACGGAGTAGGGCGGGACCTCGCCGTAGCTGACGTCTCCGGTGGCGCGGTCGACGATCTTGGTGGACTGACCGATGAAGACGCCCATGCCGAGGACGGAGCCTTCGCGGACGATGACGCCTTCGACGACCTCGGACCGGGCGCCGATGAAGCAGTTGTCTTCGATGATCGTGGGGCCCGCCTGCATCGGTTCCAGCACGCCGCCGATGCCGACGCCGCCCGAGAGGTGGACGTTTTTGCCGATCTGCGCGCAGGAACCGACGGTGGCCCAGGTGTCCACCATGGTGCCCGTGTCGACATAGGCGCCGAGGTTTACGAAGGACGGCATGAGGACGACGCCGGGGGCGATATAGGCGGATTTGCGGACAACACAGCTGGGCACCGCGCGGAATCCGGCCGCGCTCCACTGATTTTCGCCCCACCCGGCAAACTTGCTGTCGACCTTGTCCCACCAGCCGCCGGCCTGGGGGCCGCCGGAGTGATGCTCCATATCTTTCAGGCAGAAGCCCAGCAGGACCGCCTTTTTGGCCCATTGGTTCACATGCCAGGTGCCGTCGTCCTGTCGCTCGGCCACGCGCAGCGTCCCCGCATCAAGTGCGGCAAGCGTGTCTTCAATGGCCTCGCGCGTCTCACCCGTTGTGGCGGGCGAGATTCCGTCCCGGGCGTCCCATGCGGTTTCGATCGCGGTTTCCAAGGCAGCGTTGGACATGATTTCTCCGATTTTCTGGGCTGGTTCCTGTTGGCGCTGGCCTATAGTCCGTTGCTACGGGCCACGCAACGATGGCCGGGAGAGAAGATGAAAGACGACAGACCCAGCCCGTTCCGGGACGCCCATCAGGACATCGAATCCAGCAAGACCGCGCCGGACACCGCCCAGACACGGGCGCCGGCCTATCGGCTGGCATTCAACGATGACGACTTTTTGTGCCGTGAGGACCTGCGACCCGTGCGGCTTCAGCTTGAGTTGCTGAAGCCCGAGATCCTGCAGACCGAGGCCGGGATCACCTCGACCATCGTGCTGTTCGGCGGCGCGCGTATCCCGGAACCGGCGAAGCGGGATGAGGCGCGGACAGCGACACTGGCGGGGCTCAGCACCTACTATGACGAGGCGCGCCGTTTCGCACGGATGATGACTGAGCGGAGCGTTGCGTCGGGCAATCGCGAGGAGGTCGTCGTGACCGGAGGCGGTCCCGGCGTGATGGAGGCGGGCAATCGCGGGGCCGAGGACGCGGGCGGGGTGTCTATTGGCCTGAACATCGTGCTGCCGCATGAGCAGGCGCCGAACGCATATGTCACGCCGGAGCTTTGCTTCAACTTCCACTATTTTGCGATCCGGAAGATGCATTTTCTGATGCGGGCACGGGCGATTGCGGTGTTTCCGGGCGGCTTCGGGACGCTGGATGAACTGTTTGAGACGCTGACGCTGGTGCAGACCGGGCGGATGGAGCAAGTGCCGATCCTGCTGTTCGGGCGCGCGTTCTGGCAGCGGATCGTCAACTGGGATGCGCTGTCGGATGCCGGCACGATTTCAGATGAGGACCTTAACCTCTTCCGCTTCGTCGAAACAGCGGACGAGGCGGTTCAGGCGATTGACGCGTGGACGGGTGCCGGGACGAAACGAGCGGCCATCCCAGGGCGCTGAGCTAGGAAGGCCGGTCGTTGGCATAGGGCTCGCGCGCAGACTTGCGCGGTTGGCGCAAGAGCTTGGGCGAAGGCCGCGTTGTTTCACGTTCGCGACGGATCAGTCTGGCGAGGCCCGACCGAATGCGGTCCTCGGCTTGGCCGGAAGGTCTCATTGCTGTTTGCCTCACGTGACGCTGCCTGGCGCCGTTTTTCTTTTATGGCGCCAGTGTGTCGGTCTAGGCCGCAACGGTAAAGAATCGCTGAAATGCGCCGCCGGGTGAGCGGCGGGATTGCCACAGATTGTCCGGCTAGTTCGCCTGGAGTCCGGCGTCTTTCGCAATCTGGGCGCGGGATTTCCGGGCGCGTTCCGTGGCGGATTTGAGCTGGCCGCAGGCGGCCATGATGTCTTCGCCGCGCGGGGTGCGGATCGGGGAGGCGTAGCCTGCCTTGTGCACGATGTCGGCGAACTTGCGAATGCGTGTCCAATTCGAGCGCTGGTAGGGGGCGCCGGGCCATTCGTTGAACGGGATCAGGTTGATCTTCGCGGGGATGCCCGAGATCAGTTTGACGAGGCGACGGGCGTCTTCGTCGCTGTCGTTGACGTCTTTCAGCATGACGTACTCGAAGGTGATGCGCTCTGAATTTGACAGGCGCGGGTAGGCACGCAGCGCGTCGAGCAGTTCCGTGATGTTCCACTTCCTGTTGATCGGGACGAGGGTGTTGCGCACATCATCAGTGGTTGCGTGGAACGACACGGCAAGGAGGCAGCCGATCTGTTCGGCGCAGCGGGCAATCTCGGGCACGACCCCGGAGGTGGACAGCGTGATCCGGCGGCGGGAGAGCGAGATGCCTTCCCCATCCATCGCGATCCGCATCGCGTCCCGAACGGCGTCGAAATTGTAAAGCGGTTCGCCCATGCCCATGAGCACGATGTTCGACAGAAGGCGGGTTTCGTCCTTCGGGTTGCGTCCGGGCTCAGGCCATTCGCCAAGATCGTCGCGGGCGAGCATGATCTGCCCGACGATTTCCCCTGCGGTCAGATTTCGGACGAGCTTTTGCGTGCCCGTGTGGCAGAAGGAGCAGGTGAGCGTGCAGCCGACTTGCGACGAGATGCACAAGGTGCCGCGGCCCTCTTCAGGGATGTAGACGGTTTCAACCTCGTGCCCGCCGGCGATGCGTACAAGGTACTTCCGGGTGCCATCGTCCGAGATCTGGCGAGAGACGACCTCGGGGATGTCGATGATGAAGCGTTCGGCCAATTGCGCGCGATACGCCTTGGCGAGGTTCGTCATCGCGTCGAAATTGCGGACGCCCTTTTGATAAATCCATTGCCAGATCTGACCCGTGCGCATCTTGGCCTGTTTCTCCGGCGTCCCGGCGGCAATCAGCGCTTGCCGCAGTCCGTCGCGTGTGAGGCCGACGAGGTTCACAGGCCCCTCGGGCAGTTTACGGGGGATCGTCAGGACATCTTGCGTGATTGGCGTCGTGCTGGTCATGGCTTCGCCTTGGGCGGTTCAAACCGCCCATATAAGGCAGAGACCCCGGTTCTGCGAGGGGTTTAGCTTGCGCAGCGTGTCTCGGCTTCTTCCAGGGCTGCGGTAAAGCCTAGAAGGGAGAACGTATCCTTGGTGACTGTTCCACGTGCGGAACGGCCTGTTAGGATGGCTTCCGCGCCACGTTTGAGCGACGTAGTGATCTTTGCGTCATCCCCGGTCGTCGCGGGCCAGGCCCATTCGCCCTCTGTGAAGAGCTCGTAACTGGCATCGCCAATCTGGAGCGACACAGTGGATCCGTCGGCGAAAGGGTAGCCGCCGGTGAAGGACACTTCGCCTGCAACGGAATCGCCAGGGCGGAATGTCACGAACAGAAGGATGTCACCCCGGCGCACCGCAACGACGCGGCCATCCTTGGTGTTCACCGTTTCCTTCGGCGCGGAGACGCCCCAGCATTCTTTCGGATCATCTTCAACGAAGACCGACCAATCGGTCTTTGCCGCGACGCGGTTCGAGCTTTCTTCCTGTTCCTGCGCGACGGCGATTTGCGCCCCGGCAATCAGGGTTGCGGCCAGAACGCCTGTCCAGATGGGATTTCTCATAGTGGTCGTTGCCCTGTACTGCCTGGTGCCCCATGGTGCCGGCTGAGGTCTTGCGCCCCACATACACCATCCGAGTAGTATAGCGTGGGCGCCAGCATGTCGAAACCCCCGACTTTCATCACCCTGAGGTGTTGGAACTGACCCCGACCTGGGCCGGGCGCAGAAGGCGATCGTGGAGCATGAAGCCTGCGGCGGAGACTTGAATGATCTCGCCCGCCTTGGTCCCGGGGACGGGGGCTTCGAACATGGCCTGATGCGCTTGCGGGTCGAACGTATCGCCCACTTCCGGCATAATCGGCTCTATTCCGTGCTTTTTGAAGATATTCAGCAGCTCGCGCAGGGTGAGTTCCACGCCTTCTAGAAGGGCGCTGTTGGTCTCTTTCTGCTCGTCCGGGACGGCGTCGAGGGCGCGGGTCAGGTTGTCGTAGACCGGCAGCATGTCGCGGGCGAGTTTTGAGCCACCGTATTGTTCCGCCTCGCGGCGGTCGCGGTCAGCGCGTTTGCGCAGGTTCTCGGTATCGGCAAGGGCGCGCATGAAGCGGTCTCGCATGTCGTCGCGTTCGGCCCGCAGAGCCTCGAACTCGGCTTCGAGGTCTTCGTCACCAAGGGGGGGCAGGTCGTCTTCGGGGCCCTCATCGATGGGGCCCGTGGGCGCTTCGGCCGTGGACACGGTTTGCTGTTCTGCCTCTTCCTGGAATTCCTTACCTGCCATCTATTTCTCCGCACCTGACAGCAGCCGCCCGACGAGCTGCGCCGTGTAATCCACGATGGGAACGATCCGGCCATAATTCAGCCGCGTGGGGCCGATGACCCCGACCGCTCCGACAATTTTTCGATCCGCGTTCATATAGGGAGACACCACCAGAGAGGAACCCGAAAGTGAGAAAAGGCGGTTCTCGGAACCGATAAAAATGCGCACACCTTCGCCGTCTTCGGCGAGTTCCAGAAACTGGGCGATGTCGCGCTTGCGTTCAAGGTCGTCGAAGAGGTGGCGGATGCGTTCGATATCCTCTTCGCTGGTGCCGCTGTCGATCAGATTTGCGCGGCCCCGGACAATGAGTCGCTCTGTCGCGAGGCCTTCGTTCTCCCAGACCGCGAGGCCGGATTCGACCATCTCTTGCGCGAGCGAATCAAGCTGCTGGCGGCGGAGGCTGATTTCAGTGGTGATGGTGTCGCGTACCTCGGACAAGGTGCGGCCTTCGGCATGGGCGTTGAAGAAGTTCGCGGCCTCTCGCATAGACGATGGCGTCTGGCCGGGGGGCGGGGTGAATACGCGGTTTTCCACGTGGCCGTCGGCGAAGACCATCACCACGAGTGCACGGTCATGGGCGAGGGAGACGAATTCGAGGTGCTTGATTGGGGCTTCATGCTTGGGCGCGAGGACAAGGCTCGCGCCTTGCGTGAGACCGGAGAGCGCTGAGCCGACGCGGTCGAACATATCCGCGGGCTCAGAGGATTCCGTACCGAGGGTGGCGTCGATCTTTTCGCGTTCGGCAGCGCTCAGGTCGCTGACTTCCAGAAGGCCGTCCACGAACATTCGCAGGCCCTGTTCGGTAGGGATGCGCCCCGCCGAGACATGGGGGCTGTCGAGGAGGCCGAGATATTCGAGGTCCTGCATCACGTTGCGGATCGTCGCGGCGCTGACTTTTTCAGAGATCGTTCGGGTCAGCGTGCGGCTTCCCACCGGTTCGCCCGTCGAGAGATAGCCTTCGACCACCCGGCGAAAGACTTCCCGGCTGCGGTCGTTCATCTCGTCCAGAAGGGTCGGTCGGTCGTTCATGGTGATCTCGCGAAGGACAATAGTGATTAAGGGCGCGGCGGGGGCGGGTCAATATCGGAGGGTTGCACGTAGCGCGGGCGCGGGGGTATCAGGCCGGGTCAGCCAGAGGACCCCATACATGCGCCCATCCGGACGAAAGACCGACGAACTCCGCCCTGTTTCCATCGAGCCGGGCTTTACGCGCCATGCGGAAGGGTCCTGCCTGATCCGGTGCGGCGACACGCAGGTAATCTGCACGGCCAGCCTGGATGAACGGGTGCCGCCGTTTCTGAAGGGCTCTGGGCTGGGCTGGGTGACGGCGGAATACGGGATGCTGCCGCGTGCGACGCATACAAGGATGCGGCGAGAGGCGAAGGCCTCGCAGTCTGGAAGAACTCAGGAAATTCAGAGGCTTATCGGTCGGTCGTTGCGAGCGTGCATTGACCGGGTGGCGTTGGGTGAACGACAGTTGACGGTGGATTGCGACGTCATTCAGGCCGATGGCGGGACGCGCTGTGCGGCAATCACCGGGGGGTGGGTCGCGCTGCGGCTGGCGATCAACAAGCTGATGGAGGCGGGCGATGTGACCTCGGACCCGATCCTCGATCACCTCGCAGCCGTCTCTTGCGGGATCTATGCGGGGCAGCCGGTGCTTGATCTGGACTATCCGGAGGACAGTGAGGCGGGCGTGGACGGGAACTTCATCCTGCTGGGCTCAAAGCGGTTGGTCGAAGTGCAGATGTCGGCGGAGGGGTCGACGTTTTCACGCGATCAGATGGGTCAATTGCTGGATCTGGCCGAGGCGGGTGTAGCGCAACTGGTGGCCGCGCAGAAGGTGGCCGTGGGCGGATGAAGCCCCTTGGCGACAAGCTGGTAATTGCCTCGCACAATGCGGGCAAGGTGACGGAGATCGGCGTGTTGCTGAAGCCGTTCGGGCTGAGCGTGGTCTCGGCAGGTGATCTGGGCCTGCCAGTGCCGGAGGAAACCGAAGACAGCTTTGCCGGGAACGCGCGGATCAAGGCCCACGCCGCAGCAAAGGTCACCGGGCTGCCCGCGCTGTCAGACGATAGCGGGCTGCAGGTGGAGGCGCTTGGCGGGGCACCGGGAGTATATACGGCGGATTGGGCGGAGACGCCCGGTGGCCGGGACTTTCCAATGGCGATGCGGCGGTTGAATGATGAGCTGGAGGCCATCGCGGCCCCTGCGCCCAGGTTGGGGCGATTTGTGTGCTGCTTGTGCCTCGCCTGGCCGGATGGGTCGGATGAGGTGTTCGAGGGCAGCGTCTCGGGCGAGCTGGTTTGGCCAATGCGCGGGGATCGGGGGTTCGGATTTGATCCGGTGTTCTGTCCGCATGGCGAGACGGAGACGTTTGGCGAAATGGACCCGGATCGCAAGCACGCGATGTCCCACCGTGCGGACGCGTTTCGCAAGCTGACGGATGCGTTGGTTGGATGACCTTGGACCGGAATTTGGATTGTATATCCATTGGCCCTATTGCTCGGCCAAATGTCCATATTGCGACTTCAACAGCCATGTGGCCACACGGATAGACCACGCCGCATGGGCCGAAGCATACCAACGTGAAATCGAGCGGATCGCCGGTCTCATCGGGACGCGTGTTCTTTCGACGATCTATTTCGGGGGTGGGACGCCAAGCCTGATGGAAGCGGGTACGGTCGAGGCTGTCATTCGGCAAGCCACGGCGGTTTGGGCCCCGGCGAACGATCTTGAGGTTACGCTGGAAGCCAACCCGACGAGTGTTGAAGCGGGGCGGTTCCGGGCGTTTCGGGATGCCGGGGTGAACCGGGTCTCCCTTGGGGTGCAAGCACTGAACGATTTGGATTTGCGGCGCTTGGGCCGGATGCATACGGCAGATGAGGCGCTGGCCGCGTTGGAGATCGCGCGAGAGACGTTTGATCGGGTGAGCTTCGATCTGATCTATGCGCGGCAGGATCAGACGCTGGAGGCTTGGGAGGCAGAGCTGGAGGCGGCGTTGCGGCTGATGCCGGATCATCTGTCGATGTATCAGCTCACGATTGAGCCTGGCACGGTCTTTGGGCGACGGGCGGAGGCAGGGCGGCTTCCGGGGTTGCCGGATGAGGGGCTTGAGGCAGACATGTATGCGGTGACACAAGAGCGGACTGATGCGGCGGGGCTTCCGGCCTATGAGGTGTCAAACCACGCGGCTGTTGGGCAGGAAGCGCGGCATAATTTGATCTACTGGACGGGACGTGAGTTTGCCGGGATCGGTCCCGGTGCGCATGGGCGGATTGAGGTGAACGGCCATCGGATGGCGACGGCAGCGGTGCTGTCACCGGATGAATGGTTGGCGGGGGACGGGGCCGTGTATTCCGATTGGAGTGTTGTTCCGCGGGATGAGCAACTGACGGAGTTGTTGCTGATGGGGTTGCGGCTGCGCGACGGGGTTCGGCTGGATCGCCTGGCGGCGTTGGGCTTTGATCTGCGGGCGGCAAATGATCTGCGCGACGAGGGGTGGCTGGAGGTTGATGGCCCGCGCTTGCGCCTGACGGAGGCCGGACGTCCCTTGCTTAATGCGGTGCTGGAGCGGTTAGTCTAGGCGGATTTCGGCGGTTGCAGAGAGGCGCTGGCACAGCTCGTCCAGTTGGTCGAGCGTCTTGTAGCTTATGGTGAGCGAGCCGCCTTCGCTGCCCGGTTTATGATCGATTGAGATGCGCATCTTGAGGGCTGCCATCAA
Source organism: Pseudomonadota bacterium (assembly GCA_039190895.1). Lineage (GTDB taxonomy): Bacteria > Pseudomonadota > Alphaproteobacteria > Rhodobacterales > Rhodobacteraceae > Ovoidimarina. The sequence continues at coordinate 5,414 of JBCCXY010000019.1, read as the reverse complement.
ATCATCTTCGAGCGCGCGGGTGTCTGCGTCCTTGGTTTTGACCTTGGGGGGTGCCGCCTGAGGGGCAGCTTTTGCCAGACGCTCAATCTGGCGCACGGACAGGCCCTTTTTTATCGCGTCACGCGCAAGCTCGACCGCGTTTGGTGATGTGATCAGCGCGCGGGCGTGACCCGGCGAGAGCTGGCCGTTGCGGACCATTTGCTGGACCTCTTCGGGGAGGTCGACGAGGCGCATCGTGTTGGCGATGTGGCTTCGGCTTTTGCCGAGGGCCTGGGCCAGCTTTTCCTGCGTGTGACCGAAGCGATCCATGAGCTGGCGGTAGCCGACGGCCTCTTCCATGGCGTTCAGGTCGGCGCGCTGGATGTTTTCGATGATGGCGATTTCGAGAACCTCGGTGTCATCGAAGTCGCGGAGGATCGCAGGGACCTCGTGCAGCTGCGCCATTTGGGCCGCGCGCCACCGGCGTTCGCCTGCGACGATTTCGTACTCTTTCGGCTTGTTCGGGACCGGTCGGAGAACGAGCGGTTGGATTATTCCCTTCTCGCGGATCGACGCCGCGAGTTCCTGCAACGCGTCGTCGTGGAATGTGCGCCGGGGTTGGTCGGGGTTTGGGTGGATCTGGTCGATGGGGATGGACGCCTCTGCCTTGGCTGGGACGGTGTCCTGCGGTGCGACGTCGGACATCAGAGCGGAGAGGCCCCTGCCGAGAGCTTTCTTGCGTTCGGGTTTCTTGGCCATGGATACCCCTATGTTGTAGCGACTTCGTGACGATCTACTATTTCTTGTGCCAATGCGCGATAGGCGATGGCGCCTTTCGAGAGCGGATCGTATTCGATCACCGGCACGGCGTAGGAGGGCGCCTCGCTGATGCGAACGTTTCGGGGGACGATGGTGGTAAAGACCATCTCTCCCAGCGTGTCTCGGGCGTCTTGCTCAACAAGGCGGCTCAGGTTGTTGCGGGAATCGTACATCGTGAGAACGATGCCTTCGATGCGCAGGTCGGGATTGGCGGCCTGGCGGACCTCGCGAACTGTGAGCATGAGCTGAGAGAGGCCTTCAAGAGCGAAGAACTCACTTTGCAGCGGGACGAGGAGGGAGTGCGCGGCGACCATGGCGTTGACGGTCAGCAGGCTCAGCGACGGGGGGCAGTCGATGAGGATTTCGTCGAAGGCGAATTCTGCCATCTCGGGCTGGCGCAGGGCATCGAACAGAAGGTAGCTGCGCTTTTCGTTGGCTACGAGTTCGATGTCGGCGGAGCTGAGGTCTGTCGTGGATGGCGCGATCCAGAGGTTTTCGGTGCCCGTGGTGTGAATGACCTCGGCGAGGCTCGCCTCGTCGAGGATGAGGTCGTAGGTCGTGTGGGTGCGGTCGGCTTGCGAGAGGCCGAGACCGGTCGAAGCGTTGCCTTGGGGGTCGAGGTCGATCAGCAGGACGCGGCGGCCGCGTTCCGCCAGAGCCGCGCCGAGGTTGATCGTGGTGGTGGTTTTGCCGACGCCGCCTTTCTGGTTCACGACGGCGATGATGCGCGGCTCAGTGGGCACGTTGGATCTCCGCTATTTTGAGCAGGACTGCGTCGGGATCGGTTTTGCTTGGTGTTGTTTCGCAGCGGTAGGCCCACTGTTCAAGGGCCTCTTTGGTCTCGGCGGCGTGGGTGGCGCCTTTCGGGAAAATGGCGTTTCCGGTCGGTTTGAGGTGTTGATGTGCAAGTGACAGAAGGTCTTTGAGCGGGGCCAGGGCGCGCGCGCTTATGACATCGGCGTTGAGAGGTGCGGCGTCTTCGATGCGGCGGGAGATAACCTTTGCCGGCGCATTGGTGGCGCGGATGACCGTGTTGAGGAAGGCGGCTTTCCGTTGGTCGCTTTCAACCAGGGTCATCTCCGTGTCGGGACGGATCAGTGCGACGATGAGGCCGGGAAAACCTCCGCCACTGCCGATGTCAGCCCAGATGGTCGGGCCGGACGGGATCAAATCAGCGAGTTGTGCGGAATCGAGGAAGTGACGGTGCCAGAGGTCTCGAAGAGTGGCTCTGCTGACGAGATTGATCCGGGGATTCCATTTTTCGAGGAGAGCCGCGTAGGTATCCAGTTGCTCCAGTGTTTCACGTGAAACATCCGTTTCGCGTTGAAAGTGGTGTCGATCGCTCACGCGGATTGGCAACGTGCGCGCCGGAGGCTTGCCAGGATAATCGTCAGCGCTGCAGGGGTGACGCCCTCGATACGGCCGGCATGGGCCAAGGTCCGGGGTTTTGCGCGTGTCAGCTTATCAGTGACTTCGTTGGAAAGACCGTTCAGCGCGGAGAAGTCGAAATGAGCGGGGATCTCCCACGCTTCATCCCGTTTCATGGCCTGGACGTCGCGGTTTTGGCGTTCTTCGTAGTGCTTGTAGAGCGCGTCAATCTCGATCTGCTTCTGAATTGGTGAGGCAATGTCGTCGAGGGTGGAGTCTAGCGCGACTAGATGGCCGAAATTGATATTTGGATAGGACAATAGCGTGAGCGCATCTTTGCGACCCCCATCGGCGGCAACCTCGACTCCAACCGCGGTCAAGTCCTTGGGCGTCCAACTCATGCCGGCAAGGCGTTGCTTGGCGTCTGAGATGAACGCCGCTTTTTCCGCGTAGCGGCGTGCGCGGTCTTCGCCGACGCACCCGATTTCAATGCCAAGTGGTGTCAGGCGCTGGTCGGCGTTGTCCGCACGGAGTGAGAGCCTGAACTCCGCTCGCGATGTGAACATGCGGTAGGGTTCCGTGACGCCAAGCAAAGTCAGGTCGTCGATCATGACGCCAATGTAGCTTGTCGCCCGGTCAAACAGCACGGCGTCGCGCCCGGAAATCTGCGCCGCTGCGTTGAGCCCGGCAACGAGCCCCTGTGCCGCAGCCTCTTCATAGCCCGTGGTGCCGTTGATCTGGCCTGCGAGGAAGAGCCCGCTCAGGGCCTTGAGCTCAAGTGTTTGCTTGAGGCTGCGCGGATCGACATAGGTGTATTCGACGGCGTAGCCAGGCTGAAGGATTTTCGCTTCCTCCAGACCGACAATGCTACGGACGTAATCCGCCTGCACCTCTTCGGGTAGAGAGGTGGAAACACCGTTGGGATAGACCGTGTTGGTCGACAGACCCTCTGGTTCGAGAAAGATCTGGTGAGAGCTCTTGTCCGCGAACCGTACGATTTTGTCCTCGATCGAGGGGCAGTAGCGTGGCCCGACACCATCGATTCGACCGCTATACATGGCGGATCGATCCAGGTTGTCGCGGATGATCTGGTGGGTCCTTGGGTTGGTATGGGTGATCGCACAGGACACCTGCTGGGCTGTTGGCGCCTGATTGAGGAACGAGAACATCACCGGTTCATCGTCGCCGGGTTGATTTTCGAGGATTTCCCAGTTGATCGTCTGACCATCCAGGCGTGGGGGCGTCCCGGTTTTGAGGCGACCGGTTGGAAGATTCAGGGCATCAAGCCGGGCGCCCAAACCATAGGAGGCATGCTCCCCAATACGGCCGCCGTCGCGTGTTTCATCGCCGATATGGATTTTTCCAGAAAGGAACGTGCCCGTCGTCAGGATCACGGCCGCCGCGTCGAGCGTTCGTCCGTCTTTGAGCGTCACGCCGCGAACGCGGGCGTCGTCGACGATCAGGTCTGTGACTTCGCCTTCTACGGTCGTGATCTTTGGAGTGTCGGCAATCGTCTTCTGCATGACTGTTCGATAAATCGCACGGTCGCTTTGGGCGCGCGGACCTTGGACGGCCGGGCCCTTTCGTCGGTTTAGCAACCGGAACTGAATACCCGCAGCGTCGGCAACTTGGCCCATGATGCCGTCGAGCGCGTCGATCTCTCGGACAAGGTGTCCCTTTCCCAAGCCGCCGATGGCCGGGTTGCAGGACATCACGCCGATGCCGTCGACAGACAAAGTCACGAGCGCGACATCCGCCCCCATCCGCGCAGCGGCGTGGGCAGCCTCGGCGCCGGCGTGGCCACCACCGATGACGATCACATCGAAGGACGATTGTTCCACGTGAAACACTCCTACTTGCCGATGCAGAAACTCTGAAAGATCTCGCCAAGCACCGTCTCAACACTGATCCGGCCTGTCAGTTCTTCCAAAGCCTGCACGGCAGAACGCAATTCCTCTGCGAGGATTGCCATATCCTCCTCGCCTGAGTCGAGCAACGCCAAGGCGCGAGACGCATGGGTTGCGGCCTGTTCCATCGCAAGGCGCTGGCGCTCGCGGATGGCAAGGCCAGAACCCGCTGCGCGTTCCTCCAGTCGATCTGCAACCTGATCAACAAGTGCGTCGACCCCAAGGCCCGTCAGACCCGACACGCCATTGGTCGCGGGAAACTCGTCGGCCTTGGCCGACACCACGATGTCTGACTGGTCCTTTTTGGGGTCCTTTTCCGGCGCCTCGGGATCGACCATGACGATGCGAATGTCTGCGGCCGCGGCGCGATCTTCCCCACGTGCGACGCCCATCCGTTCCACCTCGTCGGTTGTCTCTCGAAGACCCGCCGTGTCGAGGAACGTCACCGGCAGGCCGCGGAGATCCGTGCGAACCTCGATCACGTCTCGCGTCGTTCCCGGAACGGACGACGTCAATGCCGCGTCCCGCCCAGCCAATCGATTCAATAGCGTCGACTTGCCGACATTGGGCGGCCCGACAATCGCAACCTCAAAACCGTCGCGAATTCTCTCGGAGATGGCAGCGCCTGCCGCCTCTTGCCTCAGTTCGACCTTCAGGGCCCCGAGTATCTGACCAACTTCTGGCGAAACATCCTCTGGCACCTCTTCGTCCGCGAAATCAATCGTTGCTTCGATCAGGGCACGGGCCCGGATCAGGTGCGCGCGCCAGACCTCGGTTCGCTCACGCAACTGTCCCGACGCGACCCGCAGCGCCTGTCGCCGCTGTGCTTCGGTCTCTGCGTCGATCAGGTCGGCAAGCCCCTCAACCGCATCCAAGCTGAGCCGGTCGTTTTCCACTGCCCGACGCGTGAACTCACCCGCCTGAGCTGGGCGCATGCCGTCTAGTCCCGATAACTCACGCAACATTCGCTGAATGACGGCCGCGCTGCCGTGGAGGTGGAACTCCACCGTTTCCTCACCAGTGAAGCTGGCCCCTGCCGCAAAGGGGACAATCAGCGCCGTGTCGATATGATCGCCCGCTTCACCCCAGAGCCTGCGAAGACGAGGACGGTCAAACGGCGTCTTGACCTGCACCATCTGCGACGCAGCAGCGAAGGCAGACGGCCCGGAAACCCGGACAATCGCAACGCCCGACTTCCCGGGCGGCGTTGCCAGCGCAAAGATCGTGTCGTTTCCCATAAGACACTGATTTTTAATGTATAATCAGTTATTCATGGAGTCGAAGAACTCCGAGTTTGTCTTAGTCTGCTTGAGCTTGGAGATCAGGAATTCGATCGCGTCC
>JBCCXY010000018.1:0-37590 GCA_039190895.1 Pseudomonadota bacterium | reverse complement strand
TTTTACTACCCGTCCTTTGGGGCGGGGCGCGCGCCGTGGCGTTTTTTTCGCCTACCCCTCGTGGGCCCGTCCCCGCCTTAATTCAATAAAAATTGCGGGGGGTTTTTTGGGCCTCCGGCCCACGGGGGCAGAGCCCCGCACAATTTTTCGGCAGAAAAATTGCCCCCTTGCCCGCAAATTCCCTATGGACGTATCAAAACACGCTCGCTAGCTTGGTCATACCAAAAGGAACGACATACCGGCAAAAAGGCCGGGCCATCAGGACATTAGGGAGGAACAATATGGACCTGATCAAAAAACTTGGCGTGGCCGCTTCGGCGCTCGCGCTGACCGCCACAATGGCATCAGCGCAAACAAGCACCCTTCGCATCCAGACGCATTATGCGCCGGAAACGGTGTCCGGCAAACTCGCACAGCAATATGTCGACGACATCGTTGCCATGTCGAATGGCGAAATTCAGGTCGAGATGTTCTTCTCGTCCTCCGTCGTGAAATCGGTGGAAACCTTCGACGCCGCAGCAACCGGCATTCTTGACTGCGACATGACTGGCGGCGGCTACCAGACCGGTAAAAACCCAGCCTTCCAGTTCGTGGGCGACATTATGGGCGGCTATGAAACACCCTATCAGCAGCTCAGCTGGCTGTATTTCGGTGGCGGCAAGGAAGCGGCAGCTCCGCTCTACAACAAATACGGCATGGAGCTGATCGGCTGGTGGGTCTACGGTCAGGAATCCTTTGCCTCGTCGAAGCCGATCACGCAGGTTTCGGACTTCAAAGATTGGAAATTCCGTTCGCCTCCGGGCATGGAAACCAAGATTTTCGAGAAGCTTGGCGCCAACCCAATCGTGATGGACTTTACCGAGATCTTCACCGCGCTGGAGACCGGCATTATTGACGGTGCTGACGCTTCGGGACTGGCCAACAACGTTGGCCTGGGTCTGTATGACATCGTGAAGTATGCCAACTTCCCGGGCTTCCACTCGATGCCGTCCGACCACCTCGCCTGCAACAAGGCCGTGTTCGACGCGATGCCCGCGCATCATCAGACCATCATGAAGGTGGCCATGGAAGCGCTCGCCCTCCGCACCGCGCTGACCTTTGAAAAGGCCAACGCCGAAGCCGCCGCGCAACTGCGCGAGCAGGGCGTGACGCTGTCGCAGTGGGCCCCGGAAGAGCTGCAGAAGTTCCGCGACGCAGCGCAGGCCACATGGCCCGAGTTCGCCGATACGCCCGAGGCCAAGGCCCTGGTGGAATCGCACCTGAACTACCTCGCGCAGCTCGGCCTCGTTTCGAACTGATCCTGACTTTGGTCGGCCGGTGGTCGACCAAGGCAAGCGCGGCGCCTCTCACGGGCGCCGCGCGACACGAAGCCCCGTGCGCAACGACGCACCACGCAGGGCTCTGACGGGGGGCAACGTCCATGGATCATCCGAAGTCCGGTTCACTCATCGAATGGCTCGTGCCCCTTGGCTTCATCCTCTGTGCAGGATGGCTGGTCTGGCACCTTCCCGCCTTCACGCTCGACTGGAACCCGCCCGACGACCCGTCACAGCTCGACAAGCTCTCGGCCCTATTCCGACGTAATGACGTCTCGCCCGGGATGGGCGGCCTCTTCGGCGGCTTCGCGGATGTTCTCGACTGGCTGTCCCTGATCGGTGTCCCGATCTTCGCCGTCCTCGGCATCGCCACCGTCCGCCGCGCGCCCATGGAGTTTGAGCGTTGGGGCACTTTCGACAAACTCGCCGTCTTCCTCGGCCGCGTCACCATGATGCTCGTCCTCGTCCTCTGCGGTGTCATGCTGTACGAGGTCTTCGTCCGCTACGTCCTCAACGCTGGAACGCTGTGGGCCAACGAACTGTCGCTCTGGCTCGCCGGCTTTATTTTCCTGACGGCGGGCCTCTACGCGATGCAGCAGCGCAGCCATATCCGCATCTTCCTCTTGTATGACGTCTGCCCCCGCTGGCTTCAGCGGACGTTCGATTGCATCTCGACCCTCTTGATCTGCACCTTCGCCTTCTTCCTCGTCTACGGCGGCTATGGTGAGGCGTTCGACAAGTTCTATCGGTGGGAGACGTTCGGTACCGCGTTCGACCCACCGATCCCGTCCACGATCAAACCCGCCGTTCTCGTCATCATCTCGCTCGTTGCGCTGCAGGCCGTCGTGAACCTCATCTCCGACTGGAACGCCGAGCCGGTGATCCACACCGCCGCCGACGACATCGACGAAGACGAGCTCCGCCGCCTCCGCGCAGCGGTTGAGAAAGAGGGCGTCGGCGACCTCGACGTCACACGCGGCAGCATCCAATCCAGCACAAAGGGCAACGACTGATGGACGTCGGCACGATCTCCCTCGTCCTGATGCTGGGCCTGATAGCCCTACTGGCCATCGGGATGCCCCTGGGCTTTGCCTCTGCCTTCATGGCCGTAGTCGTCCTGTTCATGAAGTTCGAACCGGCGCTTCTGGCAGACCCCACGCTGTGGGGCGAAGGCTTTCTGACCGGGCGACCGGGGAGCGGGCCGCTCAATATCCTGTCGCAACGAATATACGGCGACGTAATGACCAGTTACGTGCTAATATCGATACCCTTGTTCATATTCATGGCCGCGCTGCTTGAAAGGTCGGGCATAGCGCGGTCGATGTACGATTCGCTGAACGTCTGGCTGAACCGCACCCGGGGCGGCATCGCCATCGTCACGTCGATCATGGCCGTCATCATGGCCGCGATGTCAGGGATCATCGGGGGCGAGGTCGTCCTGCTCGGCCTCATCGCCCTGCCTCAGATGCTGCGGCTGGGCTACAACCAGAACCTCGCCATCGGCACGATCTGCGCCTCCGGATCGCTGGGGACGATGATCCCGCCGTCCATCGTGCTGATTATCTACGGCCTGATCACCGAGACCTCGATCAAGGCACTGTTCACCGCGTCCTTTATCCCGGGCTTCATGCTCGCGTCGTTCATCATCATCTACATCATGATCCGCACACGGCTGAACAACACCCTGGCCCCCCTGCCGGAGGAGCGCCTGAACAACGAGCTCGCCGCCGCCGAGAACCCGGAACAACGCGCCATGGTCGAGCGAGAGCTGGCAGAGCTCGCCGCCCAACCGCAGGGCAACGAGAAGCGGATGCTCTTCGCGGCGCTCCTGACGGTGCTCGTCGCCGGGTTCTGGACGTTTTTCACGATCCGCGTCCTGTTTTTTGAATTCTCCGGCCAGAACGCCGCCCAAACCGGGGACCCGATCCGCTTCGGCACGATGGACTACCTGCCCTGGTTCGCAGGCACAGTCGTCGTTGCTCTCGGCCTGATCTTCGGCGTCTTCGGACGTGAACGCACGGCGCTTGCATGGTCGATGGGCAAGGGCCTTGTCCCGCCGATCATCATCATCGGGGTCGTCCTCGGTTCCATCTACATGGGCATCACCGGCATCACCGAGGCCGCCGGGATGGGCGCGCTATCGGTCCTTGTCCTCGCGATCCTACGCGGCGAGTTCACGTTCGATCTGCTGTGGGACGCGCTCATGCGCACGCTCAAATCCACTGGCACGATCATCTGGGTCACCATCGGCGCCACCGCGCTGGCCGGGGCCTACACGATTGCGGGCGGGCCGACCTATGTCGCCAACCTGATCCTCGGCACCGACGTCGCGACGATGGGGATCATCCTGATCATGATGCTGATCCTGCTGTTCATGGGCGCGTTCATGGACTGGGTGGGCATCGTCCTCCTGATCATCCCCGTCTTCCTCCCCATCGTCCAACGCCTGCCCATCGAGGAAATCGGGCTGTTGGGAGAGCTTCAGCCAAAGTACCTAGCCGTCTGGTTCGGCGTGCTGTTCTGCATGAACATGCAGGTCTCGTTCCTGTCGCCCCCCTTCGGCCCGGCGGCGTTCTACCTTAAATCCGTGGCGCCGCCGCACATCTCGCTGACCGACATCTTCAAGGGCTTCTTGCCGTTCATCTGCATCCAGCTCTGCGCCCTGTCCGTGCTGCTGATCTGGCCGCCCATCGTTGAAATCCTGCTGCCATAGAGGGTTGTCCAATGCCCGAAGTGCTGAGCGAAGACCAAATCGAAACCTACCGCCGCGACGGTGCCATCGTGGTCGAGGGCGTCGTCCCCGACACCTTCCTCGCCCGCATCCGAGCCGACATCACGGCGTTCGAAGAGGAGGCTCGCAGCCTCACCGCCTCCAACGACCGGCTCGACCTTGAGGACACGCACACGCCAGAGGCACCCCGCCTCCGCCGCATCAAGCTGCCTCACACGATCTCCGACCCCGTCCGGGACCTCCTGCATTCCGACCACATCCTCGCCCCCGTCCGCGACCTCATCGGCCCCGACGTCCGCCTGCATACCACCAAGCTCAACATGAAGTCCGCCGGCCACGGCGCCGCCGTCGAATGGCACCAGGACTTCGCCTTCTACCCCCATTCCAACGACGACCTCCTCGCCGTCGGCGTCATGATCGACGACATGGCGCTGGAGAACGGCCCGCTCAAGATCTTCCCCGGCTCCCACACCGGCCCGATCCACGACCACCACCAGAACGGCACCTTCGTCGGCGCGATGGACCTTGCCGCATGCGGATTGTCTGAGGGCGACGCGGTACCCCTTACAGGCCCTGCTGGGTCAATCTCTATCCACCACGCGCGCACCATCCACGGCTCCGCCCTTAACACATCGGCCCGCGACCGCCGGCTTCTGCTGTTTGAGATGGTGGCCGCCGACGCCTTCCCCCTGATGGGCTCGATGACGCCGTTCGACAGCCTGGAGGCATTCAACGCCCGCATGCTCTGCGGCACGCCCACAATCACGCCGCGCCTGAAAGACATCCCCATCCGCATCCCACAGCCACAGCCGCCCAAGGCGGGCTCCATCTACGAAGTGCAAAGCGGCCTGAAGAACCGCGCGTTCGAACAAGCATAGAGGAACTTCACAATGCCAACGATCGGCTTCATCGGCCTCGGCCTCATGGGCTCCGCCATGGTTGGTCGCCTGCAGGACAAGGGCTACGCCATCAGTGCGCTCGCCAACCAGAACCGGGCGGGCATCGACGCCGCGATTGAGCGCGGCGCGCATGAGGCGGGCAGCGGGCGCGGCGTGGCCGAGGCATCGGACATCGTCATGCTCTGCATGGGCACCTCCGACCACGTCGAAGGCCGCATGCGCGGCGATGACGGCGTCATTGCGGGGCTGACCGAGGGCAAGGTCGTGATCGACTTCGGCACCTCCCTTCCCGGCTCCACCAAGGCGCTGGGGCAAGAGGTCGCGGCCAAAGGCGCCCAGATGCTCGACGCGCCCCTTGGCCGGACGCCGATGCACGCCAAGGACGGCCTCCTCAACATCATGGCAGCCGGGGACAAGCCCACCTACGACCGCATCAAGCCGGTGCTCGACGACCTGGGTGAGAACGTCTTCCACCTCGGTGCCCTCGGCTCCGGCCACACGATCAAGCTCCTGAACAACTTCCTCGCTATGACCACGGCCAACTGCATGGCCGAGATCTTCGCCATGGCCGACAAAGCCGGCGTTCCCCGCCAATCGGCCTACGACGTGATATCCGCCGGGCCGTTGCACTCCGGCATGATGGATTTCGTTTCGGAGTACGGCCTGCGCGGCAACCCGGAGATGCTGGCGTTCAGTGTCAAGAACGGTGCGAAGGACGTCGACTACTACCGCCAGATGGCCGAAGACCTCGGCGTCGAGTCCATCATGTCCGCCTGCGCCCGCTCCGCCCTGACCCAGGCGATTGAGGACGGGCGCGGCGAAGACCTCGTCCCGCAGATGGTCGACTTCTACACCAAGCGCTTCGGCGTCTAGGGCGATGAACCAGTACGATCTGACCGACCGCGTCGCGGTGGTCACCGGCGGCGCCCAGGGCATCGGCGCCGCCATCGCCACGCGCCTTGTGGATAGCGGCGCCACCGTCTTCCTCTGGGACCGTGACGAAGCCCTCGCCGCCCAAACCGCCGCCGCAATCGGCGCCACCGCCGTCCCCTGTGACATCACCGATTTCGACAGCATCACCCGCGCTCTCGACGCGTCGGGCCCGGTCGACATCCTTGTCAACTCCGCCGGCATCGCGGGCCCCAACGCGCCCGTTGCCGAATACGACATCGCCGCGTTCCGCCAGATCGTCGACATCAACCTCACCGGCACGTTCCTCGTAAACAAAGCCGTCGTCCCGGGTATGCAGGCCCGCAACTACGGCCGCATCGTCAACATCGCCTCAATCGCGGGGAAAGAGGGTAACCCCGGCGCCTCCGCCTACTCCGCCTCCAAGGCGGGCGTGATCGCTTTGACCAAGTCGCTCGGCAAAGAGCTCGCGTCCCACGACATCGCCGTCAACTGCATCACCCCGGCCGCCGCCCGTACCGCCATCTTCGACCAAATGTCGGAGGAACACATCGCCTACATGCTGTCCAAAATCCCCCGCAACCGCTTCGTCCTGGTCGAGGAGGTCGCCAGCATGGTCACCTGGCTCGTCTCCGCCGAAAACTCCTTCACCACCGGCGCCGCCTTCGACCTCTCCGGCGGCCGCGCCACGTATTGATGACGATCGCAACGTCCATCGGGGGGACGGAAAATTCGAATTTTCCGTAACGATTTCTTCGAAGAAATCGTCCCCGACCTCTGTTGCCACCCCGCACACCGCCACTTACGAGACCCGCATGAAAACCATCCCCGGATTTGACCGCATCGGCGAAGAAAACGCCTTCGCCGTCCTCGCCCGCGCCGCCCAGCTCGCGTCCGAAGGCAAGGACATCATCAACCTCGGCATCGGCCAGCCAGACTTCCCCACGCCGCCCAACATCGTCGAGGCCGCCGTCAAAGCCCTGCGAGACGGCCAACACGGCTACACCCCGGCGACGGGTATCCTTCCGCTAAGAGAAGCCGTCGCCGCCGACCTCCACCAGCGCCACGGCGTCGATACAAACCCCGACCGCGTCCTCATCGTCCCCGGCGGCAAGGTCACCATGTTCGCCGCCATCCTCATGTTCGGCGAGCCAGGCGCCGACATCCTCTACCCCGACCCCGGCTTCCCCATCTACCGCTCGATGATCGAATACACCGGCGCCCGCCCGGTCCCCGTCCCAATCCGCGAGGAAAACGGCTTCGGCTTCTCCGCCGACGAACTCCTGTCGCTCGTCACACCCGACACGCGCCTGATCATCGTCAACTCCCCCGCCAACCCCTGCGGCGGCGTCACGCCTCGCGCCGAAGTCGACAAACTGGCCAAAGGCCTCGCCGACCGCCCGGACATCGCCATCCTTTCCGATGAGATTTACGACCAGATCCTCTACGACGGCGAAGAGCATGTCTGCCTCCTGTCTTACCCCGAGATCCGCGACCGCGTGATCCATCTGAACGGCTGGTCCAAGACCTACGCGATGACGGGCTGGCGCCTCGGCTATTCCGTCTGGCCTGAACGCCTCTACGACAACGCCCGCAAACTCGCCGTCAACGCCTGGTCCTGCGTCAACGCCCCGGCGCAATTCGCGGCCCTCGAAGCGCTCACCGGCCCACAAGACGCGGTAGCCGAGATGGTCGCCGCCTTCGATGCCCGCCGCACGCTGGTGGTGGACCTGCTGAATGACCTGCCCGGCGTTTCCTGCATCGTCCCCAAAGGCGCCTTCTACGCCTTCCCCAACATCACAGCGACGGGCCACAAGGCCAAACCGCTGGCCGCCGACCTGCTGGAGACCACAGGCGTCGCCACCATCGGCGGCCCAGACTTCGGCATCCTCGGCGAAGGCTACCTCCGCCTCAGCTATGCGGCGAGCCAGGAGGACATCCGCCGTGCCCTCCAGCGTATCGGCGACTACCTTTCCCCCTAGGCACGCAGGGACTCGACGCCTCCATCATCTTGCCTTAGCCCTTTCTTATCGGCGCGGACGACGGGGGCACTGAATGACACCACGAATGACGTTCGAGGGCATCTTCACCCCCGTCATCACCCCCTTCGACGATACCAGCCAACCCGACCTCGACGCCCTGACCGCTATGATAGAATATCTCGTTGCTGCGGGCGTTCACGGCTTGATTTCGGGAGGCTCCACCGGCGAAAACTACGCGCAGTCGGTCGAAGAACGGCTCAATCTCGCCCGCGTCATGCACAGGGTTCTGGACGGGCGCCTACCCCTTGTTGTGGGCTGCGGCGCCATGCTGACCTCCGACAGCATCGAACTGGCGAGCGGCGCGAAAGACATGGGCGCCGACGCCTTGCTCGTCGCGTCCCCACCCTACGCCGTCCCGACGGAGAGGGAGAACGCCCTGAACGTCCTCGCTATCGACCGCGCCGCCGACCTGCCGATCATGCTTTACAACTACCCCGGTCGCACCGGCACAATGATGGGGGATGAGTTCCTGGACCGCGTCGGTCGCTCCGCCAACATCTGCGCTATCAAGGAAAGTTCCGGCGATATCAACCGCGTACACACCCTCGCCCGCGACTACCCGCATATCCAGATGCTCTGCGGGATGGACGATCAGGCGCTGGAGTTCTTCGCCTGGGGCTCCCCCGGCTGGGTCTGCGCCGGGTCCAACTTCCTGCCCGCCGAACACATCGCGCTGTACGAGGCCTGCTACGTTGAGGGCGACTTCACTAAGGGCCGCCGCATCATGTCGGCCATGCTGCCCCTCATGCGCGTTCTCGAACAGGGCGGCAAATTCGTCCAATGCGTCAAATACGGTGTCGAGATGTCAGGCCTCACCGCAGGCCCCCCGCGCGCACCACTCAAGGCGCTCAACAAAGACGACAAACGGCAGATGGATCAGGTCGTCCGCGTCCTGAAACGCACCATCGCCGACATCAAGGCCGAGGGCTAAGCACATGGATCTTCTGACAAAAGACGAATACACTGCCATCGCCGCCGACCTGACCTTCCCGACGACCGCCTTTATCGACGGCGGCTATCGCCCCGCCGCGTCCGGCAAGACCTTCGACACTGTAAACCCCGCGACCGGCGAAACCATCGCCCAAATCGCCGCCTGCGGCGCTGCCGACGTGGACTTCGCCGTCACCAAAGCACGCGAGGCCTTCGACGATGGCCGCTGGTCCAAGCTCCACCCGTCCGAGCGAAAGGACATCCTGATACGCCTAGCCAAATTCCTCACCCGCAACGCCCGCGAGCTTGCGGTGATGGAGAGCGTGGAGTCCGGAAAACCCATCTTCGACTGCGAAACCGTCGACATCCCCGAGACCATCCACTGCATTAAGTGGCACGCGGAAGCCATTGATAAGATTTACGACCAGGTCTCGCCCGCTTCGGACGACCATCTCTCACTCGTCATCCGCGAACCCGTCGGGGTCGTCGGCCTCGTCCTCCCCTGGAACTTCCCGCTCCTGATGCTCGCGTGGAAAATCGGCCCCGCCCTCGCCGCCGGATGCTCCGTCGTCGTGAAGCCCGCCGAGGAAACCTCCATGACCGCCCTCCGCGTCGCCGAACTCGCCATCGAGGCGGGCGTACCCAAGGGCGTGGTCAACGTCGTCCCCGGCATGGGTCCCGACGTCGGCGAACCGCTGGGCCGCCACATGGACGTCGACATGGTCTCCTTCACCGGCTCCACCGAAACCGGCCGCCGCTTCCTGCACTACGCCGCCGACTCGAATCTCAAAGAGGTCGTGCTGGAGATGGGCGGCAAGAACCCCTGCATCGTCCTCGACGACGCCGAAAATCTCGACGTCGTCGCATCCCACGTCGTCAACGGCGCCTTCTGGAATATGGGCGAAAACTGCTCCGCCACCTCCCGCCTGATCGTGCAGGACGGCATCAAGGATGCGCTTCTCGACCGCATCCTGGCCCACGCGAGAGAATGGACAATCGGAGACCCTCTCGACCCCGAACACCGCATCGGCGCCCTCGTCTCCAAAGAGCATTTCGACAAGGTTTCCAGCTACCTGTCCGGCAAAACTCACCTTGGTGGCGGCACCCAGAACGGAACCCATGTCGAACCCACCATCATGGATGGCACCCCTACCGACAAGGCGGTCCGCGAAGAAATCTTCGGCCCCGTCCTCTCCATCCTCACCGTAAAATCCTTCGACGAAGCCATCGCGCTCGCCAACGACACCCCCTACGGCCTCGCCGCTTCAATCTTTTCCGCCAACATCAAACGCGCCCTCCGCGGCGCCCGCGCCATCCGCGCCGGGACCGTCACCGTCAACTGCTCCGGCGAAGGCGACATCACGACCCCCTTCGGCGGCTACAAACAATCCGGCTTCGGCGGCCGCGACAACGGCCTCCACGCGCACGACCAGTACACGCAGCTGAAAACGCTGTGGGTGGACCTCTCGGACGACAGCGAAAACGCCGTCAGCTAGCAACGTAGGTCAGCGCAAACGCCGCACGCCGACGAATCTCATCATCGGCGCCGCCCGCCGCCGCCCGCAGCTCCGCGACAAACTCGTCGGTCTGAACCTGCGGCATCAGCCGACAGAGGTGACGAAACTCTCGCAGCGCGCCCGTGCGTACCCGACGCAGTATGGTCTGTCGCAACACAACCGCCTCTTCGTCAGTCAACTCAAGCCTCTTCACCGCCTTCAGAAGCCTCTCCTTCTGATAGCCCGAACGAAAATACACCGGATCAACGCTCAGATAGTCAAAGACAAAGCGCCGAAGCAGCGGGTCAGCCAACCCTTCGCCGCTAACCCGTTCAACATACACTTCAATCTCCGACCGCAACGCGTGGAATTCACGGCATGCCTCCATCCACGCCCCCCGATCCGCATCAGACCGATCCCGCGTCCTGACGGTCGCCCGCACACGCGCATGCGCCACGTTCACCGCATCCCGATGGCGCGCGATCTGAGCCTTGAAGCCGGTCATCCCCGGACCCTACCCGATCCCGTCGTCAAACGGGGCTGGAAATACACCCCACGATCAAGCAGCATCACCCGCCAGAACCAAGGACACGGCCCGTGACCCGCCATACCGCCTATCACTTCCCCAAACACCCGGGCCCCGCCGGATGGAACCGCCTTCTGCCCGAGCCGCCACCGCCCGTCGTACTCAGCACGGACACCAAGGCGGACGTCGCGATCATCGGTGCAGGCTTCGCAGGCCTCTCCGCCGCCCGGCGCATTCACCAGCTTGACCCATCGCTCAAAGTTGCCGTCTTCGAAGCAGGCCGCGTCGCCGAAGGGCCCGCCGGGCGCAACTCCGGCTTCATGGTGGACGTCCCACACAACCTCGCGTCCGGCGGCTATGCAGGAGACATCGAGGCCGACAAGCGCCAACTCAAGCTCAACCGACAAGCCATCGCCTTCGCCGCTGTCATGGTCGCCGAACAAGACCTCGGCAGCGAGGTCTTCGACCCCTCCGGCAAGGTCAACGCCGCCGCGTCACCGGGCGGTGACCAACATAACCGCGACTATGCCGAACATCTCGACCGCCTCGGCGAACCGTACAGCTGGCTCGATGCCGCGGAGATGGAGGCGCTCACGGGTTCCACCCACTACACCACCGGCCTCCACACGCCCGGTACTCCGATTATCCAACCCGCCGCCTACATCCGTGCCTTCGCCGCGAGCCTCCCAGCGCCGCCATTCGAAAACAGCCCCGTTCGCGAGATCATTCGCGACAACGGCTGGCGACTTTCCGTCAACGGCCACACCGTCACAGCGCCCCGCATCATCCTCGCCACCAACGGCCATGCCGAATCCTTCGGCTTCTTCAAACAGCACCTGATGCACGTCTTCACTTACGCTTCGATGACCGAGGTTATCCCCGACGGGATCCTGGGCGGCGCCTCCAAATGGGGCGTCACCGCCGCCGATCCGATGGGGACCTCCGTGCGCCGCATCCCGGTGGAAGGAGGCAGCCGCCTCACCGTCCGCACGAGGTTCACGTACAACCCCACCATGCAGGTCTCTGACGGCGCCGTCCGCCGCGCCGGTCGCCTCCACGACCGCAAATTCCTGCAACGGTTCCCGCAGCTCACCGATACCCACATGGAATACCGTTGGGCGGGCCACCTCTGCCTCAGTCGTAACGGTGCGCCCGCTCATGGAGAGATCGAACCGGGCCTCTTCTCAGCCATCTGCCAAAACGGCCTTGGGACTGTTCAGGGCACCCTCGCGGGCATGTCAGCCGCCGAACTCGCCCTCGATCAGACCTCGGACATCACCGCAGCACTGACCTCAGCCCCCGCGCCCACGAAACTCCCACCCGAGCCCTTCTCCTGGCTCGGCGCCAACAGCTACCTCCGCTACCGCGAATACCGGTCCGGGCCGGAGTAGCCAGGCCCTAGTAAGGTGCGCCCGCAAGGGCGCGATGAGCGGCGCTTAGGTCAAAGGCCAGATCAGTGGGATCAGCGCAGATGCCAGCAGCCCGATTGACAGGTTCAACGGTATGCCCACCCGCAGAAAATCGGTGAACTTGTAGCCCCCCGGCCCATACACCAGCATATTGGTCTGATAGCCAATCGGCGTTGCAAAGCTGGCACTCGCCGCCACCATGACGGCAATAACCAATGGCCTCGGATCAATCCCCAGCACCGCCGCCAACCCGATGGCAATCGGCGTCACCACCACGGCGACCGCATTGTTCGACACCAGCTCTGTCAGGACCGAGGTCAGCAGATAGACAGCCCAGACCAGCAGAAATGGCGGCAGCTCCGCCAGATAGGGTGCGGACCCGCCAACGATCAACGCCACCGCGCCCGACGCCTCCAAAGCCGCGCCAATCGCCAGCATCCCGAAAATCAGCGCCAGCAGTCGCCCTTCGATGAAGCCAAATGCCTCATCCGCATCGATGCACCGGGTCAGGAGCACCACGGCCACCGCGATCACCGCCAGCAGCAGGATCGGCGCCACATTGAACGCCGCCAACCCCACCACGCCCAGCAGCGCCGCGATGGCCAGCGGCGCGTGGCGGCGGCGGTAGGCCCGCGCTGTTGGCTGGGTAATGTCTACGATGTCCATGTCCGACGCGAGCCGCTGAATGTCTGCCGGTGCGCCCTCCAACAGCAGCGTGTCGCCCACCTGGATCACCAGATCGTCTAACTGCCGCCCGATATTCTGCGACCGCCGATGGACCGCCAGCGGATAAACACCATAGCGCCGACGCAACCGCAGCGCGCCCAGCGACCGGCCCACCACTCGCGCGCCCGGCGAAATCAGGACCTCCACCGTCGTTGTCTCGACCGATGACAGCTTGTCCACCGACCTTAGGTCGGGATTCTGTTGCAGACCCAGAAGCTCTGCCATCTGCGTCCGAAGCACCACCCGATCCCCGGCCTCGATCTGCACCGCCCCAAGATCGCGCCGCAGCGATGCATCGCCCCTCAGAACGTCGATCAGCCGGACCCCATCGCGCTTGAACAAATCGACCTCGGTCACGCTCTGCCCGATCAACGTGCTATCCTCGGGGATCGCCACCTCGGTAAAGAATTTCATCGACGACCGTCCTGACAAGAGATCCGCCATCGACTCCCGCTTCGGCAGCAACCGCGGCGCGATCAGCCAAAGATACAACATCCCCCACGCCACGAGCAGCACCGCGAGCGGCGTGACTTCAAAGATCGAAAATGCCTCCAACCCGTTCGCCCGCGCCACCCCGTCGACCAGCAGGTTCGTCGACGTTCCGATCAGCGTTAGCGTGCCCCCAAGAATCGCCCCGTAACTCAACGGAATCAGCAGTTTGGAGGCGCTCACCCCTAGCTTCTTCGCCAACTGCACAAACACCGGGATCATCACCACGACCACCGGCGTGTTCGACACAATCGCCGACGACACCACGACAAACCCCATTAGCGCGGCCACGGCGAACCGGGGGCGCGTCGCCGCCTGCGCCTCTGCCTGCTGCGTGAACCAGTCCAGCGCGCCCGTCCGCACCAGCGCCCCCATGATGATGAACATCGCCGCAATCGTCCAAGGCGCCGGGTTCGACAGCACCTCCAGCGCCGCCTCGTACGGCAACACCCCAGTCGCGAGCAGCACCGCCGCCCCGCCAATGGCCACGACCTCGGTCGGATAGCGCTCTTGCACGAACAGCACGAACATCACGCCCACGACGGCAAGCGCGAACAGCGGCTCCCACATCATGGGCTCTCGCGTGGGCGCGGCTGCACGAGGAACATCCCCGCAAACATCAGCGGAACAGCGGCCCAGACCCAGCCTGAATAGCGTTCACCCAGGAACATCATGGCCCACAGGATACCAAATCCGGTGACAAGGTAACTCACCTGAATTGCAAAAACGGCGCCTGCCCGCCCAACGAGCCAAACATATGTCGTATAGACCACCGCGTGCACGATGCCGCTGGCCACCATCGCGGCGTCTTGGGGCGTGATCCCGCTCGGCACGATGAACTGCCCGAACACCAGGGCAAGGGGAAGCGCCACGATCAGGCCGAGAACCGACGACCCGAACAGCAACTGGATCGGCCCGATCCCCCCGGCCCATTTCGCCACCACGTTGCCCTCCAGCGCGTACAGAAGCGGGGCAATCAGCGCGACGGTGATGAACGCCACCATCGCCGGGTCCGGCAGGCTCGCCTCCGGTGCCACGATCATCAACACGCCGCCCAGCCCCAATAACAGGCCCATGAGGCGCAGGGCCGAGAACCGGTCCGTCCCAAGCGCGAGCGCCATCGGAAACGCGAACATAGGCACCAGCGCCAGCAGGATCGAGATAAGCCCCGAGGGCAGCTTCGTGATCGCGTAGTACGAGGCTGAGTTCGGCAGCACCGTCCCGATCAGGGCGACGATCGCAAAAATCCGCACCGAATAGGCATCGCGCGGCACGCTCAGACCCCGCGCCAGGATCACAGCGCCCAGACACATGACGGCAATCGCCAACTGCCAGAAGACCAGCCCCAGCGGCTGATACCCTGTGCTCGTCGCCACTTTCGCGAGTGGCTGGGTCGCGCCCCATCCCGCGCCCAGCAGAACCAGAACGCCCG
This sequence comes from Pseudomonadota bacterium, assembly GCA_039190895.1. GTDB lineage: Bacteria > Pseudomonadota > Alphaproteobacteria > Rhodobacterales > Rhodobacteraceae > Ovoidimarina. The sequence continues at coordinate 22,685 of JBCCXY010000018.1, read as the reverse complement.
CAAGCCCCAACGCCTCCCGCGTCATGGCCCGGCGGGACTAAGCCGTCCACCATCGCGGACGGGCACAACACGGGTGGCAAGACCGGTCTTGTCTTCCGTCTCGACAAACAGGCCTGACAGCGTCGCCTCGCCCATCGCGGGCTCGAACCGGCCCTTGGACATGCCGGTCACGAAGCGCCGCATCGGCTCCGCTTTGTCCATGCCGATCACGCTGTCATAATCGCCGCACATCCCCGCATCGGTCTGATACGCCGTCCCCTTCGGCAGGATCATCGCGTCCGCCGTTGGGACATGGGTGTGCGAGCCCACCACGACACTCACCCGCCCGTCGCAGTAGTGGCCCATCGCCATCTTCTCGGACGTCGCCTCGCAATGCATGTCTACCAGAGCCGCCTGCACCATCCCCCCGGGCGGATGGGATTTAAGCACCGGCTCCACTGCGCTGAACGGATCTGCGAAGGGCCGCTTCATGAACACCTGACCAAGGACCTGCGCCACCAGCACTTTCCGCCCACCACGAGCCGCAAACACCCGCGCCCCCTGCCCCGGTGCATCCTTGGCATAGTTCAGAGGCCGAAGAATCCGCGGCTCCCCCTGAATGGCCTGAAGCATGTCCTTCTGATCAAACGCATGATCGCCCAGCGTCACGACATCCGCGCCGGCGCCAAGCAGAGCCTCTGCATGTGCGCCCGACAACCCGGCCCCGGACGTCGCATTCTCGCCATTCACTACACAGAAATCGACCCGCCACGCCTCGCGAAGCGAAGCCAGCCGCTCGGCCACAGCCCGCCGCCCGGCCCGGCCCATCACGTCACCAAGGTAGAGTAGTCTCATGCCCTACGCGTAGGGTGGATGCGGCAGAGCGGCAAGGGGTTGGTATCCGCGCCAACCAATCGTCCGACTTGATTTGCATCAAGGTACTGGACTTCAACATGTGCAAAGCTTGGCTTGAAAGGAGCCTGCTATGCCTGAAGATCTTGCCGTTGCCGCCCCGTCTGTCCAATCTTGGATGGAAGAGTATCCGTACCCCGAAAAGCTCTCACGCCGAAGCTATGAGGCGCAGAAGGCCAAGTTACAGGCCGAACTTCTTAAGTTGCAGCTGTGGACCGAGGAGACGGGGCAAAAGTTTGTGCTGCTCTTCGAGGGTCGCGATGCCGCCGGTAAGGGCGGGACGATCAAGCGCTTTACGGAACACCTCAATCCGCGGACGGGCCGGGTGGTGGCGCTAAACAAGCCGACCGAAAACGAGTCCGGTCAGTGGTATTATCAGCGGTATATCGAACACCTGCCAACGCGGGGCGAGATCGTGCTGTATGACCGCTCGTGGTACAATCGCGCGGGCGTGGAGCGGGTCATGGGGTTCTGTGAGCCGGCCGAGTATCTGGAGTTCATGCGCCAGACGCCAGAGTTCGAAAGGATGCTCGTGCGATCCGGGATCCGACTATACAAGTACTGGTTCTCGGTGACCCAAAGCGAACAGCGAGCACGGTTCAAAAGCCGCGAGACCGACCCACTCAAGCGCTGGAAGTTGTCGCCGATCGACAAGGCGTCGCTTGGACGGTGGGAAGAGTACACCGAGGCGAAGGAGGCGATGTTCTTCTATACCGACACCGCAGATGCGCCGTGGACCGTGATCAAGTCAAACGACAAGAAACGGGCAAGGCTGGCGTGTATGCGCCACTTCCTCGCATCAACGGAGTATCCCGGGAAGGACCACAAGCTTGTAGGTAAACCGGATCCAGCGCTGGTCTCCGGCGCCGCGCAAATTGTCCACCGCTCGGAGCACATCCTCGGGAAGTCCTTGCATCCGGATCAACGGAAGTAATAGGGCCGCTCATCGAGCCCTTACAGGCTCGCCTCGCTTTGGCGCGGGGCGTACTGGCCGTCTGTGATGGCGACGGCACCACTGCAACGTCTCAGATCGATGCCGTCGACTCGAGCGTCCGACGGTCGTCCATCGAGGTGATGCGGTGTAATTCGCGGCAACAGGTGTCTGCCCTACTCGCCCAGCATCCACGTGCCGTCGGGCCAGAAGGCGTGGTATGCAAAGGCGAAGAGCACGTCGTGGGGTACGTCGTTCCCCTCGGCATCCTTTACGCGGATCGTGCCGACCTCGCGGCTGTCTGCGATGCTTGGTCCGTCAAGCGCCGAGGCCTGCCCCTCTGTCCACGAAAGCGTCACGCCCGCTTCGCTGATCGGGCCCTCGGTGCGCACGCGCTCCATCGTCCAGGCGCTATCGCCGACGCGGATCACGCGGGCGAGTGCCGGGATGTCGTGGGGCGGAAGCTCACCCCTGTAAAGGAACGGACGGGCTGAACGGTCGTAGCCGACATAGGGGTTGGTGCCGTAGGATCGCGTCCATCCGGGCTGGTCCATCACAAGGCCGTCGGGGTTGCGGGTGCTGAACTCCTGCCAGCTTTCCATCCATGTCGGCAGTTGCGTCAATTCCACCCCGGTCATCTCGCCGACGATCCCCTCGCCGATGGCCTGCTGCCACCAGCTTTCGGTTTCGCGGTCGTACATCACCATGTCCGACTTCCGCAGCTTGCCCGAAACGCCGAAGCTCAACACCTGTCCGTCGACGCGCCGGTCGAAAGTCATCCCCGAGTTGCAAAGCGGGCAGAACGTGACCGCCACGGGGACACCGCCAATCTCGTCATTCACGATTTCATGCCAGGTGAGATAGCGGATCGGATAGGCGCGGGGCGTTTCACCGTCGATTTCAAGAGTGATTACGGGCTCTCTTGCGCCGATGCGCAGCTCATCAGCAACGGGGATGAACGTGGGTGCGTCGATGGACGGGATTCCGTCCTTCGGCGGGCCGCCGGACTTGATCTCCGCCCAATCCTGTATCGTCGTCGTCTCAAAGTCCGTATCCGGCCACTCACGCGCCCAAAGATCGGGTGAGGCCCAGGCGGCTGTGATCCCGGCAATCGCCAGAACTCCCGACAAAATGGCAGTCTTCATCACGTTCCTCCCGTGGCGGATACCGCTAAAATGGCAAACTAAAGGGCCCCGGACCAGCGCCCTTCACGAGAGGTTTACGCTTCGGCATCTAGATGATTGGCCTACCGTGAATGTGCTGATACACGTAAGCACGAAATAAAACATACAGGGGCAGCTATGCTTCCGCAGGCAGGTTTCCTTAGGGACGCGTCTCCCGCACTACGCCGAACGCTTGAGGCGTTGGCCAACGAAATCCGACTGCGGCCCGGGCAGGTTTTGTTCGAGCGTGGCGATGACGGGGACGCCCTGTTCGCCATTGTCGAAGGTGCGCTTGAGATTGCGGTGCATTCCGAGGACGGGCGCAAGTTTGCGTTCGATAAGATGACCTCGGGTGACCTGCTGGGCGAAATCGCCCTGTTCGACCCCGGCCCCCGGACGGCGACGGTGACGGCAACCGAACCTACGGTCGTGCTGAAAGTGTCAAACGGCGATGTGCTGGCGGCAGTACGGTCGTCCCCGGAACTGGGCGTTGATCTGATCCGGCTCGCCGGGCAGCGGCTGCGTTTCATGAATGGCCAGATCGGGGAGCAGGCGTTTTTGCCGATCTCGGCCCGTCTGGCCCGGAAGATCATCTATCTCCTCGATGAGACGTCGAAGGCCGAGACCGACGTCCTGCCGATGAGCCAGGCGAATCTGGCGGAGTTCATCGGCGCGACTCGCGAGGCTGTCTCGAAGACGCTTGGTGAATGGAAACGCGAGGGTGTCATCGACATCTCTCGTGGGGAAATCAAGGTCCTCGACCGGGAAACCCTTGAGATCATTGGCGATCTCGACCTGATCTAGGTCCGGATCACAGTTAATCCGCAGTTAAAAAAAATTTTGCTCTGTAACCCGGGTCACAGACCCCACACCGGCATTGCGCGATAACGAGGGCGCTCCAGCCGATCTGGCGAATGCGAAATCGGCGGCAACTCCTCGGAGCGGGTTCCCGAACGGTGCTGTCCCGGCACTGTCCGCTCTCGAGGGGTTGCGTGTCAGAGGTGTGGGGGCTGTTGCGAGTTGGTGCTCTGCACCAGTGTGTAGGCGGTAGTACAGCTCCAGGCTGTGGTCTGACTAGACCCGACTGGTTGATCACAGCAGGATGCGCGCTCTCCAATTTTCGGAGGCGCGCATCCAACGTTTCAGGGGCCGGAAAATGGAATTTTCCGTTACGATTTCTTCTTAAGAAATCGGCCGCTATTCGACGACACGCACCTCGGACATCACGTCTGGCTCACCTTCGATGGCGCCATTCGCCGCACGGCTGCCCTTTTTGATACTGTCGACCACGTCCATCCCGTCCACCACGCGCCCGACGACGGTGTACTGGCCGTCGAGGAACGGCCCGGGCTCGAACATGATGAAAAACTGCGAGTTGGCCGAGTTCGGATCCTGCGCCCTCGCCATCCCCACCACGCCCCGCTCGAAGGGAATGTCCGAGAATTCAGCCGGAATATCAGGAAGATCCGATCCGCCCATCCCGGCGCGGCGCATGTCGCCATCAGTGCGGCCAAACTGCACGTCGCCGGTTTGCGCCATGAAACCGTCGATGACACGGTGGAACACGACCCCGTTGTACGCGCCATCGCTGGCCAGCGAGGTGATCTGTTCCACATGGCGCGGCGCCACTTCGGGCAGAAGGTCAATCGTGATCGTGCCGTTGGCTTCGCCCGCGACCGTGATCTCAAGGTTCGGGCCCGGGCCGTCTTGGGCCATGGCAGCGCTTGCCGAAAGCGCGGCGATCAGGGCAAGGCGCTTAAGCATCGGCGGCCACCTTCACGCTCAGCATCCGATCCGGGTTCATCGGTGGTTCGCCACGCGTGATGGCATCCACATGCTCCATCCCCGAAATCACGCGGCCATAGACGGTGTACTGCCCGTTCAGGAAGTCGTTGTCCTTGAAATTGATAAAGAATTGCGAGTTCGCCGAGTTCGGATTGCTCGACCGCGCCGCCCCCAACGTCCCCCGCGCATGCGGCAGTTTCGAGAACTCCGCCGGCAGATCCGGCAGGTCCGACCCGCCCGTTCCGGCGCGCCCGATGTTGAAGTCGTCCTCAAAATCGCCGTGCTCCACATCGCCCGTCTGCGCCATGAATCCGTCGATCACCCGGTGGAAGACAACGTTGTCATACTGCCCCGACCGCGCGAGTTCCTTCATCCGCTCGCAATGCTTCGGCGCGACATCGGCGAGCAGCTCAATCGCCACGGTGCCGTCCTTCAGTTCGATGATAATCGTGTTTTCAGGATCGTTGTAGTCGGCCAATCTGCCTCTCCTCATATGTGCTTTGGCGGACCCTATGCCGGACCTGCGGCAAGGGAAAGCCGGATGGCACCGATCCGCCGGTTGACTGCGGGTCGCGCCTCATGTGTGTAGGGCGCGACCTGCCTGCAACTGGGAGAGTGCGATGGCCTGGAAAACGCTGGACGACATTGAGCTTGGCGGAAAGGTCGTTCTGACGCGGGTCGATCTGAACGTGCCGGTCGAGGACGGCCAGGTGACCGACGCCACCCGGATTGAGCGGATCGTGCCGACCGTACGAGACATTCTTGCGGCGGGCGGCAAGCCGGTGCTTCTGGCCCATTTCGGGCGTCCGAAGGGCGCAGTCGTGCCAGAGATGTCGCTGCACGTTGTGATGGTTACCTTGGCGCAAGCTGTTGGCGCGCCTGTAAAATTTGGCGAAGACTGCATTGGGGCGGCCGCAGAAGCGGCTGTGGCCGATCTGGCTGCGGGCGAAGTGCTTCTGCTGGAAAACACGCGGTTTCACCCGGGGGAAGAGAAGAACGACCCCGACTTTGCCCGCGCTCTTGCAGCGGTTGGCGATATCTATGTTAACGACGCGTTTTCGGCAGCGCACCGGGCCCATGGCTCGACCGAAGGCATCGCGCGGCTCTTGCCTGCGGCGGCGGGGCGGCTGATGGCAGAGGAATTGTCGGCGCTGGAACAAGCACTTGGCACGCCCGAACGCCCGGTTGCGGCAGTCGTGGGCGGGGCGAAAGTATCAACAAAGCTCGACCTGCTGGCGAACCTTGTGCGCAAGGTGGACAAGCTGATCATCGGCGGCGGCATGGCCAATACTTTCCTTGCCGCTCAAGGCATTGACGTCGGAAAATCCCTCGCCGAGCACGACATGACCGACACCGCCAAAGACATCCTTTCCGGGGCCGACGAAGTGGCCTGCGAGATCATTTTGCCGTCCGATGTCGTCGTCGCGCGCGAGTTCGCAGAGGGCGCCGCGAACGAAACCGTCGCGGCCAACGCTTGCCCCGCCGACGCAATTATACTCGACGCCGGACCCGCGAGCGTCGCGCGCATCGCAGACGTCTTCGGCGCGTGCAAAACGCTGATCTGGAACGGGCCGCTCGGCGCATTCGAGATTGCCCCCTTCGACGCCGCAACCAACGCGGCGGCTGCAGAGGCCGCACGGCTGACGCGGGAGGGCAAGCTGATCTCCGTCGCAGGAGGCGGCGACACGGTCGCGGCTCTCAACAAGGCCGGGGCATCGGACGATTTCTCATACATTTCAACGGCTGGCGGCGCGTTCCTGGAGTGGATGGAGGGCAAAAGCCTCCCCGGTGTCGCCGCTTTGGAGCAGACTTAGACGGGCGATGCCCAAACACAAAGGAAGGATATCGCAATGAGCGACCCCCGCATGACCGAAAAAGTAGCGTCAGGACAGGGATTTATCGCCGCGCTCGACCAGTCGGGCGGATCGACCCCGAAGGCGCTGGGGCTCTACGGCCTCGACGAAAGCGCGTGGTCCAACGACGACGAGATGTTCGGCCTGATCCACCAGATGCGGGCACGGATCGTCAAATCACCCTCCTTCACCGGCGACCGCATCCTCGGTGCGATCCTGTTCGAAAAGACCATGGATGGTGAGATCGACGGCGTCCCGACCTCGAAATACCTATGGGAAACCAAAGGTGTCGTGCCATTTCTTAAAGTCGACAAGGGCCTCGAAGACGCCGCGAACGGCGTGCAGCTCATGAAGCCGATGCCCGGCCTTGATGACGTCCTCGACCGCGCCGTGGGCCACGGTGTGTTCGGCACCAAGATGCGCTCCGTCGTCGGCGCCGCTAACCCCACCGGCATCTCCGAAATCGTCGCGCAGCAGTTCGAAGTCGGCGCGCAGATCGCGGCCAAGGGCCTGATGCCGATCCTCGAACCCGAGGTCACGATCACCATCGCCGACAAGGCCGAGGCTGAAGACATGCTCCTCGCCGAGATCACCAGGCACCTCGACGCCCTGCCCGATGGCGAGCAGGTCATGCTCAAGCTCTCGTTGCCGACAACCGCCAACCACTACCACTCAATGGTCGAGCACCCGAAGGTTCTCGGCGTCGTGGCGCTGTCCGGCGGCTACTCCCGTGACGAGGCAAATGCACTTCTCGCGCAGAACAAGGGCGTCGTCGCCAGCTTCTCCCGCGCGCTGAGCGAGGGGCTGTCAGCAGGCCAGACCGAGGCCGACTTCGACGCAACGCTCGACGCGACGGTGCAGTCGATCTACGAGGCGTCCCTCGCGGGATAAGCTCTAGGGCGTGTCCGCTGCGATCCACGCGTCGATCAGATCGGCGATATCCTCGTCGATGCGGGGGGCAGAGTTCGCCTGAGCGCTGCCCCCGGTGACGTCGGACTGCACGAGTTCGGCACCATAGGCGTGGATGCCAACAACAATGGGCGCGCCATCGCCACTTTCAAACGCCCAGACCGGGCTGCCACTTTGCCCGCCGGAAGTGTCGGTCGCGTAGAAGACACGACGCGGAGACGTGTCAAGGATGGCGTCCTTGTGCCACCACAGCTCTTCCCCGGCGACAAGTTCCCCTTGCACATGAGCGGGATAGCCGCCGACGTTCATCTGGTGGCTCAGCAACTCGTCGTCCCCGGCGACGGCGTAGGAGAACCAGCCGGTCGCATCGCCCAGCGGCTCTGCCAGGTGGATGACGCCGACATCAAAATCCGGGTCGAACGAGGCGCTCCATTTCGGGTGAACCTCGGTCGCGGCACTGGTGACGGCGACGCTGCCGAAGGGCTTGTCGTCGCCCCTCCGCCCCGGCATCACGTCGATCTGCGCCATCTGCCCCGCGTGCCGGTCGAGCAGGCAATGCCCCGCCGTTATCACGGTTCTCGGCCCCACGAGCCACCCCGTCCCGACAAAGCGCCCACCATTTCCGGCCCGCAGGCCCAGCGAACAGATCATCCGCCACGGCGCCTGATCCGTGTTGATAATCTCTTGCCGGTCTTCGCCGCCAATCACGCTGAGAAGCCCGACGCCTGTCCGCTCGGCATCCGCCGGGATCGTGCCTTTGGCCTGGGTGGCATCGAGATTACCGACGATTTTCGCGGTGTTGCGGGGTGTGAGGGGCATGGGAACCGCCTTCCTTACAGGGATTGGAGGGCGCGGAGAATGTCGAGCATCCCGGCGCCCTGGAAATGACGCTCACGCCCCAGATCGGTGGCGGAGTTGCAGAGGATCGACTTGATCCGCTGCGGTTTGCCAATGAGTTCGGAGTGCCGCTCCATCAGCAGCGCCGCCGCCCCCGCCACGTGGGGCGCCGAGAAGCTGGTGCCGTCGACGACCGACGACATCTCTCCCGGCGCGGCCGTGCGGATCTTTTCCCCCGGCGCGACGAGGTCGGGCTTGGGGCGCCCGTCGCCGGTGGGCCCCCGGCTGGAAAAGAAGCTGACGCCGTATTCGTGGGGCTTCGAGCGGTGGGTGGAGCCGACAGTGATCACCGCCTCGGCGTTGCCCGGATCGGCGATGGAGGCGTTGCGGTAGAAGCGGTCGGTGTAGAGGTCATCGTCCGAATACCCAGAGTTCCCCGCCGCCGCGACAACGACCACCCCGCTGGCCACAAGCCGCTCACACGCCTCGCAAATTGGCGTCCGCCCGCAGGCAAAAGAACGGACGTTGTGCTCAATCGCGATGGAAAGGTTGGCCCCGTGAACTGCAATCGTCTCGGCCCGCCTGTTGAGGTGGTTTATCATGTTCATCGCCGCGATCACCTCGAAGTCATGCGGCGCGATGGTGCCGTCGTCGGTTTCAACGACAACGCGAAAATCCATCAGTTCCACCTCCGGACACACGCCGGTGAGCACCGGGCGCCCCACCCCGTCGGGCAGTTCCGGAAACACGCCCGCCGCATCTGGCCCCACGGCCCTCACGTTATCCACCCATTGCGCCCCGAGGATCGCCGCGACATTGGTGCCGTGGTTGTTGACAGGCGCAGGCGGGGCGACGTCTTCGATCAGAACTTCAATCGCACTCCAGTCGATTTCGAGGCCCTTCTCCAACCGCTCCAGCAGCGATGTGATCACGCTAAGCTCGAACGACACATCCAGCCCGCCATCAACCGCCGCATCGGGCGTCAACGCGGCGCCTGGCGCAGCCTCCCACAACGCCGCCGCGTTCATCAGGCGGCGCAATCCCAGCGCGCGGGCCCGCTCCCCCCGAGCCCGGCGCAGCGTCCACTCGGCGTTGTAAAGCTGGGCTGGCGAGGCGTCCTGATTGTCCTTCAACTGCCGGATGGCCGCGCCAAACCCGCTTTCGGCGGTGTCGACGATGTCGGCCAGCTTGGCCTCCCAATCCTTGCTCTCCGCCGTCTTCTCCAGCGCTGCCTTCAGGTGCGTAAGCTCCTGAATATCCAGCAACTCCCGCAATCCATCGAGGTCATAGGTCCGCAGACCCGGCTGGGCCGAATCCCGGGCGTGGGGTTTTGACGAGGCATTTCGTTCTTCGACAACGCGTTCGGATCGCGCCGCCGCCAATCGGCGAAGGCGGGGTGCGTCGTGTCGATTCCGCTGTCTATGATCGCCCATTTCTGACCGTTGCCCGTCAGGTTGAACAGCCGCCGCGCCTCGTCCGCTTTCATCGCCTTGGCGCTTTGCATGACAGTCTGCTGCGCCGGGCGATTGCGGCTGGCGCCCCAGATCGTGTTTTGGGTCGTCAGGGGCCGCACCCGGGGCGTGAAGAGCGCGTTGAAGGCCGCAAGGATGGCGGCGGCGGGAACGGGGCCGTCCGGCAATTCGCCAAGCCGGTCCAGTTCGATCAGGCCGACGATGCGGATCATCTTCAGGAAGTCATAGGGCGGTGGCGTGTTCTCGGCCCCGGTGCGCAGCGTGCGGGGCTGGTACCGTGCCGTGCGGTCCGAGACGACGTCGCGGGGGCGCCATGTCTCATCCAGCCAGCGGGTGACATAGCTTTGCAGCGGGACATAGTTGGTGGACCAGCTCAGCGGCAGATCCACCGGAGCGGCGGTACGGGCCTCCCCTTCCTCTTCCTGGATCGTCTCAATTGCGCGGCCCAATTGGCCCATCCGTATGGCCCACCAACGCGTCGAGGGGAGGATCAGGCTGACGAGGTGGTCGAAATACACGCTCGTCACGATCAGCCCCGGGATATGCGCGATCCGGGGCGCTGCCCTCTGCGGCAGACGCTGCTTCTGCCCGTCGCCCAGCGCCGCATACTGTTCAAACCGCGCCTCCTCAAAGCCCTCCAGCGCCGCCCTCAGATCGCGGGAGATAGCGCCTGCGTTCTCTCCGTTGAACGGCGAGAGGATCAGGTCGACCTGCGCGCCGGGGCGATTTGCGTAGGTCTCCCATATGTCGGGGAGGATCGGCGAATCCTGCGTGAAGCGTACACCGGGGCCGTGCGACCGCTCGTCATAAATCTCCCCGCGCAGGCGGTTGATGAAGGCGTCCTGATCGCTCATGCGCGGCGCCTCAGGGCAAGGCGGCGTGGATCCGGGCGCAGACCGGCGGAGACCTGAGATACGCGGTAGGCGAGTGGGTGTTGAAGCGCTCAATCAGGCCCTGATTGATGTTCTCGACCCCCCTAATCCCCAACGTGTCCTGCGTGATCCCGCGCCCAAGCGTTACGGGGTCATCCAGCCGATAGGCGTTGGTCCACTTTTTGATGGGCGTGTTGGGTACGTCCTCCCTGTTCGGCAGGATCTGCTCCATCATCCCGATAGCCAGCGGCGACCCTAGTGTCAGGAACAGCGGGACATCCCGGTCATCCTGCCGCTCATCCATCAACAGGTCATAGGCCACCACTGTCCCCAACGAGTGCGAGACGACGATGGACGGCTCGTCATGATCATCAAAGATCGCCTTGCGCACGATCAGTGCGATCTGTGCGGCCAGTCCCGGATCCTCGATGTAATGCGTTGCTTGCGGCAGGAAGCTCCCCGCCAGCCACTGCCCACGCCCCCTGAGCACCCTTTCAACCGCCGAGCCTGCCGCCACCAGCGACCGCTGGATCCACCCCTGCGCCACCACGCCCTCTTCGATGTGGCCCATATTGGCCATCTCGTCGCGGATATCCGCGTCTTCGACGCCCAAAGCATCCTGATACGTCTGCAAAAAGGCGAGCGCCTTTGAGCGGTTGGCTGTCTCATCGCCTTGCGCGACAACCTCGGGCTTGATGCCCTTTGCCGCGTTGGCGAGGACCTTGCCGTAGTACCCGACATCAATCTTCGGCTTGGGCTTGGGCGGCAGGCCAAGGTCCGCCCACCCTTCGGTGATGGCTTGCCACCACTCCGCCTCCAATGTCTCGGCGGTGTTCTGTTCGTTGTTGATTCCGTGAATAAATGCGAGCCGCACGGCGCCCTCCTGTAATGGGATTTCTGAAAATTCCTGGGTAGAAACAGCGGGGGCCGAGATCGACCGAGACGCGGGCCCGACACCGACCATCGCGTTAATCAATGCGCGACCATGCGCACCGTGAAAACTCGGGAAAGCCACCGGAGCCGCCAAACGCCGCATCGGTGGCAGGGGGTCAATGGTCGAGCTTGCGTCAAAAATGGTCTCGATCCGGCCCCAGCCCATAAGCAACATCGGGGTAAAGCCCGCAACGGGCCAGTCCGGCAGAGCCTCCGTTTCCCGCCACATCGCGTCGGGCAGGCCCGCCTGGTCCCCACCATGGTCAACCGGTACGGCAGGCAGGTCGACCAGATAGCGGCCCCCGTCCTTGCGGAACGACAGGCGCGCCAGCATGGCGATGTCGAACGGGATGTCCTGACCCTGGCGCGCATACATCGCACACAGGCGTCGGATCGCGTCGGTGTCGCCCATCTGATCCAACAGGTAGGCCGTGACCGTGCCGTACAGCGGGTCGACATGTCGCTGAAGCTGCACCTCAGCCGCAACAAGCCCCACGTCGCGCGGGCCAAGCGTGCCCGTGGTCAGCCCCTTCAGCGCGCGCATCGGGTCCATCATGCCAACCGCCTCACCGGGCACTTCGTGCCAGCCCAGCGCGTTGACCCCGTCACTTGGATCGTGGGCCGCGAGAGCCATCACTAGATCATTGCGGGACCCAAGTTGCAGGGGCGTGAAGACGTCCTCCACCTCCAGAACGCCCGACGGGGCCGCCACGTCGAAGGACACGTAGTTCCCGTCAAGCTTGATCCCGGGCAACTCATGCCCGTCGGGCGTATGAACCACGGCCCGCGCCTGAGGCGGCACCAGCGCCACGATCCGACTGCCTTGAGCGTGAGCGGCCACAGCCACCTGTCTGCTTTCGGCCCAGAACGCCTGCCGCCACTCGGACTGCGTCGCTTCGAGAATGTGATCCTTGTCCTCCGGCGAATGAGTGCCGAGGCTCCGCATCGCACCGTTTTGCGGCTCGCCCAAGCTGGCCAAGCCGATTGAGGCCGATTCCGTCTTCGGAAACAAATCCCGCCATTCGGGCGGGGCGTCTTCCGGGTCGATGATCACGTAATCGTCTTCACCGAATTTCAGCGTGGGCGACATCTGGGCATATTGCTGTTTTCGCACCCCTGCAGCCTCGTCAGGCAAAAGATCCTGCACGAAGTCAGAGAGGCTGTCGCTCGATACAACGAACCGTTTGAATCCCAGATGAGCCTCTGACAGGGCAGCCTTTGGCGGCGGGCTCACCCCCAGCGCCGCCAGCACGGCGCCCGAGAAAAGCGGGCCTCCGTCCAAGGCAGCAAAAGCCGGCTTGCCCTTGAGGGTTGCACGGAACATGTCGGTCCGAGATTTCTTCTTCGCCCGATTGCCCTTGCGGATCAGCGGCGTGCCGTCGGCCAGATCAGACGCCGGCGTTTGGCACGCGTCGCTGAAGATGCAGACCTGGCTTGCGCCGTGGCTGAGGATCATGTCACGGAACTGGATCACGTTGACCCGGTCCATCCACTGATCCAACCCGTCGGTCAGGTACCAGATCTCATTCCCGTTAAGCTGGGCGCCATGCCCGCAGAAATGCACCACGACGCGGGGACGGTTCGCCAAAAGCTCTGGCGTGAGCGCGGCGCTGATTTCCATCGCATGGACGGGGTTATCCCTGTCCGAGAACACGATGGGCTCGGCGTAACTCGGGTTTGCTCGGGCGTAGTCGGCCATCTTGGTGACCGCCGTATCGACGCCCGGCAGGACTTCCATCCCCTTCGGCGCATGGACTCCGAGTGCAATGAATAAGCGATCTGTCACTGTAAAATTCCGTTTGGTGTAATGCCGCAAGGCTACGCCCCTCGCGCCCGTTTTGGCAACAGCGGTGAACGAGGTCGGGAAGATCCCGGGGCCTAAACGACCCGAAACACTTTATCGGAGGATCAGATTTTGACGCTGGCTTGCCGTATTTTAGAGCAATCGTGGACTGCGGTTCGGGCAGTATTTTACTATTTGATAAAATTTATTGACAGCCTCCGACTTCGCCCACAGGCTGTCCCTTAGGGAATAAAATGTGGGGCTGTCGATGCAAGACGCCACAACTCCGGAGTTGATGTCAAAGGCCGCCGCGCTGCGGGATCGGCATTGGGGCCGCACAGTCACCTACTCTCGCAAAGTCTTTGTGCCACTGACCAACATGTGCCGCGACGCCTGCGGCTACTGCACCTTCGTCAAGCACCCGTCCGACCCCGCCGCCCGGATCATGACGCCAGAGCAGGTGCTGGCCGAGGCGCGGCGGGGGGAGCGTCAGGGGTGCAAGGAACTCCTGTTCAGCCTCGGCGAGAAGCCAGAGCAACGTTACGAGGCCGCGAAGGCGGGGCTGGCGCGGCTGGGGTATGCGCGGATGACGGACTACCTCGCCGACATGTGCGCGCTGGTGCTACGCGAGACGTCGCTTTTGCCGCACGTCAACGCCGGCACGCTGGCAGAGGATGAGATCGACCGTTTGAAGCCCGTCTCCGCCTCAATGGGCATGATGCTAGAGACCGTCAGCCGCCGTCTGACCAAGAAGGGCGGCCCGCATTACGCCTGCCCCGACAAGGTCCCGCTGCAACGCCTCCGCACGCTAGATCGCACCGGCGCCGGGAACGTCCCGTTCACCACCGGCCTGCTGATCGGCATCGGCGAGACGTGGGACGAGCGGATCGAGGCGCTCCATGCAATCAACGCGGCTCAGCACAAGCACGGGCACATCCAGGAAGTCATAATCCAGAACTTCCAGCGCAAACCCGACATCGCCATGGCCAAGCACCCCGAACCGCCGTTGGACGACATGCTACGCACCATCGCCGCCGCGCGCCTGATCCTCGACCCCGAAATCAGCCTGCAAGCGCCGCCGAACCTCCATGAGCGCCACATCTCGTACCTCGATGCCGGCATCAACGATTGGGGCGGCATCAGCCCCGTGACTATCGATTTCATCAACCCGCAGCACGAATGGCCGGAAATTCAAAGCCTTGCACAAAGCTGCGCCCAAGGCGGCTATGCCCTGGCCGAGCGGCTCACCGTCTATCCCCGCTTCATCCGCGAACGCAACGCCTACCTCGACCCGGCACTACACGAGCGCATCCACCTCATGGCCCGCGTCGACGGCCTCGCCCGCAATCAGGCGCTGGAGGCGGCGGAATGATGGATCAATCGCAGAGCTTCGCCCGCCAACGGCCGGTTGAGTTGCAAAGCGCGCTGGATGCCGCCAGCCGACCCGTGTGGCGCACGCTGAACCGGGCGCTTCTGGGCAAGGAGATTTCGCAGGCCGAGGGCGAAGCGCTGTTTCACTGCCGCGACACGGGCCGCGAGGCCGACCGCGCCGCGATCTACGCCACTGCCGATGCGCTGCGGCAGAAGGCCAACGGCGATCATGTCACCTTCGTCGTCAACCGGAACATCAACTTCACCAACATCTGCTACATGGGCTGCCGCTTCTGCGGTTTTGCGAAACGCAAGGAAGACGCCGCCGCCGAGTGGTTGGAGCCCGCCGAGGTCGTCGCCCGCGCACAAGAGGCGTGGGACCGCGGAGGCACCGAGGTCTGCATCCAAGGCGGCCTGCACCCGAAGATGGAAGGTTCGTACTACCGCGACCTGATTGTCGCGATCAAAGCCGCCCTTCCCGACATGCACATCCACGCCTTCTCCCCCTTCGAGATCTGGTATGGGGCGACGAAGTCGAAGATGTCATACCGCGCGTTCCTGACCGAATTGCGAGATGCCGGGCTTGGGTCAATGCCGGGCACGGCGGCGGAAATCCTTGATACCGAGGTCCGCCAGAAACTGACCAAGAACAAGCTCAGCGCCGAGCAGTGGGAAGAGATCATCCGCACCGCCCACGACGTCGGGATCCCCTCAACCGCGACCATCATGTACGGCCATGTCGACGGCCCCCAGCACTGGGCCGCCCACATCGCCCGCCTCCGCGATATCCAGCGCGATACCGGTGGGTTTACCGAACTCGTACCGCTCAGCTTCGTGCACACCGACAGCCCGCTCTACACGCAGAACCCCGACAAGGTCCGCCCCGGCCCAACGACGCATGAGGTTGACCTGATGCACGCCGTTGCGCGGATCATGCTGCATGGGTTCATCGACAACGTTCAGGTCAGCTGGACGAAACTCGGCGCCGAGCGCGCCTGCCAGATGCTGTCGCGCGGGGTCAACGACCTTGGCGGGACGCTGATGAACGAGAGCATCTCGCGCGCCGCTGGTTCGACGCACGGGCAAGAGATAACAGCGCTGGAGATGTGCCAGATAATCCGGTCTGCCGGGCGCGTCCCGGTCCGCCGCAACACCGTTTACGACACGGTCGACATCTTTCGCGATCACGACCCGGTCGAGGTTACACCCCTCGTCGCCCGAAAGGCCGACCCGCTGGACTTTCTTCAGATGTTCCCCGAGGTCAGCCGATGACGCGCGTGACGCTTCTCGCCGGGGGCGTCGGCGGCGCGAAGATGGCCGAGGGGTTTGCCGCCCTGCCCGACGTCGATCTGACGATCATCGGCAACGTCGCCGACGACGAAGAGTTCCACGGCCTCTGGGTCTCCCCCGACATCGACACGATGCTCTACACCCTCTCGGGCCGGATCAACC
The DNA here is from genome assembly GCA_039190895.1 of Pseudomonadota bacterium. Lineage (GTDB taxonomy): Bacteria > Pseudomonadota > Alphaproteobacteria > Rhodobacterales > Rhodobacteraceae > Ovoidimarina. The sequence goes on along the minus strand of JBCCXY010000018.1, from coordinate 6,433 downwards.
GCGAGCAAGGTTGGGGCCTCGCCGATGAGGAGCGCCGCGCGCTCGACATGCTGTCAGACCTCGGCGCCGACACGTGGATGTTTCTCGGCGACCGTGACTTCGGCCTGCATATCTACCGCGCCGAACGGCTTCGGCGGGGAGATCGGCCCACGGAGATCACGCTGGACATAGCCGAGCGGTTTGACATCGCCGCCCGCATCATCCTGCCGACCGATGACCGCGTGCAAACACGCGTGCGCACACCCGACGGCTGGCTCACGTTCCAGGAATACTTCGTTCGCGAACGCTGCGCCCCCGACGTGCTGGAGCTTCGCTACGACGGCATCGCGGACGCCCGCATCACCAACGAAGCGCGGGTGGCCATAGCGGGGGCCGACGTTATCGTCATCGCCCCGTCTAACCCGCTGGTGAGCATACGGCCGATCCTGTCCATCCCTTGCGTGACGAAAGCGCTGCAGAAGGCGCGCGGGCCGATCCTTGGGTTGTCGCCGCTAATTGCGGGGAAGGTGGTGAAGGGGCCTGCGGACAAGATGCTCAGCACCCTCGGCCATCGCGCCGATGCCGTAGGGGTTGCAGGGCTCTACCGCGATTTGCTCGACCACTTCGTGATCGACACGGCTGACAAGGACCTCGCGCCAGAGATCGCCGCGATGGGGATCACGCCACACTCCGCCGACATCATGATGCCCGACGCGGCGGGCAAGGCGCGGTTGGCGCAAGAGGTCCTCGCGCTGTTTCAGGCCGAGGCGATGGCATGAAAACCCTGATCGCCGTCCCCATGAAAGACCCCGCCGCCTCCAAAACACGGCTAACTGACGCGCTGAGCGACACGGCCCGCACCCGCCTCGTTCACTGTCTCTACCGCCGCACGCTCGACGTCCTGTCCACGGTCGCGACGACCGCCGGAGCCGACCTCGCCGTCATCACCGCCAGCCCCAGCGCCGCCGCGCTCGCCAAAGCCAAAGGCGTGCGCATCATCCCCGAAACCGGCACCGGCCTCTGCGCCGCCACCACAGAAGCCGCCCGAACCGCCACTATCTACGACCGCCTCTGCGTGATCCCGGCAGACCTCGCCGCGCCCGCCCCCGAAGACTTCCTGACGCTCCTCAGCAGCACCACCGCCGTCACCGTCTGCCCCTCCACCGACCAGGGCACGAACGCCTTGCTCGTCTCTCCGCCCGATGCAATCCGCTTCCAATACGGCCCCCGCTCCGCCCTGCGCCACCTGCAAGAGGCCGAAGCACGCGGCCTCACAACCTGCCTTTTGCCGCTCGACAGCCTCAGCTTCGACATCGACACCAGCCCCTGCCTCACCCGTGCCATCCGGTCCGTGCCTGAAATCGCCAAGGCCTGCGCATGACCGTAACGCTCACCGCCATCGAAGACATTCCCGACATCCAACCGGGCGACGACCTGCCCGCCATCCTCGGCGACTGCATAGATCGCGCGGGTGGCGCTCAAAACGGCGACATCCTCTGCATCGCCCACAAGATCATCTCCAAAGCCGAAGGCAACGTCATTGACCTCGCCTCGGTGAACCCCTCCGCCGACGCCCTCGACTATGCCGAAAAGCTCAACAAGGACCCAGCGAAGGTCGAGGTCGTGCTCAGCCAATCCGCCCGCGTCGTCAAATCCTGGCGCCGACCGGAGCAGAACGAAGGCACCATGATCTGCGAACACCGCCTTGGCTTCATTTCAGCCAACGCGGCGGTGGACGAATCCAACAGCGATGCGGGGACCGTCATCACCCTCCCCGACGACCCCGACGCCAGCGCTCGCCGCCTCGGCCGCGCTTTGGAGCAGCGGTTCGGAGTCACCCTTGGCGTCGTCATCACCGACACCTTCGGCCGCCCCTGGCGCCTCGGACAGGTGAACGTCGCGATCGGCCTGTATCGCGTGCCGGCCAAGACATCCGACATCGGCGGCATGGACGCCTGGGGCCGCCGATTGTCGGTCACCGAACCCGCGCTTAGCGACGAACTCGCCGCCGCCTCCGGCCTCGTGGTCGCCAAGGCGGCGAAGACGCCGCTCGTCCTGATCCGGGGCGTCACGTGGCCCCAACAAGACACGACAAGCGCAAAGGACATCCTGCGCGCCAGAACGGAGGACATGTTCAGATGACCATCGCCATCATTGGCGGCACAGGCCCTCAGGGTCAGGGCCTCGCGCTTCGGTTCGCGCGCATGGGGACGCCTGTTGCGATCGGCTCGCGCGATGCGGCCCGCGCGGACGAGATCGCGGGCACGCTGCACGGCAAGCTGCACGAGGGCACCGCACCGATCACCGGGCACGACAACGTGGGCGCCGTGGCTGCGGCGGACGAGATGGTGATCCTCGCCGTCCCGTGGTCAGGCCACAACGCCACGCTGGAGGCGATCAAGCCGCATCTTGCGGGCAAGATCCTTGTCGACATCGTCGTGCCGCTGAAAGAGGGCGACCCTAAGAAGGTCGACATGCCGCCCGAAGGCTCCGCCACAGAGGCGGCGCAGGCCCTGCTTGGCCCGGACATCCCGGTGATGGGCGCGTTGCACAACGTGTCGGCGCACACGCTCAACGACCTCGACGCCGCCATCAACTGCGACGTCCTCGTCTGCGGCAACGGGCTAGAGCCGCGCAAAAAGGTCATGGCGCTGGTCGAACAACTGGGCGTCACCGCCTACAACGCGGGCGACGCCGAGGCCGCGCGCTGCATCGAGGCGCTCACGCCCATTCTCATCCGCATCAACATCTCAAAAGCCGTCCCCTTCAGCCATGCCGGTCTGAAGATCTGGGCGCCCGGAACATAACGACGGAGGGTCACATGGAATTCGGTATCACCTTCAAAGGGTTTATGGAGCCCGACCGCGCCCGCAAACTGGTGGCTCAGGCCGAAGAGGCCGGCTTTACATATTGCTGGTTCTACGACAGCCACATCCTGTGGCGCGAAAGCTTCCCCGCGATGGCCATGTGCATGGAGCACACGAAGCACATGCGCTTCGGCCCCTGCGTGACCAACCCCAACACCCGCGAGTGGTCGGCGGCGGCATCGCTGTTCGGCTCACTCGCGCTGCAATCCGGCGGGCGCTTCGACATCGGCGTCGGGCGCGGTGACAGCGCGGTGCGGGTCATGGGCCGTAAGCCCGCGCTGCTGGCAAAGATGGATGAGTTCATCGAGGTCGTGAAAGGCCTCGTCCGTGGCGAAGAACGCCAATACGGCGACGTCCCCAATCCCATCCAGTTCCCCTGGGCCACCGGCTATGAACTGCCGGTCTGGGTCGCCGCCTACGGCCCGAAGGCGCTCAACAGCGCCGGGCGGATGGGCGACGGGCTGATCCTGCAGATCGCAGAACCGGTGATCTGCAAGTGGCTCGCGGATCAGGCCATCGCCGCGGGCAAAGAGAACGGCCGCGACATGTCAGGCTACCGCGTGATGTCCGCCGCCCCGGCCTATTTCGGCGACATGGAGGCCTGCCGCGAGGCGACGCGCTGGTTCCCCGCCATGGTCGGCAACCACGTCGCTGATATCGTTGAGAAATACGGAACCGACCGCGACGATATCCCGGCATCGCTGACGGCCTATATCAAGGACCGGAAGGGGTACGACTACTCCAAGCACGGGCAAAGCGATAACGCCTATCTCGACTTCATCACTGATGAGATCATTGACAGCTTCGCCGTCCTCGGCACGCCCGACGATCACATCGCCAAGCTGAAGACGCTAGAAGAATCCGGGATCACGCAGTTCAACATCTACCTCGACAACGGCGACGAAGAGAACATCATCGCCGAATACGGCAAAACCGTCATTCCCGCGATCAACGCCTGACCTCATGGCTCCGCCGTCAATGGCGGAGCCCCACTGCAGATGGCCACGACCGAGAAACCGACGCGCATCCAGAAAGTCCGCCGCGAGGAAATCCTCGAAGCGGCGCTGGAGGAGTTCGCGCAGCACGGCTTCCGCGGCGCGTCCATCAACAAGATCGCGGCGCGGGCCGAGATGTCCACGCCGCGATTGCTGTATCATTTCAAGGACAAGGAGGCGCTCTACCGCGCGCTGCTCAAGTCGACCGTTATGCTCTGGCACGGGCCGCTCCAGATGCTCACCGACACCGATGAGCCGATCGAGGAAATCTGCGCCTACATCCGCCGCAAGCTGGAGATGTCGCGAAAGTTCCCGCGCGAAAGCCGCCTCTTCGCGGGCGAGATCCTCCTCGGCGTCCCCCTCGGCAAAACCGAGGTGTTCGACCCGTTGCGAGAGACCTTCGATGCCAAAATCGCCCTTCTCCAACGCTGGATCGATGCCGGGCGCATCGCGCCGGTCGACCCGCATCACTTGATGTACTCCATCTGGGCCACCACCCAGCACTACGCCGACTTCGCCCCGCAAATCGCCGAGTTTTCACCGGGCAAAGTCCCGACCCTCTTCGCAGAGGCCGAGGGTTTCCTGCTGCCGATGTACCGGCGCCACCTGACTGTCGCATGACACTGTCCCCGCCTTTGATCGGCCATCTGGCCATGCTGACGTTTTCGGCGCTGGTGGCCTTCTCCTTCACCTTCGGCAGCATGGTGGCGAACGACGTGGAGCCGTCTGTGATCACAGCACTGCGGTTCATCATCGCGCTCGCAGCCATGGCAGTCGTCGCCCGGCTGTGGGGCATGTCCCTTCGCTTTCTGAAGGGGCGCGTCTGGGCGTGGATCGTCATCGGCGGACTGATGGCGGCGTACTTTATCACGATGTTCGAAGCACTGGCCCGCACCACCGCGCTTAGCACATCGGCCATCTTCACGCTTGCGCCCCTGATGGCGGCAGGCTTTGGCTGGATCCTTCTTCGGCTTCGCACGCCACCCAGCACCCTCGCCGCGCTGGTCCTTGGCGCCATTGGCGCATTGTGGGTGATCTTCGACGGCAGCCTTGAACGGCTCTTGCGCTTCGACATCGGCTTCGGTGAGGCCTTGTTCTTCTTCGGCACCCTCGCCCACGCGGCCGTCCCGGGCATGACCCGCCGCCTTGTGCCCGGCGTGCCGTCGTTTGAGGCCGCCACCGGTACGATCTTCGGCGCGCTTCTGGTGACCGTGGTCTACGCGATCCCCGATGCCCTGACGACGCAGTTCACCGCCCTCCCCCTACGAGTCTGGCTTGTCGCGCTGTACCTGGGCCTTGTGACCACGGCGCTGTCCGCGTTCCTGATCCAGGTCGCCATTCCCCGCCTGCCGCCGGGCAAGGTCATGGCCTACACGTACCTCGTTCCAAGCTGGGTCGCCCTGCATGCCCTGGCGCGCGGCCAGTTCGAGCAAGGGCCACTCTATATCGGCGTCGGGCTGACACTGGTCGCGCTTGCGCTGCTTCTGGGGCAGGACATGCGCGGCGGCAAGGGCGTTGGCGCGGCACCGCGCGACCGGAACATTCGAAACGGAGAACCGCAATGATCAGCAATTCATCGCCGGGCAAAGATATCCCCAAGGGGGCGCCGAAAGAGATTGACCCCCCTCGCAAAGAGTATGCAGTCTTGCGCCAAAATGTGGGGAGCGGCGATGTCACTTGAAAACCTCAGGATCGATCCGGACCGGCTGTGGGACAGCCTGATGGAGATGGCGAAGATCGGGCCCGGCATCGCAGGCGGGAACAACCGCCAGACGCTGACAGACGAAGACGCCGAGGGCCGCGCGCTGTTCCAGACGTGGTGCGAAGAGGCGGGTATGACCATGGGCGTCGACACAATGGGCAACATGTTCGCCACCCGCGCGGGCGAAGACCCGGACGCGCTGCCGGTTTATGTCGGCTCCCACCTCGACACACAGCCCACGGGCGGGAAGTACGACGGCGTTCTGGGCGTCCTCGGCGGGCTGGAGGCGATCCGCACGCTCAATGACCTTGGGGTGAAGACAAAGCACCCCATCGTCCTGACCAACTGGACGAACGAGGAAGGCACCCGCTTCGCCCCTGCGATGCTCGCCTCCGGAGTGTTCGCGGGAAAGCACGCGCAGGACTGGGCCTATGACCGCGTCGATGCCGACGGCAAACGCTTTGGCGACGAACTGAAGCGCGTCGGCTGGGTCGGCGACGAAGAGGTCGGCGACCGCAAGATGCACGCGATGTTCGAGCTCCACATCGAACAGGGCCCGATCCTCGAAGCCGAGGGCAAGGACATCGGCGTTGTCACCCACGGCCAGGGCCTCCGCTGGATAGAGTGCACGGTGACGGGAAAAGAAAGCCACACCGGCTCCACCCCCATGGCGATGCGCAAGAACGCTGGTCGCGGGCTCGCGCTGATCACCGAACTCGTCCACGAGATCGCCATGAAGAACCAGCCCAACGCCGTCGGCGCCATCGGGCACATCGATGTCTACCCGAACTCGCGCAACATCATCCCGGGCAAGGTCGTCTTCACCGTCGACATGCGCACCCACCTCCTCGACAAGCTGAACGCCATGGTGGCGGAGTTCATGGAGCGGG
>JBCCXY010000017.1:0-37954 GCA_039190895.1 Pseudomonadota bacterium | reverse complement strand
GTTGAGCAGGATGCGAGACACGTTGGCCGCGTCGGCTTCGGTATTGAAGTTGAGGTAGGATCCGGCGTTGAAGCCGAACCAGCCCATCCAGAGGATGAGGGTGCCCAGGGTCGCGATGGGCAGGTTGAAGCTGGTCATTGGCACTTTGACGCCGTTCTTGTAGCGGCCCGCGCGGGCGCCGAGAATGATCGATCCGGTCAGCGCCGACACGCCGCCGACGACATGAACAACGGTACTGCCCGCGAGGTCGACGAAGCCGAACTGCGTTGTCAGGAAGCCGCCACCCCAGGACCACGACGCCTGTATCGGGTAGATGATCGCGCCCAGCGCGGCGGCGAAGATGAAGAACGGGACGAGCTTCATACGCTCGGCCAAAGCGCCTGAGACGATGGACACCACGGTGGCGGCGAACATCATCTGGAAGAACACGATGGCGGCGGAGGCGTGGCCGCGCTTGTCAAAGCCGTTGCTGCTGTCGGCGACCCCGCCGATGTCGACCTGCGCCGGCTGACCCAACATGCCCGGAACGATCCAGCTTTCGGGGTAGAGCAGGCCATAGCCGCACAGCAGAAACCCGACGGATGCAATGGCAAAGAGGCCGATGTTCTTGGCGCATTGGGTGATGACCCCCTGGGCGCGGACAAAGCCTGCCTCGACCATCGCAAACCCGGCTGCCATCCACATCACGAGGATCGCCGAGACGATCACGAAGAGCGTGTTCACGTTGAACATCGAGGGCGTATCGGGCGCCGACTGTGCGAAGGACGGGCTGGCGAGCAAGAGGGCGATGGCGGCTGCGGGTAAGGACTTCAACACGTAATAACTCCATGAACCACGGGGGCCCTTGGTCGATGCTCGCGCAGTTTGACCAATTTGTGGTGGGATTGTGGATTTTTGCATGTGTAGCGTGGGATTGTTCTCAGACCGGGTGCTAATCGGCGGCCTGTTCTGGCGGGGACTTTGTGGGCGCTTCGGATGCGGCGGCACCGGGATCGGTTGAGCGGTCGCGCCGCGAATCACGCGCGCCACGCTGCTGTGCAGCATTGGCCCTGAAGTCTGCGAAGCGTGCGCAAGGCGGCGCCGATGCGGCTGTTTTCGCACCAGAAGGGGCGGATTTCTCTACAGAATCCGTGGGGTAGAGGGTGGCACCCCGTTTATCGCTGCGGTCTTTTGTGCCTATAGTCGCCAAATATGCGCGAGGCGAGGCCCCGCTGAATGCGCCGAAATTCCTTGGGGAGGGCTTAAATGATCCGATCGGAGCTGATTCAGAAAATCGCTGACGAGAATCCGCATCTGTACCAACGGGATGTGGAGCGGATCGTAAGCACGGTCTTTGAAGAAATCATAGGCGCCATGGCGAGCGGACACCGGGTGGAACTTCGCGGGTTCGGAGCGTTCTCGGTCAAGAAACGCGACGGGCGCGTGGGGCGGAACCCGAGGACGGGAGAGGCCGTTCAGGTTGACGAGAAGCATGTGCCGTTCTTCAAGACGGGTAAGCTCTTGCGGGACCGGCTGAACGGGGAATAAAGTCCCGCTCATGCGACTTATTCGGTACATGTTCCTCATCGCGGTCGGCTTTGTGCTGATCGTCCTGGCCCTGGCAAATCGCGGGCCGATCACCCTCAAGGTATTGCCCGACGAGCTTGGCGGGATCGTCGGCTGGAATTCGGACATTACGCTTCCCATGTTCGCGGTTCTGTTCGGCGGCGTCATCGTGGGGCTGTTGGTTGGCTTCGTGTGGGAGTGGCTGCGGGAGCATAAGCACCGCGCCGCCTCGACCCGCCATCGCCGCGAGTGTGAGCGGCTGGAGAAAGAGGTAGAGCGTCTGAAGGAGCCTGAGGTCGGCTCGGCAGACGAGGTGCTGGCCATCATCGACAACAAGAAGGCTGCTGCGGGCTAGGTCGCTATGGCGGTGCGGGTCAAGATCTGCGGGCTCACCCGGGCCGAGCACGTGCGCGTGGCCGCCAAGGCGGGTGCGGCGTATATCGGCTTCAATCACATTGAGCGGTCGCCGCGGTTTGTTTCGTTGGACAAGACGAGGGTGCTGGCGGCGGATGTGCCCACGGGCGTGGCGAAGGTGATGCTGGTCATTGAGCCGGACAACGCCCTGCTGGACGCCATCGTGGCCGAGGCGCCGATTGATATGATCCAGCTTCACGGGAAAGAAACGTCCGAGCGGGTAGTGGAGGTGCGCGCCCGCACGGGGCTGCCGGTGATCAAGGCGGTTGGTGTCGGCGAGGCCGAGGATGTCGGGGCGCTGGAGGTCTATTCCGAAGTGGCAGACCAGATCCTGGTTGATGCCAAGCCGCCGAAGTCCGGCGATTTGCCGGGGGGCAACGGCGTGACGTTTGACTGGCGACTGATCGCCAATCGGCGGTGGTCGGTGCCGTGGATGCTGGCCGGTGGTCTAACGCCGGACAACGTGGCAGAGGCCATCGCTTTGACAGGGGCGCAGCAGTTGGATGTAGCGTCCGGGGTTGAAAGCGCGCCGGGCGAGAAGGATCCGACTTTGATCGAGCGGTTTATGGCGGCGACGCGCTGAGCCCTGCCGCGGGCCGATTTCTGGAAGAAATCGTGACGGAAAATTCCATTTTCCGGCCTGAAATCAGGTGTTTGTTCTGACGAAGCGTGCGCCGAGGCCGGTCATCAGCGGTTCGAAGATCGGGAAGGACGTGGCGATTGGGCCTGCGTCGTCGATCTTGACGGGGTTCTGCGCGCTCATCCCGAGGCAGGCAAACGACATGGCGATGCGGTGATCCAGACGGGCGGCGGCGGTTCCGCCCCCGCGGACGCTGCCCGCGCCTTTGCCGTGGACGGTGAAGACGTCGTCGTCTTCCTCCAGCGCCACGCCCATCGCCTCTAGCCCCCTGGCCATCGCGTCGATGCGGTCGCTTTCCTTCACGCGCAACTCGTGGACCCCGGCCATGACAGTTGTCCCCTCGGCATTCGCGGCGACGACCGAGAGGATGGGGTATTCGTCGATCATGGCGGGCGCGCGTTCTGGCGGCACCTCGATGCCCTTCATGTTGGGCGAGAAGCGGGCGCGGAGGTCGGCGACGGGTTCGCCGCCCGCGTCGCGGCGGTTCTCGAACGTCAGGTCGGCGCCCATTTCGACGAGGGTGTCGTAGAGTCCCGCGCGGGTCGGGTTGAGGCCGATGTTGGGGACGAGGACGTCGGAGCCTTCGGTGATCAGGGCTGCGCAGACCGGGAACGCCGCCGAGGACGGGTCGCGGGGGACGGCGATGTCGAGGGGGCGCAGCTCTGGCTGGCCGGTCAGGGTGATGACGCGGCCTTCGGGGGTGTCCTCGACCGACAGGGTTGCGCCTGCACCCTGAAGCATGCGTTCGGTGTGGTCCCGGGTGGCTTCGGGCTCAATGATCACGGTCTCACCCGGTGCGTTGAGCCCGGCGAGGAGGACGGCGGATTTCACCTGCGCGGATGCCATCGGCAGCGTGTAGCGCACCGGGACCGGGGTAGACGCGCCGACGATCGTCATCGGGAGGAGGCCGCCCTTGCGGCCATAGGCGACCGTGCCGAACGCGGCCAGCGGATTGGTGATCCGGCCCATGGGGCGAGAGCGGAGTGAAGCGTCGCCCGTGAATGTGGCGGAAATGGCGGTCGTGGCCATGGCGCCCATGATCAGGCGCACGCCGGTGCCGGCGTTGCCGCAGTCGATGACGTCTTCTGGCTCGGCAAAGCCACCGGTGCCGACGCCGTGGACGGACCATTCTCCCCCGCCGTGGTCGGTCACTTCTGCGCCAAAGGCACGCATGGCGTCTGCCGTGCGCAGGACGTCTTCGCCTTCGAGCAGGCCGGTGATCCGCGTTTCGCCGACCGCGAGTGCGCCAAGGATCAGCGAGCGGTGGCTGATCGACTTGTCGCCCGGCACATGCGCCGTGCCTTTCAGGCCCTTCACCGGGTGCGATGTCATTGGGATGGCGGGGCCGTGCGTGGACATTGGATTTTCCGGACAGTGACGGTCGGCGCGTCTTAGCGAAGGATGCACGGGTGGTCCACATCCGCCGATGCGGTGCGATTGGCAATAAAATGTAAACCAAAGCTGCAGACAGTGTCTGGACGTCGGGGCAGGCAAAGAGATCAATAATGGCACAACTCGAACCGTGGGGTATCCCTGCTTTCAATGGCTTGCGCTGGCCGGTGGCTGACGCCCTGGCGGAGGATCTGTTGGGCCGACCGGTCGCGTCCGAATGCCCGCCGCAGGTGCGCGATGCGTTTCGCGGAAAGACGGTGCTTGTGACGGGAGCTGGCGGGTCCATCGGTTCGGTCGTGTGCCGCCGGTTGGTGGAGTGCGAGGCAAAGCGGATCGTGCTGTACGACCGGTCGGAGTTTGCGCTGTATCAGCTTGACAGTGTGATGCGAGCGACCGGGGCGGTTGCGGTGCCGGAGCTTGGGTGTATCCGGGATCGGCAGCGGCTGAGGCGTGTGATGGAGCGGCACGGCGTCGGGCATGTGGTCCACGCGGCGGCGTATAAGCATGTGCCTATGCTGGAGGCGAACCCCGCCGAGGCGGTGATGAACAACGTGATCGGCACGTCCCGGGTGCTGGAGGCGGCGGTGGAGCACGGGGCGGATGTGGTTCTGGTGTCGACGGATAAGGCCGTTGCGCCTGCCGGGATCATGGGCGCCACGAAGCGCTGGGCAGAGCATGTGGCCGCAGAGGCCGGGCAACGGTCGCGGGGTATCCGCGTGGGCATTGTGAGGTTCGGAAATGTGCTGGGGTCGTCGGGGTCTGTTGTGCCCCTGTTTGCCGAGCAGATTGCCAATGGCGGGCCGGTGACGATCACGGATTTCCGGGCAGAGCGGCATTTCATGACGCCGATGGAGGCTGCGGATCTTGTGCTTGCCGCGGGTGCTTTTGGGGCGAAGGGCGAGGTTTTCGTCAGGGATTCCGGGCCGCAGGTGCGCATTCGGGACGTCGCAGCGCGGATGATCCGGATGGCAGGCAAGGTGCCGCATGCCGATCCTGGGCCGTTCAGCATTGCGTTGCACGAGACGCAGTTGCGGCCGGGGGAGAAGCTGCGAGAGGCGGATTTCGACCTGTCGGACGCGCAGTCGACGGGGTTGCCGGGTGTGTACCAGCTTTCGGCGCCGAAACAGACAGAGCATCTGAGGCAAGCTCTGCCGCGGTTGTTCAAGGCAGCGGAGGCGGAGAATTTCGACGCGATCCGGTCGCTTTTGCTTGCGAGTCAAGAGGAGCGGTTGGGCGCTGTGGCTTGAGTGTAAGCCGTGCCATTGATGGGCCCTGGACTGGCGAGACCGACGGTTGTCCAGTGCGGTTTATGGCAGCCGTACCGCACTTGCTCAGATCGACGCGCTGACGGTGACGTATCGCCGGGCCTGGGGAGGGCCCGGCGATGGCGCGGCGGCCTGAAGGCCTTGATTCCGCGCTGAAAATCGCTCGATCCTTGGTCTGGCTCGAAACGCGTCAGTCGCCGAACAGAGCGTCCTGGAGTCTGTGTGCCGCGTCTTGCAGGTGGGCTTTGCGGGCGACGGCGTCGTCTATGGTCAGGCGCTGGGTCGGGCCGTGGAATGCGACGGCTGCAGCGAAGCGGCCGGACATGTCAGTGACAGGCACCGCGATGGCCACCATGCCCTCAATGAACTCTTCGTTGTCGAGCGAGTAGCCGCGGTTGGAGATTTCTTCGAGTTCATCGGCCAGGTCTTCGGGCCGCGTTTTGGTTTGTGAGGTCAGTCTTTCGAGCGTCAGGGATGACAGCACGGCGTCGCGTTTGCGGCGGGAGAGGCTGGCGAGGAAGCTCTTGCCACTGGCCGTGCAATGGAATGGCACGTGAGAGCCGATGGGAAGTTGCACCTGAAACGCCCAGTCCGTTTCGACGCGGTCGACATAGCTCATCCCGTCGCCCTCGGGGACGACGAAGTTCACCGTTTCCTGCACCTTGGACGCAAGATCCGTCAGAATCTGGCGCCGCGCGATGTGGTGGCGGGAGTTGTTCAGGAGCCCCGCTCCCAACGCCCGCAAACGGCGGGCGGCGTAGTAGCGGCGGGTGGAGCCTTCGCGGGCGATGAAGCCGTTCGACTCCAGCGTGGCGCAGAGGCGGTGGATGGTTTGGCGCGGCAGCCCGATGCTTTCGTTGATTTCAGTCGCGGTCATCGCGCGGTCACTGGTGCCCAGGACCTCAAGGATCAGAAGCGTCCGGAGGTTCGTTGGGATGCGTTCAGATTCCGGCACGTTGGACCCTTCCCGCGAATTGCCATTGTGTTCCGCGCGAATCATTGTAGCGTAACCGAACGATAAAAATCGAGACAAAAAGTCTCATTTTTCGATAGGGAGGAGATGGAGTTCGACTTCATCATCGTCGGCGCGGGGTCGGCCGGATGTGCCGTTGCCAATCGTTTGTCAGCCAGTGGCCGGCACACGGTGGCCCTGCTTGAAGCAGGCCCCGCCGATACCAATCCGTGGATCCACATCCCCGTCGGATACTTCCGAACGATGGGAAATTCAGAGACCGATTGGCAGTACAAGACCGAGGCGGATGAGGGGATCGCCGGGCGGTCGATCTCGTGGCCGCGGGGGCGGGTGCTGGGTGGGTCGAGCTCGATCAACGGGCTGCTTTACGTGCGCGGGCAGCCACAGGATTTTGACGGCTGGGCGCAGATGGGCTGCTCTGGCTGGACGTGGGACGAGGTGCTGCCGTATTTCAAGCGGTCGGAGCGGTGGACGGGATCCAATGGGTCCGATCTGAGGGGCACGGATGGGCCGCTGTCGGTGCAGACGTCGCGGCTGTCGCGGAAGGTCGTTGATCTGTGGGTCGATGCGGCGGAGGCGGCCGGGTACAAGCGGGCGCATGATTACAACGGCGAGGATCAGGAGGGCGTCGGGTACTTCCAGCTCACCATGGCGGGTGGGAAGCGGTGTTCGTCGGCGAAGGCGTATCTGAAGCCCGCGAGGGATCGGGCGAACCTTCGCATCATTACCAATGCGCAGACTGAGGCGGTGTTGATCGAAGGCGGGCAGGCCGTGGGTGTGCGGGCGACCGTGGATGGTATGGTCCGCGAGATCCGGGCGAGGGCCGAGGTGATTTTGAGCGCGGGGGCCATTGGGTCGCCGCAGTTGCTGATGCTGTCGGGGATCGGTGACCCGGATGAGATCAAGCGGCACGGGATCGAGGTGAAGGCCGAGAGCAAGGGTGTCGGCAAGAACCTGCAGGATCATCTGCAGGCGCGGCCCGTGTTCAAGACCCCGCTAAGCACGATCAATGTCGAGACCAACTACCTGTTCAAGCAGGCGATGATCGCGGTGCAATACGCGTTGACGCAGCGTGGGCCGATGACCATGGCGGCAAGTCTAGGGACGGGATTCCTGAAGACAGAAGCGCATCTGGAGACGCCCGATATTCAGTTTCACATTCAACCATTCAGCGCTGATAGTCCTGGGGAGGGCGCGCACCCGTTCTCGGCCTTTACGGCGTCGGTGCTGCAGCTTCGGCCCGAGAGTGCGGGTCATATCAGCCTGCGGTCCGCCGATCCGAAGCAGCATCCCGAGATCCATCCGAATTACCTTGCGACCGAGACGGATTGCCGGACGCTGGTGAAGGGCATCCAGATCGCGAGGAAGATCGCGCATGTGGAGCCGCTGAAGTCTCAGATCACGGAAGAGCATGCACCGGGGGAGGGTGTGGCGCTGGACGATGAGGAGGCGACGCTGGAATGGGCGCGGCAGACGTCGGTGACGATCTATCACCCGACAGGCACCTGCAAGATGGGGATCGATCCGATGGCCGTGGTGGACCCGCGCCTGCGGGTGCGAGGGGTGGACCGGCTGCGGGTAGCGGATGCGAGCATCATGCCGCGGATCACCAGCGGCAACACCAATGCGCCTGCCATCATGATCGGAGAAAAGGCAAGCGACATGATTTTGGAGGATGTGGGCGGCTGAACCGCCGATCACGAACGGCACCCGGGGCAGCCTTCGCCCCTGGGTCGCGACAACAAGACGACAGAAGGCACGAAGCCCCGCGCGGCGAAACCGGCGGGAGAGAAGAAGATAAACCTTAGGGAGGAAACCCATGTTGAACCTAAAGACCATTGCATCGGGCGCCGTGGCGCTGTCGATGCTGGCCACGACGGCGATGGCCGAGAAAGTGCTGCGGATCCAGTCGGTTCTGCCCAACACGGCGGATGAGGTTGTGATGCTGACCGAGTTCGGCAATGACGTGGCCGCGCTGACGGGTGGCTCGCTGACCATTGAAGTGCTGCCCGCAGGTGCCGTGGTTGGCCCGCGCGACATCATGGACGCGGTGGACGCGGGTCTGGTCGAGGGCGGCTTTGCCTGGACGCACTATTGGGGCGGCAAGCACGTCGCGGCGAACCTGTTCGGCGCGCCGGTGGCGGGTGCGGGTGTCGGCCTTGATAACATCGCGTTCCTGAGCTGGTTCCAGTACGGCGGCGGCAAGGAGCTGTACGACCGCCTGTGGGACGAGATGGGCGTGAACGTCAAAGGCTTCATGCTGCAGCCGGTGGGCCCCGAGGCGCTGGGCTGGTTCCCGGAGCCGATCACGTCGATGGATGACTTCCGCCAGATGCGCTTCCGTGCGCCTCCGGGCATGGTCGGTGCCGCTTACGCGGACATCGGTGTGCCGGCTGTCGCCATGGGCGGCGGTGACATCCTGCCCGCGCTGGAGAAGGGCACGATTGATGCGGCGGAGTGGTGCTGCCCGAAGCCAGACTCGGTCTTCGGCTTTCAGAAGGTGCTGAAGCACTACTACCTGCAGGGTCTGCACCAGGTGACCGTGAACGCGGACATGTATGTGAACCGCGACTTTTACGACAGCCTGACGGAGATCGAGCAGAAGGCACTGGAAGTGGCCGCAAACGCGTCGCTGTCGAAGTCGCTGAGCTACCGCATCTTCGAGAACGGCAAGGCGCTGAAGGACCTGGCCGACAACCACGGTGTGATCCTTGAGGACACCCCGGCTGATTACTTCACCGAGTACTCTGCCGCCGCAACGAAGGCCCTTGAGGCCGCCGCTGCCGAGAACGAGTTCTTCGCTGAGGTATGGCAGTCGCAGAAGGACTTCGCTGAGATCGCCGTTCCGTTCTGGGCGGGTGCGCAGACCTCGAACGCGAGCCTTGGCCGCGCGTTTGCCGACACGCTGAAGTGAGACAAGAGCACAGGGCGGGAGCGATCCCGCCCTGCCGCTTCAACCGCCAGTGCCCAAAGTGACGGGCATTGCCGCTTGAAGGGGTACAAGCGCCGCAGCGTTCAGAGCCCCCGTGGGAGGGACATCCATGGCAGCCGACGAGCCGAAACCCGAAGATCTGGAGATCGCGGACGAGCTGATCGCCGAGCGTCGCGCCGAAAGGCCCGGCGAAACGCCCGAGGACATGACGCCGTGGCAGCGCCCGATCACCGCGATCATCGACGTGATCAACTATCGCGCGGGGCAGATCATCGCGCTGATGATGGTGCCGCTGATCGCGGCGGTCGTTTACGAGGTGTTCTCTCGTAACTCCTTCGCCATTCTGCAGGACGCGGGGTATGAAGATCTGGCGCGCTCGCTTGGGCTTGGGCCGACTCTGTGGGTCTATGACACGAGCCGCATGATTGCGGGCGTTCTGTTTATGGCGGCGGCGGGCTACGGGCTGATGCGAGGGGTCCATATTCGCGCGGACTTCCTGTATCGCGCGTGGTCCGACAAGACGCAGGCGACGGTCGATGCGGCGCTGTATCTGCTGTTCTTCATCCCTTCGATGATCTTCTTCACGGTCGTTTCGGCTCAGTTCTGGCTGGTGGCGTACAACACCGGAGAGACGCTGGCGCTCGACAGCGCATGGCAGCCGATCCTTTGGCCCGCGCGCCTGGCGATGCCCGTTGGCGGGCTGCTGCTGTGTCTGCAGGGGATTCCGGAGATTTTCCGCGCCTTCCACAAGATGGGCAAAGAGCGTGAGCGGGTCTTTGTACGCCTGCTGCCGGTCTATCTGGTCGCGCTGATCTGGCTGGTGCTCGCGGTCTTTGCGCCCGACGTCGTTCCCGGGGGGGCGTGGTTCACCGACCTAATGAGCGCGCGACCGAACCTCGACAAGCCGACCATCGGGTTGATCATGCTTGCGGCGATGCTGTTCGTGATCTTTATCGGCTTCCCGATTTCGTTCACGCTGATCTTCCTCGCCTTCGTGTTCGGCATCTGGGGCGCGAACTTCAAGCTGACCACGCTTTTGATGACGCTGAACACGAACTCCACCATGCTGAACGACCAGCTCATGGCGGTGCCGCTGTTCGTGCTGATGGGTATCGTGATGGAGCAGGCGGGGCTGATGGAGCGGCTGTTTGCCTCGATCCAGATGATCATGGCGCGCATCCGGGGGGCGCTGTTCATCGCGGTGCTGATCGTTTCGACGATCTTTGCGGCGGCGACGGGGATCGTGGGGGCGTCGGTGACGCTGCTGGGGATCATGGCTGGCGCGACGATGAGCCGGTCGGGCTATAACGTGAAGCTCGCGGCGGGGTGCATCACGGCGGGCGGGACGCTGGGCATCCTGATCCCGCCGTCGATCATGTTGATCGTGATGGGGCCGGTGCTGGAGGTCTCGACCCTTGATCTGTTCCGCGGGGCGTTCATCCCGGGCGCGCTTTTGGCGTCGCTGTACCTGATTTACACGCTGGGGCGCTGCTGGATCGACCCGTCGCTGGGCCCCGTCCTGTCTGACGAGGATCAGCCCGATACGTCGCGGTACTACGGCGCCGAGGTGGCGCTGATTTGCCTGGGCATTCTGACAATCTGCCGCGTGTTCGGTCTGGGACTGAGCGGTGCGTTCGGCGGACTTCTCCCGTTCGGCGGGCTGATCGTCCTCGTGGCGACTTGTCTTATCGCGCACCGGGCGTATCGGAGCCTTGCAGTGCTGCGGATCGTTCTGCCCATGGCAATCCTGTTCCACCTATACATGATCTTCGCCAATGCTGGCGACGGCGTGCCCACATGGTCGGTCATCTTCGCGGCCTTCACGCTGCTGTTGGCGTTCCTCGCGCGCCCGATCTACGGCAAGGACGCGGACGGCGGCTTTTACTTCTCGCAGCTTTGGGATGAGTTCTTTGCGGGGCTGATGCCGCCGACAATCCTGATCTCATTCGCGCTGGGCTCGATCCTTCTGGGCTTCGCCACACCGGCAGAGGCCGCCGCGATGGGCGCCTTTGGCGCGATCCTCCTGTCTATTGCGTATCGCCGTTTCACGGTGCCGGGCTTCTTCGACAGTCTGATCAAGGCGCTGGAGATCACGGTGCTGATCATGTTCCTCGTTGCGGCGTCGAACTTCTTTGGCGCGCAGTTCTCGGCCCTGGGGACGCCGAAGATGATGACAGAGCTGCTGCTGGGCCTCGACTTCTCGCCCTATCTGATCCTGCTCTTGGTGATGGCGCTGATCTTTCTGCTGGGGTGGCCGCTGGAGTGGGTGCCGATCGTGCTGATCGTGGTGCCGATCCTGCTGCCAACGGTGGAGTCGCTGTCGGTTCACGGGCTGGATCGGTATGACCTGATGGTCTGGTTCGGCATCCTTGTGGCGGTGAACCTGCAGACGGCGTGGCTGAGTCCGCCCGTGGCGTTGTCGGCCTACTTCCTTAAGGGGGTGGTGCCGAATTGGGACCTCAAAGACATCTACCTCGGCATGATGCAGTTCATGCTGGTGCAGTTGTTCGGCCTGATCCTGATCTTCATCTTCCCGCAGATCGTGCTGTGGCTTCCGGAAGTTATGAGTGGGAACTAGTTGATCTCGGGACCGATTCAGCACATTAAGCATCAGATATAAAAGGCTTTTTCGGGTTATCCGAAGGTCGGTTTTCAGTAAGGTGAAGGAATGGCTCGGACCTACCTAAAGAAGGCGGAACGGACGTCTCAGACGGACGCATCAGCGACCCATGCGACGGTTGTTGAGATCTTGGGCGCGATAGAGGCGGGCGGCGATGCCAAAGCGCTGGAGTACGCCAAAAAGTTCGACAAGTACGATGGCAATGTCCTTCTGACGGCGGATGAGATTGAGGCGGCGGCGGCTCAGGTGTCGCAGAAGCTGAAGGACGACATCCATTTCGCGCACGACAACGTGCGGCGGTTTGCCGAGATGCAGAAATCCACCGTCCATGACGTGCAGATGGAGATTGTGCCGGGCGTGATCGCCGGGCAGAAGGCGATCCCGGTGGACGCGGCGGGCTGCTATGTGCCCGGGGGACGGTATAGCCACATCGCGAGCGCGATCATGACCGTGACGACCGCGAAGGTGGCCGGGTGCGGGCATATCACGGCGTGCTCGCCGCCGCGTCCGGACGTGGGGATTGCGCCGGCGATTGTCTATGCGGCGCATATATGCGGGGCGGACAAGATCCTGGCCATGGGCGGGGTGCAGGCGGTGGCGGCGATGACCTATGGTCTGTTCGGGCTGCCTGCGGCGAGCATTCTGGTGGGTCCGGGCAATCAGTTCGTGGCGGAGGCGAAGCGGATCCTCTTTGGGAAGGTGGGCATCGACATGGTTGCGGGGCCGACGGACAGCCTGATCCTCGCCGACAAGACGGCGGATGCGCATGTGGTGGCGACGGACCTCGTGAGTCAGGCGGAGCACGGGTATAACTCGCCGGTTTGGTTGGTGACGGACGATCAGGCGTTGGCGGAGGCGGTGATGGCGCAGGTGCCGGACCTGATCGAGGATCTGCCGGAGGTGAACCGCGACAATGCGAGGGCCGCGTGGCGGGATTATGCGGAGGTCATCGTGTGCGGTGACCGGGAGGAGATGGCGGCCTGTTCGGATGAGTACGCGCCGGAGCATCTGACGGTGCAGGCGGACGATCTGGAGTGGTGGCTGGGGCGGCTCAGTTGTTATGGCTCGCTGTTTCTTGGGGAGGAGACGACGGTCTCGTATGGCGACAAGGCGACGGGCACGAACCACGTGCTGCCGACGTCCGGCGCGGCGCGGTATACGGGCGGGCTGAGCGTGCACAAGTACATGAAGATCGTCACCTGGCAGCGGGCGACGCGCGAGGGCGCTAAGCCGATTGCCGAGGCCACCGCGAGGATTTCGCGGCTGGAGGGGATGGAGGCGCATGCCCGGGCGGCGGATGTGCGGCTGGCGAAGTACTTTCCGGGCGAGAACTTCGATCTGTCGGCTGAGGGCTGATGCGGGCGCTCGTCTACGAGGGGGTCGAAACGCTCGTCATGCGGGACGTGCCGGACCCTGTGCCGGAGGCGGGGGAGGAGCTGATCCGCGTTGAATCGGCGGGCATCTGCGGATCCGATATGCACGCCTATCTGGGTCACGACGCCCGGCGCCCGGCGCCGCTGATCCTGGGGCACGAGGCGGCTGGCGTGATTGTCGGCGGCGCGCGGGAGGGGGAGCGGGTGACGATCAACCCGCTGAACTCTTGCGGAGAATGCCAGGCGTCCCGCAACGGGCGCGAGAATCTGTGCCCGAACCGTCAGATCATCTCGATGCCGCCGCGCGAGGGGGCGTTTTGCGAGTACGTGAAAATCCCTGCGAAAAGCCTTGTGACGGTTCCAGATGACGTGTCGCTCGACAAGGCCGCGCTGGCAGAGCCGTTAGCGGTGTGCTGGCACGCGATCCTGCTGGGGCTGGACGCGCTGCATCCGTCGATGGACCGGCGCGCGGTGGTGCTGGGCGGCGGAGCGATTGGGTTTGGCTCAGCGTTGGCGCTGGCGGCGATGGGTGTGACGGACGTCACTATTGTCGAGCCGAACGCAGACCGTGCGGCGTTTCTGGCGGAGCATGGGGCTACGGTGGTTCCGAAGGCAGACGGGGTGTTTCCGCTTGTCGTGGACGCTGTCGGCTATGCGGTGACGCGTGAGACGGCATCGGCGCTGGCGGAGCCCGGCGGGGTGATCGCGCATATCGGGCTGGGCGAGGATACCGGCGGCCTCGATATCCGCCGAATGACGCTGCAAGAGATCACGTTTATCGGAACGTACGCCTACACGGTGCAGGATTTCCTCGACACGACAGCGGCGATTTTTGACGGGCGGTTCGGGCCGCTGGATTGGACAGTGGCGCAGCCGTTGGACACGGGGGCTGCGGCGTTTGCGGAGTTGCGCGAGGGGCGTGTGGCGGCGCCGAAGGTGATCTTGCGCCCGTGACGGCCGGTGGGCAGATTGCATACCCTACCCCTGTGGCAAGTTTCCCGCTTTTAAGCGGTAGGGTGGGCAATTTGCCCACCGTCCCCGGCAAACATCTCGCGCAGGAGGTTCTTCTGGACCTTGCCCATCGTATTGCGAGGCAACTCTGACATGATTTCGTAGCGGCGGGGGTGTTTGAAGCGGGCAAGCTTCTCGGCCACGACCTGTGATAGCGCATCCACCTCTAGCTCTGCCCCGGGGACGACGGCGGCGATGATGGCCTCGCCAAAGTCCGGGTCGGGGATGCCGAAGACGGCGGATTCGACGACGCCGGGGATGTCGTTCAGGACGTCCTCGACCTCCTTCGGGTAGACGTTGTAGCCGCCGGTGATGATCAGGTCTTTTGCCCGTCCGACGATGGAGAGGTAGCCGTCGGGGCTGATCTCCCCGAGGTCGCCGGTGATGAAGAAGCCGGTGTCGCGCAGTTCGGCGGCGGTCTTTTCGGGCATCTGCCAATAGCCTTTGAAAACATTTGGGCCGCGGACTTCGATCATGCCGACACCGTCGCTGTCGCGTTCTGTCAGTTGAACCTCGACGCCCGGCAATGGCTGCCCAACCGTCCCGGCGCGGCGTTCGCCGTCGTAGGGGTTGGACGTGATCATGTTCGTCTCGGTCATGCCGTAGCGTTCGAGGATGTGGTGGCCGGTGCGTTCAGTGAACGCGAGGTGGGTCTCGGCCAGCAATGGGGCGCTGCCGGAGATGAAGAGGCGCATGTTGCGCGTTGCGTCTCGCGTCAGGCGCTTGTCCGCGAGGAGGCGGGTGTAGAACGTTGGGACGCCCATCATCAGAGTAGACTGGGGCAGGGCAGAGGCGATGACGTCGAGGTCGAAAGCGGGCATGAAGCGCACTTTTGCCCCTGCGATTAGCGATGTGTTGAGTGCAACGAACAGGCCGTGGGTGTGGAAGATCGGGAGGGCGTGGATCAGGACGTCGTCGCTTGTGATCCGCCAGTGCTCGACCAAGGATCTGGCGTTGGACGCGAGATTTTCGTGCGTCATCATCGCGCCCTTTGAGCGGCCGGTGGTACCCGAGGTGTAGAGCAGCCCAGCGAGGTCGTCCGGCCCGCGTGGGACGGTGTCGAACGCGGGGGGGTGGTCCGAGAGGGTCTGCGTCAGGGTGCCGGAGCCGTCGGCGGCGAGCGTCAGGATGGTCGCGTCGCTGGCGGGCGTGGTGGCGGCGGGATCGCAGACGATGATCCGGGGTGTGGCGTCGCCGATGAAGTAGCTCACCTCGTCGGGTGTGTAAGCCGTGTTGAGCGGCAGGAACACGCCCCCTGCCTGGATGGTGGCGATGTAGAGCGCGACCATCTTTATCGTTTTGGGGGCCTGCACCACGACGCGGTCGCCCGGTGTCAGCCCGTTGGCGACCAGGACGTGGGCCATGCGGGCGGCCATGCCTGCGAAATTGGCGAAGGAGAGGTCGGGGGCGTTGTCGCGCGTGAGGAACGGCGCGGTGCTGCTAGCGTGTGGGGCGATGAGGGTGTTGTAGAGGTGGTTGCTCACGGAGGTCTCTTTGTTGGTTCGCCGTCTGGTTTAGCCAAGCGGGGCGCTGCCCAAAAGGGCGGATGACTTTCCCGTGGGGTGACTTGCGACCTGCGGGAAACTGGAGGATAGCGGGCGTGACACGGGTGGCGAGGGCAGGATGCGCGCGGCGGATGTAGTGGCGAGGCGGCTTTATGCGGCGGGGTGCCGGTGGGCGTTCGGGATGCCGGGCGGCGAGGTGCTGACGCTGCTGGATGCGCTGAAGCAGGCGGGGATTGAGTTCGTTCTGTGCCGCCACGAGAACGCCGCCGGGTTCATGGCCGAGGGGACGTATCATCGCACCGGTGCTCCGGGGATCCTGCTGGGGACGGTGGGGCCGGGGGCGTTGAACGGGATCAACGTGGTCGAGAACGCGCGGCAGGATCGGGTGCCGTTGATCGTGCTGACGGGGTGCGTCGATCCGGAGACGGCGGAGGTCTATACGCATCAGGTGCTCGATCAGGGGCGGTTATTCGAGACGGTTACGAAGAAAAGCTTTACGCTGAACGCCAAGGCGGCGCATGTGATCATCGACAAGGCAGTTGGTGTTGCAACGGAAGGGCGCCCGGGGCCGGTGCATCTGGATGTGCCGATCTCCGTCGCGGACGCGGCGGCGTCGGGCGAGGGCGTTTTGCGGCCTGCGGCGTTGCCAGTGGCCCCGGCGGGCGAGGGTCTGGCAGAGGCGAAGGCGGCGTTGTCCGGGGCGAAGCGGCCGTTGATCGTGGCGGGCGTTGATGCGTTGGAGCATGCGGATGCGGTGAGGGTGGCGGCTGAGCGGTTGGGCGCCCCGGTCGTGACGACGTACAAGGCAAAGGGGCTGTTGCCCGAGGATCACGCGTTGGCGTTGGGCGGCGCGGGGCTGTCGCCCAAGGCGGATGGCATCCTGCTGCCGCTGGTGCAGCGGGCGGATGTGATCCTGGCGATTGGGTATGATCCGATTGAGATGCGGATCGGTTGGCAAGACCCGTGGGACCCGGCGCGGCAGGTGGTGATCGACGTCACCCATGCACCGAACGATCATTACATGCATCAGGCGACCCACAATTTCATCGGCGATTGCGGGGCGAGCGTTGCGGCGCTGTTGCCGGACGCGGGGTCGGCGGAGTGGGGCCAGGAAGTGACTGATGTTCAGGCCGCTTTGGCAGAGGCGTTCCCGAGGGGGGACGCGTGGGGCCCGGCGCAGGCAATCTCAGTCTGTCAGGAAGTGCTTCCGGAGGATACTCTGGCGACGGCGGATAGCGGGGCGCATCGCATTCTGCTGAGCCAGATGTGGACGTGCCGGTTCCCGCGGGCGCTGACGCAGTCGTCGGGGTTTTGCACCATGGGCTGCGCGGTGCCGCTGGCCATCGGGATGCAGTTGGTGGAGCGCGAGCGGACGGTAGTGTCATTCTCGGGCGATGCCGGGTTTTTGATGGTCGTGGGCGAGTTGGCGACGGCGGCGGAGCAGGGGCTGCGGATGATCTTTGTGGTGTACGTGGATGCATCGCTGGCGCTGATCGAGTTGAAGCAGCGCGGGCGGCAGTTGGAGAATGTGGGTGTGGATTTTGACGGGCCGGACGTTGCGGGAATCGGGCGGGCGTTTGGTGGCAAGGGGCACACCGTGTCGTCCGAGCAGGAGTTGCGGGAGGCGTTGGCGCAGGCGCAAGAGGCCGATACGTTCAGCGTGATTGCGGTGCAGATTGATCGGCAGGCTTATGACGGAACATTCTGAGGCCCCCGGCGCGCTGGATGGTGTGCTGGTTCTTGATCTGACGCGCATTCTGGCGGGGCCGACGGCGACGCAGCTTTTGGGCGATCTGGGCGCGACGGTGATCAAGATTGAAAACCCCAAGACGGGCGGCGATGACACGCGGACGTGGGGGCCGCCCTATGCCGAGACGACGGAGGGCGCGTCGGACCTGAGCGCGTATTACATGGCCGCGAACCGGAACAAGTATTCGGTGGCGGCGGATATCTCGACCGAGGAGGGGCAGGCGCTGGTAAAGAGCATCGCGGCGCAGGCTCAGATCGTGGTGGAGAACTACAAGCCGGGTGGGCTGCAGAAGTACGGGCTGGATTATGCGGCGCTGAGCGCGGTTAATCCGGGGCTGGTGTATTGCTCGATTTCCGGCTTCGGGCAGACGGGGCCGTACAGTCATCGGCCCGGTTATGATCTGATGGCGCAGGGCTTTGGCGGGATGATGTCGCTAACGGGGGAGCCGGACGGCGCGCCGATGAAGGTGGGCGTCGGGATCGCGGATGTGATGTGCGGAATGTATGCCGCTGTCGGCGTGCTGGCCGCGCTGCGTCATGCGGAGGCGACGGGCGAGGGGCAACATATCGACGTCGCGCTGGTGGACAGTCAGATGGCCTGGCTCATCAACGAAGGCACGAACTATCTTGCGTCGGGCAAGGTGCCCAAGCGGCGGGGCAATGGGCACCCGAATATCGTGCCCTACGACGTTTTTGCCACCGAGGATGGGCATGTGATTGTCGCCGTTGGGAATGACCGGCAGTTTCAGGCGTTCTGCGGGGCGATTGGGCGGGATGACCTCGCGAACGATGCGAGATACGAAACAAATCCGCTGCGGATCGAGAACCGCGTGGCGCTGACAGATGCAATTTCTGAAACATTTAAGATGAAATCAAACGCCCGGATTCTGGAAGTATTACAGTCCGTGGGCGTGCCATGTGGCCCCATCCATGCGGTGGATGAGGCGCTTTCGTCCGCGCAGGCCGTCGCGAGAGACGCGGTTGTCAAAGTTCCGCATCCCGATACGGTAAAGGGCAATGTTGATTTGCTGGGAAATCCGCTCAAGCTGTCAAAAACGCCCATAAAATACGCAAAGGCGCCGCCACGCTTTGGGGCAGACACGGAAAAGCTGGCGAAAATCCTCTCACGACACCGGGGTAAGTAGATGATCACGTGAAGTTGAGCGGTCATCAACTATTCGAGGCATAACGCGCAGGTGAAGGGTACTAGCTGACCGCGTGGGATACATACGGTTCCAACACCAATAGCGTAAGGCGCCTTGATGCTTACAGATATTTGCTCGTGCGACATCAGCGTAAGTGATGTCGAGGCGCTGGAGTCGTGGAACGGTGTGGTGCTGGGAGTGCTCGCACATGCACAGTCGACCGGAGGCCACCTGACGGCGCTGTTGGAGCGGGATCCCGACTTTGCGATGGGGCACGCGATGAAGGGCCTCGCCTGCCTAATGCTTGGGCGGCGCGAGATGATTGCCGCCGCCGAGGCGGCCAACGTCGAAGCGAAGCGGGCGCTTGCCCTGGGCGGGGCGACGCGGCGCGAGCATCTGTGGTGCGAGGCGCTGAGTGACTGGCTGGCGGGGCGTCCGACGCTGTCGATCCAGCGGATGGAAGATGCGCTGAAGCTGAACCCGGCGGACACGATCAGCATGAAGCTGTCGCATGGCATTCGTTTCATGCTGGGCGACAATCACGGAATGCTGCGCTCGGTCGAGCGGGTGCTGGCCGCGCACGGGCCGACGCATCCGCTGTATGGCTACACGCTGGGCTGCCACGCCTTCGCGCTGGAAGAGACGGGTTACTATGCCAAGGCGGAGCGGGTGGGGCTGCGCGGGCTGGAGTTTGCGGACGACGATGCGTGGGGCCTGCATGCCGTGGCGCATGTGTATGACATGACCCACGACACCACGCGCGGGATCGCGCTGATCGACAGCAACATGCCCGCGTGGGGCCACTGCAATAACTTCCGGTTCCATGTGTGGTGGCACAAGGCGCTGCTGCATCTGGACGAAGGGGACGTGGCGACGGTCCTTGATCTGTACGACCGCAAGATCAGGGACGAGAAGACGGACGATTACCGCGACATCTCGAACGCGACCTCGCTGCTGATGCGGCTGGAGATCGAGGGCATCGATGTGGGCGACCGCTGGGTCGAACTTGCGGACCTGTCAGAGCGGCGGACCGAGGACGGGTGTCTGACGTTTGCGGACATGCATTACATGCTCGCGCTCATTGGCGAGAAGCGGAGCGATGCGGCCCTGCGCCTGAATGCCAGCGTGGCAGAGCGGGCCGAGGCGTCGGACGACATGGCCGAGGTGATGGACACACCCGGGTATGCGACGTCGCATGGCCTCGCGGCGTTTGGGGAGGCGGATTACGGGCAGGCGTTTTCGCATCTGAAGGCGGCTCAGCCGGACTTTCAGGCGATGGGCGGCAGCCACGCGCAGCGCGACGTGTTTGAGCGGCTGACCATCGAGGCCGGCCTACGCGCCGGGCGCCTGGCCGAGACCGAGGCGCTGCTGCGCGCGCGCACGGAACTGCGGGACGGGCATGAAGACAGCTTTGCCGCCAGCCGCATGGCGCGGATTTCCGCGCTTCGGTCGCTGTCCGCGCCCTCGACGGCGGCGGAATAAAGCGGGATACGCGCATGGCCATGGCTGATTCCACCCTCATTCCCTCCCAGCAAGTGCGGCCCGCCGCTGCGCAGGCCGGGGTGAGGGCGCGTGACATCCGCCTAGATTTCTTCCGCGGGATCGCGATGTTCATCATCCTGATCGCCCATGTGCCGGGCAATTGGCTGACCCTGTGGATCCCCGCCCGCTTCGGGTTTTCGGACGCGACTGAGATCTTCGTCTTCTGCTCGGGCATGGCAAGCGCCATCGCCTTTGGCAAGGTGTTCCGTGAGCAGGGGAACCTGATGGGCACGATCCGCGTGAGCTATCGCGTGTGGCAGGTGTACTGGGCGCATGTGTGCCTGTTCTTTGCCATCGCGATGGCGATGGTGGTGCTGAACGCGCTGATCCCGGACGGGCGGAACTATGTCAGCCAGTTGAACCTCCACCCGTTTTTCAACAACACGCAGGAGAACCTGCTGGGTCTGCTGACGCTGACCTATGTGCCGAATTACTTTGACATTCTGCCGATGTACCTGGTGATCCTCGTGATGCTGCCGCTGGTCTTTGCGCTGTACAGCGTGAACCGCTGGCTCGCGTTGGCGCTGGTCGTCGGGCTTTGGTTTTCGGCGCAGGCGTGGGTGCTGGACCTGAACTTCCCGGCAGAGCCGTGGTCGGAGCGGCAGTGGTTCTTCAATCCGTTCGGCTGGCAGTTGATCTTCTTCACCGGGTTCGCCTTCATGTCCCGCTGGATCCCCGCGCCGCCCGTGGATTGGCGCCTGTTCGCGGTGGCGCTCTTGATCGTTTTGCTGATCGTTCCGCTCGCCTATTTCCGCATCCACCGCGAGGTGGAGTGGATTGCCGAGTGGCGGCAGGAATGGCGGGTGCTGTTCACCAAGACCGACTTCGGCATCCTGCGCTACATCCACTTCCTCGCGCTGGCCTATGTGATGTGGGTCCTCGCCGGTCCCATGGGCGCGCGGCTGATGCCGAAGGCCGCGGTGGGGTGGTTGTCGACCCTGTGGCAGGGGCTGCTGACGGTGATCCTGAAGGTCGGGCAGCAGTCGTTGGCGGTGTTCATCGCGTCGATGTTCCTCGCCCGTCTGATGGGCGCGCTGCTGGACGTTGTGGGGCGGACACATTTTTCAATGCTGTGGGTGAACCTGCTGGGGGCTTCACTCATCGTCGGGGTGGCCTACCTCGCCTCCTGGTATAAGTCCCAGCCATGGAAGCCGAAAAGCCGCCCGAATGCTACGACGTGAGTTCATTGCCAGTCTTGCGGCCCTCGCCGCGACCCCCGCGTTGTCCCAGGGTTCTGACGAGCCGGGGCTGCGGACGGGAGCAGGCACGCCGTTCGATCCGCAGGACGTGGTGGACCTTGCGCGGGCGCTGAGCCAGCGCGCGTATCTGCCGCCGAACCGTGTCCCGGAAGAGTGGACGAGCATCAGCTACGACGACTATCAGTCGATCTGGTTCGACGGGCGCAATGCGTTGTGGGAAGGCGAAGGCGAGACGCCTCTGCGGCTGGATGTGTTTGCTCCCGGGTTGTACTTCCCGACGCCCATCGAGATTGCCGTCGTAGAGGGTGGCGAGGCGCGGCCGCTGCTGTTCGACCTCGCCGTATTCGACAAGACCGACAAATTCCCGGATCTGCCGCTGGATGAGAGTCTTGGCTACTCCGGGCTGCGGCTGCGGGCGGAGTTGGAGAGGCCCGGTATCTACACCGAGTTCGCCGTGTTTCAGGGCGCGAGCTATTTCCGGGCCATCGATACGGGCGGGATCTACGGGATTTCGGCGCGCGGGCTGTCCATCGACACGGCAGAGCCGGAGGGCGAAGAATTCCCTGAGTTCAGGCGTTTCTGGCTGGAGAAACCGGCGCCGGGGGCCGGGACGTTTGTGCTGCATGCGCTGCTGGATGGTGAGAGTTGCACGGGCGCTTATCGGTTAGAGATCACGCCGGGGCGTCCGCTGACGACGGACGTGACGGCGCATGTCTTCCCACGCCGCGATATTCGCAACGTGGGAATCGCGCCGCTGACCTCGATGTTCCAGTATGATCAGACGAACCGGCACCGGTTCACGGACTTCCGTCCTGCGGTGCACGACTCGGACGGGCTGCTGATCATGAACGGCGCGGGCGAGACGATTTGGCGGCCGCTGGCCAATCCGGCTGACCTGCAAATCAGCGCGTTTCTTGATAACAATCCCAAGGGCTTCGGGCTGATGCAGCGGGCCCGGACCTACAGCGATTTCGCCGATCTGGAGGCGCTGTATCATCGCCGCCCGGGCGTGTGGATCGAGCCGAAGGGTGATTGGGGCCGTGGCTCTGTCGCGCTGATCGAGCTACCGACGCCATCCGAAATTTTCGACAATATCGTCTGCTACTGGCGGCCCTCTGGCGGGCTGGAGCGCGGGTCGGAGACGCGGTTCGACTATCGCCTGACGTGGAGCGAAGAGGTTGATTATGGCAACGGGCTGATCGTGCTGAACACGATGATCGGCTCCGCGTTCGATAACCAGGGGACGATCGTTCTGATCGACTTCGCGCCCGGCGAGGACGTGCCGGAGGACCTGGGCGAGGTCGACATTATTGTCAATGCAAGCGCGGGCGAGGTGTCGAACGGCGTGTTGCAGCGCAACCCGGAGACGGGTGGGCCGCGGCTTGCGTTCAAGTTCGAGCCGGGGGACGAGACGCTGATCGAGTTTCGCGCGCAGTTGCGGCTGAACGGCTCGGCGCTGAGCGAGGTCTGGCTGTATCGGTGGACGGCATGACGGCGTACGCCGCAGAGCATATGCCCGCGCGTGCGCCGCTTGAGCGGCCAGCGCAGACGTTTCGGTCGGTGAACCGGACGCGTGCGCTGCGGAAGCCGGGGGGGCTGGTTGATCTGCTGTGGCGCTGGTCGGCGTTCATTCCGACGGTTGCGCTGACTGTGGCGCTTTGCGTGTCGCTGACCCGGTACCTCGCGCAGGATGGGGTGATGCTGGTGGAGGGCTTTGTCCTGAGCCTCGTTGCGCTGACCTTTGTGTGGCTTGCGTTTGCGGTGAACACGGCATGCCTTGGTTTGGTGCGTGTCACGGTCGACCGTCGTCGCCGCCCGGTGCGGGCAGAGCAGGCGCCGATGGACGTGGCTCTGTTGATCCCCGTTTACAACGAGACGACGTGGGACGTGTTCGGCAACGCGTCGGCGATGCTGAAGGAGCTGACGCGGCATCCGGACGCCAACCGCTATACGCTGTTCATTCTCAGCGACACCCGCGACCCGGAGATTGCGGCGCAGGAGGAAAGGGCCTTCGCGGCGCTTCGGCGGGAGCATCCGGGCGTGCACTATCGCCGCCGCTTGGAGAACACCGACAAGAAGATCGGCAATATCTCGGACTGGATTGAGAACTGGGGCGCCGCGTATACGGCGATGGTCGTGCTGGATGCGGACAGCCTGATGAGCGGTGTGGCCATTCGCCAACTCGCCCATGCGCTTGCAGCGGACCCGGATGCTGGGCTGATCCAGAGCCGTCCTATGCTGATCGGTGCTCAGACGTTGTTTGGGCGGGTGCAGCAGTTTTCGAACTCGGTTTACGGCTGGCTGGTGGCCGAAGGCCTTGCCTCATGGTCGCAGCACGAGGGCAATTATTGGGGCCATAACGCCATCATCCGCACGCGCGCCTTCGCCGAAAGCGCCCGCCTGCCGCATCTGCGCAGCTGGCGCGGGAACAAGCGGCTGATTTTGAGCCATGACTTTGTCGAGGCCGGGATGCTGCGGCGCGCAGGCTGGGCCGTGCGGCTTCTACCGCGTGTGGACGGCAGCTATGAAGAGACGCCGCAGACGCTGATCGATTACATCGTGCGCGATCATCGGTGGTGTCATGGGAACATGCAGCACCTGCGCATCCTTGCGGCGCGCGGGTTCCATGTGATCTCGCGCATTCACCTGTTGCAGGGGGCGTTGTCGTTCCTGATGTCGCCCGCCTGGCTCGCGGTGGTGCTGCTGTGGTCGTTCGTGGGCACGGGCAGCGATGCGCCGATCAGCTATTTCTCGATGTCGAACCCGCTGGTTCCGCTTTGGCCGGAGCAAGAGCGGGACGTGGCGTGGATCTATATGGCGCTTGTCTATGGCATGCTGCTGTTTCCGAAGCTGATCGCGGCGACGCTGTTCGGGCTGCGGCGGAGCACGCGGCGGGCCTATGGATCTGGGACGATGTACGTGGGCTCGATCTTCGTGGAGCTGTTCTTTTCGGTGCTCTACGCGCCGATCATGATGGTGCAGCACACGAAGGCGACGCTCTACGCTCTGCTTGGGCGCCCGGTGCGCTGGGCGCCGCAGAACCGGGGCAAGACGGGCTACGGCTGGCTGGCGACTCTGCGGTTTCACTGGATTGAAACGCTGCTGGGCGGCGTGCTGCTCGCGGGGATCCTGTCGGGCAACGTGCCGCTCCTGATCCTGCCGATTGCGTTCAGCCTTGCGGCGGCTGTGCCCTTGTCGAAGCTGAGCGCTTTGTCGGTGATCGCCGGGCCCCGCGTGCTGCGGATGGACACGCCGCACACGCTGGTGGAGCCCCGCATCGTGAGCGCGGCGCGGAGCGAGCGGGCGTGGATGAAGTCGATCCTGACGGAGCCGCAGTCAATCGCCGCGGAGTGACCGGGTCAGCCGGAAGATCAGCGGCAGTGACAGCGCGAGCAGTGGCACGACGAACGACCGGTATGTGATCTGCAGATTGAACCCGAGATACGACGTGATCGAGCCGTTGAAGAGCAACAGGCTTTCTTCCAGACTCGATCCGGCATAGCCGGAGGCGGCGCTGATCCCGGCCTGCAGGACGAACAGTAGGACGGCGGCTGCGATAAAGCCGGACAGCGCAAAGCGGAGCGGGATGAACGACCCGATGCACAAAGCAACGGCGGCGATTGCAGTCACGAGGATCACCGGCGCTCTCCGGGCGCGCGCCAAGCGAGGCGAGCTAGCTCGACGAGCGGTTCGGTCATAGCCCCTCGAACCAGTCGGCGACAAGGCCGGGCCATTCCACGGGCATCATGTGGCCGCCGGGGAAGATCGCGAACTCCAGCGCGGTGCCCTCGTCGCAGCGATCCCAGATGCGGCGCCAGAAGAGGCCGTCGGTTTCGAACCGGTCCGCCTTCAGATGGCGGCAGCCGTTGGCGTCGCGCCAGATGGTCAGGGCGTGGAAGATGTCGCCCTGCGCAAAGGCGTTCGGGTCATCGGCTGGCAGGTCGTTCACGACGCGGCCCTCAAGCGGGACCACTCCATCAGTCCAGCCATGGGTGTGCAGCATACGCACCGGACCTGCGCATTCCGTTGGGTGCGGCCGCCAAAAGTTGCCGCCGATGGGGGCGTAGGCGGCGAAATTGTCGGGCTCCAGACACGCTGAATAGGCCACCATCGATCCACCGATGGAGAAGCCCGTGAGAATGATCCGATCCGGGTCGAGCCCCAGCCGCGTGGTCGCGTCATCGCGGACCTCGGCGAGGAAGGCGACGTCCACCGCTTGCTGAGGGTTCGATGGGTGGAACCCCCAACTCCGCCCATTGCGGCCCTGCCGGGGCGTGCCGTTTGGCGCGATCACGGCGTAGCCGCGTTGGTTGAAGCCGTGCACCATGCCCGAGTTGCGCAGGGCGCCGTCGCCCGTGCTGCCCCAGCCGTGTAGGAACATGACCGCGGGGATGGGGCCCTGGGCGCCCTCGGGCATCGCCACGAAATAGGAGCGGTCGCCCAACTCGCAGGGTGTGTTGATCGAGCAGGCTTGCCCCGCTGTGGCCATCGAAAGCGTGGCCGCGAGGCCCAGTAGCAGTGCGCGCATGTTGGTCAGTTCACCTCAACCACGGGGAGGCCCCGCTCAAGCCAGCCGGGCCCCGCGAAGGAGCCGAGCATTCCCTCGGGAATGTCGATGATCGGGCGGATGCCTGCAACGTCCAATTGGTTGGTGATGCGGGCGGATCGTACTCCGCGTGCGCAGATGACGGCGACGGGTTGGCCTGTTGAGGCCCGCGCGTCGCGGATGTTCTGCAAGAACGAGTCGTCGCGCATGTCAAAGGCGACCGCGTGTTGGGGGACACCTGTTTTTTGCCATTCGTCCGGTCGGCGGATGTCGACGAGCAGGATGTCGCCCGTGGCGGCGGCGGCGAGCGCCTCTTCCGGGGTCATTGTCGCGGCCTCGGAGGACCGGCGGTTGAATGCCCCTAGAACTCCCACGCCGATCGCGACCCCGCCAAGGACAAGGAAGGATCGGCGTGAGAGCATAGACATTTACTCGACCGGGGCCGCCGACGTGAAGTCAGGGATCGTGCGGTCCGAGGCCGGGTCGCCCTCGATGCCGGTCCAGTTGCCTTCGGCCAGTGTGATGTTGCCGGGGACGTCTTCTTCCCAGAAGCCCACCACGTTCTTGGTGATGTTCAGGTACAGCTTGTCGTCGACGATGCGCCACAGGTTCGGGTTCGCCGGAACCTTACCGCCCTTCGACACGCCATAGGCGCAGTGGCCGTCGTATTGCGGTGCGAAGCGGGCCGGGTCTGCCACGAAGGCATCGCGGTTTTCTTCGGTCGAGAACGCGAAGGTTGCGCCGTTGTATTCGGCGGTGATGGCCTTGTTGCCCTTCACGCCTTCCGGCTGCTCGGTGCCGATTGGCGATTGCTCAAGCCCGAAATAGGCAACGACGTCGTAGCCTGAGACGGCGAAGCCGGTTTCGTCCACGTACTGGTCACCGGCAAACGCGGCGGTGGTGGAGGCGAGCGCCATAAAGGTTGATGTGATTAGCCACTTCATCAGGGATCTCCTTGGGGGTGGGTGTTCGTTTGACGCTACAGTCCTACTGCGAAAACGTCTCTACCACGACCACCACTCTCAGGGGAGTGAACATGTGTGAGATCGCTGGCTCTGATTGAAACATCGGTTCTGTAAAGTTACAGGAATTTTAGTTGTCCACCTATTTGTAACATGTTAGGACGCGTCAGCCACATTGTAATGGAGCGATGATGCCTGCCTTTATCCTGGATGCAGTGCGCACCCCTATTGGCAGGTATGGCGGGGCCCTGTCGTCGGTTCGGACGGATGATCTGGCAGCGTTGCCGATTGCGGAACTGGTGCGGCGCAACCCGGGTGTGGACTTTGGCGCTGTCGATGACGTGATTTTCGGGGACGCCAATCAGGCGGGCGAAGACAATCGCAACGTCGCGCGGATGGCGGCGTTACTGGCCGGGTTGCCGGAGGGCGTGCCGGGGACGACGGTCAACCGGCTTTGCGCGTCCGGGATGGACGCGGTCGGGATGGCGGCGCGGGGTATCAAGGCGGGCGACTATCGGCTGGCGATTGCGGGCGGTGTCGAAAGCATGAGCCGGGCGCCGTTTGTGATGCCAAAGGCGGAGGCGGGCTTTTCGCGCGCCAATGCGGTGTATGACACGACCATAGGCTGGCGTTTTGTGAACCCGGCGATGAAGGCGGCCTATGGCATCGATTCGATGCCCGAGACGGCGGATAACGTGGCCGAGGATTATCAGGTGTCCCGCGCGGATCAGGACGCATTCGCGGCGCGGTCGCAAGCGCGCTATGCGGCGGCGGCTGAGGCGGGTGTGTTCGCGAATGAACTGATGCAGGTGACCATCCCGCAGCGGAAGGGCGAGGCGCTTGTGGTCGCGACCGACGAGCATCCGCGCCCCGGCACAGACGCCGAAAAGCTGGGCAAGCTGAAGGGCGTCAACGGACCGGAGAATTCGGTGACCGCTGGCAATGCCTCTGGCGTGAATGACGGTGCGGCGGCGTTGCTGTTGGGCGATGAGGCGGCGGCGAAAGCGGCCGAACCGCTGGCGCAAGTGGTTGGCATGGCGGCGGCCGGAGTGGCTCCGCGCGTGATGGGGATCGGCCCAGTGCCTGCGGTGCGGAAGGTGTTGGAGCGGACGGGCCTGACGATGGACCAGATGGACGTGATCGAGCTGAATGAGGCGTTTGCGTCGCAGGGCCTCGCGGTGTTGCGAGAGCTGGGACTGGCCGACGATGCGCCCCACGTGAACCCGAATGGAGGCGCGATTGCGCTGGGGCATCCGCTTGGCATGTCGGGCGCGCGGTTGGTGATGACGGCGGCCTATCAGTTGAAGCGCACAGGCGGGCGATACGCCCTGTGCACCATGTGCGTTGGCGTGGGCCAGGGCACAGCCCTTATTCTTGAACGGACTTGAGGGAGGAGACCCCCAATGTACGCACAGATGATCAAGTCGGAAGCGACGCAGGATGATCCCGAAAAGCTCGCCGCGTTTCAGGCTCGGATCGACGCGGGTGAAAAGATCGAACCGAAGGATTGGATGCCCGAGGGCTATCGCAAGACGCTGATCCGCCAGATCGGGCAGCACGCGCATTCCGAGATTGTCGGGCAACTGCCCGAGGGCAACTGGATCACCCGCGCCCCGTCGCTGGAGCGGAAGGCAAACCTTCTGGCCAAGGTGCAGGACGAGGCCGGGCACGGGCTGTACCTGTATTGCGCCGCCGAGACGTTGGGCGTCAGTCGGGATGAGCTGACCGAGATGCTGCTGGACGGGCGGATGAAGTATTCGTCGATCTTCAATTACCCGACGCTGACCTGGGCCGACATGGGCGCGGTCGGCTGGCTGGTCGACGGCGCGGCGATCATGAACCAGGTGCCTCTGCAGCGGACATCGTATGGCCCTTACGCGCGCGCGATGGTGCGCATCTGCAAGGAAGAGAGCTTTCACCAGCGGCAGGGCTATCACCTGCTGATGCACATGATGAAAGGGACGCCCGAGCAGAAGCGCATGTGCCAGGATGCGCTGAACCGGATGTGGTATCCGGCGCTGATGATGTTCGGCCCGTCGGACAAGGACAGCGTCCATTCCGAGCAGTCGATGAAGTGGCGTATCAAGATGAACACAAACGACGAACTGCGCCAGAAGTTCGTCGATGAGACGGTGCCGCAGGCGGAATACCTTGGCCTGACGATCCCGGACGAAGACCTGACGTGGAACGAGGACCGGGGGCATTACGATTTCACCGAGCCCGATTGGGCGGAGTTTTTCGAGGTCATCGAAGGCAACGGCCCCTGCAACGTGGAGCGCATTGCGGCTCGCCAGAAGGCCTGGGACGATGGCGCGTGGGTGCGCGATGCGATGATGGCCTATGCCGACAAGAAGGCCGCGCGGCGCGCGGCAGCGGAGTAGCGGTATGTCGCGGGAATGGCCCCTGTGGGAAGTCTTCATCCGTGGGCAGCACGGGATGAGCCATCGGCATGTCGGATCGCTTCATGCGCCGGATGCGGAGCGGGCGATCAAAAACGCGCGGGACGTGTACACGCGCCGGAATGAGGGCGTGAGTATTTGGGTGGTTGAGGCGCGGCATGTGTCGGCCTCTAGCCCATCCGAGAAGGGGCCGCTTTTCGACCCGTCGCGGGACAAGGTATACCGGCATCCGACATTCTACGAAATCCCCGACGACGTGGGAAAAATGTGATGTCGGCGTTGTTCGAGTTCTTCCTGCGGCAGGGCGACAATGCGTTGGTGTTGGGCCATCGCCTGTCGGAATGGTGCGGCATGGGCCCCGCGCTGGAAGAGGACATTGCGCTGGCGAATACGGCGCTTGATCTGATCGGCCAGGCGAAGCTGTGGCTCGCCCACGCGGCGGAGATTGAGGGTGCGGGGCGCAGCGCTGATGATCTGGCGTACCTGCGGGATGCCTATGATTTTCGAAATGTGCTGCTGCTTGAGGTCCCGAATGAGGATTATGGCCGCTCGATGCTGCGCGAGTTCTTCTTTGATGCGTATCAGTTGCCGTGGCTGACGGCCTTGTCCGGCAGTTCGGATGAGCGAGTAGCGGAAGTGGCAGCGAAGTCGGCCAAGGAGGCGGCGTACCATCTGGAGCGGTCGGCAGAGACGGTGATTGCGCTGGGCGATGGCACGGAGGAAAGCCACGCACGGATGACCGCTGCGCTGGCGTATCTGTGGCCCTATGTCGGTGAGATCATGGTGGATGACGAGGTCGACGCGGCGATGGCCGAGGCGGGCGTTGCCCCGTTGCCGTCCACCATGCGCGGGGCCTGGGATGAGACGGTGAATGCCACGTTCCGCGAGGCGTTTTTGGAGCGTCCGGACAGCACGTTTGCCCATGCGGGCGGGCGCACGGGCTTTCGCCATACCGAGCATCTGGGCCATATGCTGGCGCAGATGCAGATCCTGCCACGCTCCCACCCGGGGGCCACATGGTAGCGGCGGCGGCGATATCCGAGGCGCAGGTCTGGGACTGGCTGGAGGACGTGCCAGATCCGGAGATCCCGGTCATTTCGGTCGTCGATCTGGGCGTGGTCCGCGACGTGGATGTGCGCGGCGGCGACGTGACGGTGACGATCACCCCGACGTATTCGGGGTGCCCGGCGATGTCGATCATCTCACTCGATATCGAGGTCGCGCTGGCGAAGCAGGGGGTCGACAAGGTCGAGCTGAAAACTCAGCTGGCCCCGGCGTGGACGACCGACTGGATGTCCGCAAAGGGGCGTGCGCGGCTAGAGGGCTATGGCATCGCGCCCCCGCAACCGGCGGGCGGGCCCGAGCGCTGCCCGCACTGCAAAAGCGCAGACGTCGAACGGGTGAGCCAGTTCGGATCGACCGCGTGCAAGGCGCAGTGGCGGTGCCGGTCATGTCTGGAACCCTTCGATTATTTCAAGTGCTTGTGAGGCGCGATGGCCCAGTTTCATGAACTTCGAGTCACGGACGTGGAAAAGACCATTCGCGATGCGGTGGTGGTTTCGCTGCAACCCGTGAACGGGGCCGACTTTTCATTCACGCAGGGGCAGTATCTGACGTTCCGGCGGGAGTTTGACGGGCAGGAAATCCGGCGGTCGTATTCCATTTGCGCCGGGCAGGACGACGGCAAGTTGCAGGTGGGCATCAAGAAGGTGTCCGGTGGAGCGTTTTCGACCTGGGCCAATACTGAGCTTGCCGTGGGCGATGTCCTTGAGGCGATGCCGCCGATGGGCAATTTCTTTGCCGAGGCGACGGGCGATGCGCCGCATTACCTCGCGTTCGCCGGGGGGTCGGGGATCACGCCGATCCTGTCGATCCTGCGCACGGGGCTGATGGACGAGCCGACAGCGCGCTTCACGCTGGTTTACGCGAACCGCAACCCCAACACGATCATGTTCCGCGAGGAGCTGGAGGATCTGAAGAACGAGCATCTGGGGCGCTTCAACGTGATCCACGTGCTGGAGGATGACAGCCAGGAAATCGACCTGTTTCGTGGCCGCGTGGACGGTGACAAATGCGCGGCACTGTTCCGGGTGTGGATCGATATAGGGACGGTGGACATGGCGTTCATCTGTGGACCGGAGCCGATGATGCTGGCGATTTCCGAGGCGCTGGAAACGCACGGGTTGAGCAAGGATCAGATCCGGTTCGAGCTGTTCGCGAGTTCGCAGCCCGGGCGGCTGCCGAAGCCTGTCGCGGATGCCTCGGAGATGGAGGCGGGGATTGAAGGGCGGGTGACGATTGGGGGTGTCGCCCGGAGCGTGACGATTCCGGATCAGACCAGTTTGCTTGATGCGGCTTTGGCAAATCAACTGGATGCGCCGTTTGCGTGTAAGGCCGGCGTTTGCTCGACCTGTAAATGCAAGGTGCTGGAGGGCGACGTGGAGATGATCTCAAACCACGCGCTGGAGGATTACGAGGTCGAGGCGGGGTATGTGCTGTCGTGTCAGGCGTATCCGGTGTCGGCGAAGAAGGTCGTTTGGGATTACGACGAAGCGGGGCATTGAATTCCAGTTAATGTCAAATCCGCCACCGTTTTCGAATAGGCAATGCGTTGCCTTTTATTGGCGCCGGGATTCCACATGTAAAACCAGTTGAGCATGCCGAAAACGGACATGGTCACGTCACGGCATTTCGCCTTGTCCCGCCCCAACGTTTCTGGCGCACAAGCGCGCAGTGCACCTGCCACGCAATCAACCAGGTCTCGCTGGTATCCGCGCAGCGCATTCTGCTGCTCTAATTGCAGTAGAGGGATCCCTTCGGTTTGGATCTTGTGCTCATTATCCATGCCTTCGTAGGCGAGCAGAAACTCCCGAGTGAGCGTATGTAGCTGTTCTTTCGGGGGTTTCTCGACGAGATCAAGGCCACAAATGAGATCACACAATTCGCTTAGATAGGTGTCGAGAATGTCGAATACCAAATCGTTTTTGCTGCCATAGTAGTGATAGATATTCGCCTTTGAGATTCCGCAGGCTTTCGCCACTTCGTTCATCGATGCACCAACGATGCCGGCTTGGGCAAAGACTTCAGCGGCGGTATCAAGAATAAATCTCCGCTTGTCGTCGTGATCTTTCGCGCGAGGGCGGGCCAAGGGCTTAGTCCTTTGGACGGTTGTCGATTACGCGGCGTGCTTTGCCCTGGCTTCGCTCGACCGAGCCTGGGACGCCGACTACGACGTTTGTCGAAACGCCGACGACGTCTTTGATTTTTCTGGAAAGAGTCTCGGTAGAGGCCGCAATAGCTTCGTTACCTGCTGCTTCCGGAGTGGCTTCGACCATCACCGTCATTGCGTCCATTCGATCCTTAGAGGTTAATTCGATTTGGAAATGCGGTGCAAGTTCGGGAATGGCGAGAACCTGCTCTTCGATTTGCGTCGGGAAGACGTTGACCCCGCGCAATATGATCATGTCGTCGGAGCGGCCTGTGATTTTCTCCATCCGGCGCATGCTTCGGGCGGTGCCGGGCAGAAGGCGGGTCAGATCGCGCGTGCGATAGCGGATCATCGGCAGGCCTTCCTTGGTGAGCGTGGTGAAGACGAGCTCGCCCATTTCCCCGTCTGGCAGGACTTCGCCCGTCTCGGGGTCGATGATCTCGGGGTAGAAATGGTCTTCCCAGATGTGCAGGCCGTCTTTCGTTTCGACGCATTCATTCGCGACGCCAGGGCCCAGGATTTCGGACAGGCCGTAGATATCGACGGCGTGCATATCGAACGCCGCCTCGACCTCGGCGCGCTTGGCGTTGGTCCAGGGCTCGGCACCGAAAATCCCGACATTGAGTGAGCTCTCACGCGGGTCGATGCCCGCTTTCTTGTATTGTTCCAGTATGTTGAGCATGTAGGACGGTGTGACCATGATCGTCTTCGGTTTGAAGTCCTGGATCAGGGTCACCTGCCGCTCGGTCATTCCGCCGGACACGGGCACGACGGTGCAGCCGAGTTTCTCGGCCCCGTAATGCGCGCCGAGGCCGCCTGTGAAAAGGCCATAGCCGTAGGCGACATGCACGATATCCCCGGGCCGCGTGCCGCTGGCGCGCATGGAGCGGGCGACCATGTCGGCCCACATGTCGATGTCGCCTTGCGTGTAGCCGACGACGGTGGGTTTGCCTGTGGTGCCAGACGACGCATGGACGCGCACAATCTGATCTTGTGGAACCGCGAAAAGGCCAAAAGGATAATTATCGCGAAGATCGCTCTTATAAGTGAACGGGAATTTCCCTAGATCGGCGAGGCTTTGCAGGTCATCCGGATGCACGGCTTTTTCGTCAAAGCGCTGGCGGTACATTGGTACGTTCTCATAGGCGTGCCGAATGGCCCACTTCATCCGCTGCAATTGAAGCGCGCGGATTTCGTCAATTGACGCAATTTCGATTGGATCGAGGTTGGCTTTTTCCGGGGTCAGGTCTTTCATTTTTATTCCTCGAATAGCGTGCCCGGAATTGCGCGCGAGCATCCCCGGAATTCTGCGATAAGTTCGCCAGATTGGGCTTTGACCGAAACGTCGTAGATGCCGCTGCGACCGCTCAGGCTGACTTCGCGGGCAACGGCAATGAGGCGGTCGCCGAGTTTGCCTGGAGCGACGTAGGTGATCGTGTTGTGCTGGGCGACGGAGGATTGATTGCGGCTGTTGCAGGCGAAGGCAAACGCGCTGTCGGCCAGTGCGAAGATCACCCCACCGTGGCACATGCCGTGGCCGTTTGTGTGGTGCTGTTCGACGATCAGCGACAGCGTGGCCGTCCCTTCGTCCACGTCGTCCAGCGACATGCCAAGCCAAGCACTTGCCCGGTCGTAAGACCACATGGCAGCGGCAGATTTTTCGGCGCGTTCTTTCGGGGTCATTTGCCTTGGAACTCTGGCGCGCGTTTGTTGAGGAAGGCGCTGACACCTTCGGCGTAGTCGGCGGACGCGCCGCATATGCGTTGGTAGTCGGCCTCAAGCTCCAACTGGGCGTCGAGTGAGTTGGTGGTCGCCGCATGGATTGCTTTCTTGGTATGCGCGAAGCCTAGGGTCGGCCCGTCGGCCAGCTTCGCGGTCAGGGCGCGGGCCTCGGGCATCAGATCGTCCGCCGGAAGCGCCTTCCAGATCATGCCCCACTCTGCGGCTTGCGGGGCCGACAGCGGCTCTCCCGTCATGGCCAGGGCCTTGGCGCGGGCGGGGCCGAGCAGGCGCGTCAGGTGCCAGCTTCCGCCCGCATCGGGCACGAGGCCGACATTGGCGAAGGACTGGATGAACTTGGCGGTCTCAGCGGCCAGCACGATATCGCAGGCCATGGCGAGGTTTGCCCCGGCCCCGGCGGCGACGCCGTTGACGGCGCAGATGATCGGTATCTCGGCCTCGTGGATCAATCGGATCAAAGGGTTGTAGTAGGTGGTCAGCGTGGCGCCCAAGTCGGGCGGGCCATCCATCTTGGACGGGTCACGGTCGCCCAGGTCTTGCCCCGCGCAAAACCCGCGTCCGGCGCCGGTCAGCAGGATCGCGCGCTTCCCATCGGCCATCGCGCGTTCGAGGTACGCCCGAAGCGCCAGATGCATCTCGTCGTTGAAGCTGTTTAGCCTGTCCGGGCGGTTCAGGGTCACCTCTGCCCATCGGCCGTGATCTTGGCTCAAGATCGTGTCCGACACAGTGCCCTCCCTTGCATTCTTGGTCGACTCGTTTTAGCCAATAATCATAAACCGACCGGTTGGTCAATTATTCTCGCGCAGAGCGCAGTTCAGGGAAGGCACCGCATGACAGTCCAGAACGTGAAGAGCTTTGCCGCCGGTCAGTGGGTTGGTGCCGATGACGCAGCGCGGGACATTCGCTCTGCCATCACCGGGGAGGTGATCGCGCGGGCGGGCAGTGCTTTGGACACGGGTGCCATGTTGGATTTCGCCCGCACCAAGGGTGGGCAGGCGCTGCGGGCCATGACGTTTCACCAACGGGCGAAGATGCTCAAGGCGCTGGCGCTGCATCTGGGGGAACATAAGCAGCGGCTGTACGACATCTCTTTCGCGACAGGGGCCACGCAAAAGGACCATCTGATCGACATAGATGGCGGCATCGGGACGATGTTCGTTTTCGCGTCCAAAGGGCGGCGGGAGATGCCGGATGCGCAGGTGTATCTTGATGGCGAGGTGGAGCAACTGTCCCGGAACGGGACGTTTCTGGGTCAGCATATTTGTACGCCGCTTCAAGGCGTTGCTGTCCACATCAACGCGTTCAACTTCCCGGTCTGGGGGATGCTGGAGAAGCTGTCACCGGCGCTGCTGGGCGGCATGCCTGCCATCGTCAAACCAGCGACGGCGAGTTGCTATGTCACCGAGCTTGCGGTGCGGATTATGCTGGAGAGTGGCATCCTGCCCGAGGGTGCGTTGCAGCTTGTATCGGGTGGCCTAGGCGACATGCTGGACCGGCTGACGAGCCAGGATGTGGTGAGCTTCACCGGGTCCGCCGATACGGCGCTGAAGCTGCGCGCGGCGCCGCGGATTTTGGAGCAGTCCATCCGATTTATTGCGGAGCAGGACAGTCTGAATGCCTCGATCCTCGGGCCCGATGCGGTGCCGGGCACGCCGGAGTTCGACCTTTTCGTCAAAGAGGTCAGCCGCGAGATGACCACGAAGGCGGGGCAGAAATGCACCGCGATCCGGCGCATCATCGTGCCAGAGGCTGTGGTGGAGCCTGCGATTGACGCGCTGCGAGGTGCGTTGGCGAAGGTGACCATCGGGGATCCGTCGCACGAGGCGACGCGGATGGGGGCCTTGGTCTCGACCGGGCAACGGGCCGATGTGCTGGAGAAGGCGGCGATCATTGGGCAGGAGGCGGAGCGGGTGATTGGGGACCCGGAGAGCTTTGACGTTGTCGGAGCGGATGCTGAGGTAGGGGCCTTTGTGCCGCCGATGCTGTTTCACTGCGCCGACCCGGACGCGGCGACGCATGTGCACGAGGTGGAGGCGTTCGGGCCGGTGTCGACGATCATGCCGTATCGCGATGTGGATCATGCTGTCGCGCTGGCGAACAAGGGGCAGGGCAGCCTTGTGGCGTCGGTTATCACCCATGACACGGCAGTCGCCCGCAGCGTTGCGCTTGGGGCGGGGGCGTTTCATGGGCGGCTCTATTTCAACAACCGCGACTCGATGAAAGAGAGCACCGGGCATGGCTCCCCCCTGCCGCACATGGTGCATGGCGGGCCGGGGCGTGCGGGTGGTGGTGAAGAGATGGGCGGGGTGCGTGGGGTGATGCATTACATGCAGCGAACGGCTGTTCAGGGCAGCCCCGACGTGCTGACCGCCATCAGTGGAAAGTGGGTGCCGGGCGCGACGGAGATCAAGGAAGCGGATCACCCGTTCACGCGCACGTTCCATCAACTGGCGATTGGGGAGACTTTCCACACGCCCGCGCGGGAGATTTTGACCGAGGACATTGAGCATTTCGCCGAATTCACGGGCGACACGTTTTATGCCCACATGGACGACGCGGCTGCGAAGCGGAACCCGTTCTTTCCGGGTCGTGTCGCCCATGGCTACCTTCTGCTGAGCTTTGCGGCGGGGCTGTTTGTGCAGCCCGATGAGGGGCCGGTGCTGGCGAATACCGGGCTCGACAACCTGCGGTTCATGAAACCGGTGGAGGCGGGGGACAGCATCCGGGTTCGGCTATCGGTGAAGCACAAGACGCCGCGGAATGACGAATACGGCGAGGTGCGCTGGCACGTGACGCTGACCAATCAGGACGACGAGTTGGTGGCGGAGTACGAGTTGCTGACGATGAACGCCTTCGCGTCTGAGCGGTAGTCACGACATGTTTCCATGTGCTACGCGGTTGGCGAATTGCGTAACATATTGGACCTGGTGTGCACCCAACTCTCGCACGGCTTGTTGAGCTGGACACGTTGAAGACGTGGTCGCTGGTGGCAACGCTGTTTGGTGATCTTGACGGGACGGCGCTGACT
Organism: Pseudomonadota bacterium; assembly: GCA_039190895.1. Taxonomy (GTDB): domain Bacteria; phylum Pseudomonadota; class Alphaproteobacteria; order Rhodobacterales; family Rhodobacteraceae; genus Ovoidimarina. The sequence continues at coordinate 766 of JBCCXY010000017.1, read as the reverse complement.
GGCGCGCAGATCCGGCGGTTGTTGTCGCATATCGGGATCAAGCCGGAAGCGATCCGCGTTGCGTTGCACCGCCTGAAGTCGGACGGCTGGATCACGTCGTCCAAGCAGGGCCGCGAGGCGATTTATCGAATGACCGCGGCGGCTCAGGCAGAGACGGATGCGGTGGCGCCGGACATCTACACCCGCACCGAGACGCAATGGCACTTCCAGCTCTTTGAGGACGGCCCGGATTCCAAGGGGGCGATCCTGCTGAACAAGAATCTCGCAATAGTGCCCGGCTCTCCGGAGCTTGCTGACGGGGCGCTGGTGCTTAGACCGCAAACGCGTGACCTTCCGGCTTGGGTGGCGGAGACCTTGGTCTCGAAACGCCTGACCGAAATTGCTGAGGCCCTAGGGCCGCTCACCGCGTCCTATTCAGAGCTTGAAGAAAGTGTCGACCAGATGGCGTTCCGTCTGCTCGTCCTCCACCACTGGCGGCGGATTGCGCTGCGGCCGGGAAGCTGGGCGCATGCGAGCTTTGTGACCGACGGTCCCATCGCGCAGTGCCATCGGAAGGTGATCCAGTTCCTTGCGAGTACGGATCGGATTCCTGAGAGTTTGTAAGCTGAGCCGACCGTTGAACGCCTCACTGCGCGGAATCAAGGCCGCAGGCCGCCGCGCATCTACGGGCCCACCCGAGGCCCGGCGATTTGGTTCAGCCAGCGCGCCAATCATAACAACGTCGGGACCCGGCAATAAAGCGCTTTGAAACACCGTCGGATCGCCG
>JBCCXY010000016.1:0-38120 GCA_039190895.1 Pseudomonadota bacterium | reverse complement strand
TGCTAGTCCACCGGCTCCCGCCCACGCACACCCGAGGCATCCTCATAAACCGACTCCAAGTAGTTGTGCGACCGCAGTAACCGCACCTCGGGAAAATACTCCGGCTCCGGCGCAGGCACCCGTCCCGCCCGATAAATCCGCACCAACCCCGCCACGCTAATGGTGATCCACGCCACCTGGATCAGCACCGACGGCAGGTTGAAGTTCCGCTGCAGCTCGAACAGCACGCACGCCGCCGCCGCGATGTTGAGCAGGGCATAGCCCGACCGCTCCACACTCAACACACCCATTTGAAGAAGAGCATACGCCCCCAGATAAAACGCCACGCCCAATAGCCCAATGGCCGCGCTAAACGCATCATACGTCATTCCAAAATACCTCAATTCAAATGCCGACAGCCTACCTCAATCCAGGATCCGATCAACCATCAGGGCTCGCCTCCGGGGCGCCCCCGGAAATAAATGAACAAAATCAGCAATTTAAAACCGGTCCCCATGGGGACCACCCAATTCTTGACCCTCCAACCCGCCTCCCCCCATACTCTTCCCCATTCAACCCGGCCCCGCCGGACCAAATATTTTCAACCGCAGGAGCAGACCCATGCTCGCTATTTTTTACGGCTATTCCTTCGCCCTCTTCACGGCCATCATCGTCATCGCCGGGGACACGCTCATAAAGTTCGCCGTCGACGGCGGCCACACCATCACTCATCGCTTCGTCCTCGCCGGCGTCGTCCTCTACGGCCTCTCCGCCCTCGCCTGGTTCTTCGCGATGCGGCACGTCACCCTCGCCCAGGCCGGGGTCGCCTACTCGATGCTCACCCTCCTCGCCCTCTGCGTCATTGGCGCGGCGTGGTTCAATGAACCCATCCGCCTGCGCGAGGCCCTAGGCATCGGCTGCGCCCTCGCCGCGATGATCCTGATGGTCCGGATTGCCTAACCCGCCCCGCAGCCTACCTTCTCCACGAGAGGAGGACCCCATGCGCAAGCTTCTACTGACCCTCGCCGCAGCCGCCACCTTCGCGACAGCGGCCCCGGCCCAAACCAGCGATCCGGCCATCGAAGGCGTGATACAAAGCCAGATCGAGGCCTTCCTGGCCGACGATTTCGCCACCGCCTTCACGTTCGCCTCGCCCAACATCAAACGGATGTTCGGCAGTTCCGAGAACTTCGGCATGATGGTCCGCCGCGGCTACCCGATGGTCTGGCGCCCCGCCGACGTGCAGTATCTGGAGCAAGAGCCGAAAGGCGGCGCCGTCAACCAGAAGGTCCTCATCACCGACGAAGGCGGCGTCCCGCACGTGCTGGAATACCAGATGATTCCCACCGAAAACGGCTGGCAGATCAACGGCGTGCGGATCCTTCAGGCCCCACCGCTGGGCGCGTAGGCCGCAAGCTTCCCCTTCTCGGGCTTTCCCGTGGGCGTCCTCGGGATGTCGTCCAGAAACACGACCTCGGCTGGGACCATGAACTTGGCCATTCTCGCCCGGCAATGCTCGACGATGGCCGCCGGGGTCTCGCTCGCCCCGGGTTTCAGCACGACGTAGGCGCGCACGTCCTCTTCCCCAAACGGGCTCGGCACGCCGACCACCGCGCAGTCCGAAACGCCGGGGTGGGACAGCAGCCCCTCCTCCACTTCGAACGCCGACACCATCTCTCCGCGCACCCGGATGCGCTCGGCTTTACGGCAGATGAAATAGAACAGCCCGTCGGCGTCGATCCGGGCGATATCGCCCGTGTGGAACCACAGGTTCCGACGACTGTGCAGCGTCGCCTCGGGCATGCCGACATACTCATCCGAAATCACGCCCGGCTCGCGCCCCCGGACGACAAGCTCCCCCGCGACGCCGGGTGAGACCGGGTCGTCGTTGTCGTCAACGATGTCGAACTCTGGGAAAACGCGCCCACCCGGATGATCCCATTGCGGGGCAACGACCCAGCCTGCGTCGGTGGAGCCATAGCCGCCCCCTGGAATGAGGTGCGTGTTGAAGCGCGCGTCAAAGTCAGCCTTGGGCACGGGGGCCGGGGTGGCCCAGCAGCGGGTGACGCTGTGGGATCGCTCGGCGGCGGAAGGCTCAGCCGACCACAGAAGTTGCTGGACGGAGCCGAGCATCATGAACCATGTCACGCCAAACCGCCCCACCTCGGGCCAGAAATTCGACAGGCTGAACCCATCCCGCAGGATCACCCGCCCGCCCGTCATCATCGTCGGCAATATGTCGTAATACGCGGGCCCGATGTGGGACAGGGGGTAAGGTGTGTACACCGTATCGTCGCCCGTGACGCGGAACGGTGCGATCATGTTCTCAGCCGTTCGGATGGCATAGCGGTGGGACAAACGGCATCCCTTGGAAACGCTGGCGGTGCCCGAAGTGAACATGATTGCGGCGGTGCTAAGATCGCTCGCAGCGTAGGCGATGTGATCTGTACGGTCCGACAGAAGGTCGTCGAACGGGATGATTTCCATCCGCGGAAAGCGGGCCTGCGCCTCTTCAAACCCATCTGTGACAATCAGGGTTCGGACGTTGGGAATGTCGACCTCGGCCAATGCCTCGAAATGCGCGCGGGATGTCAGGATCACCGGCGTATCCGTCAGGCAGATCATCCGGGCAAGCGCCGGACCTCGGAAGGCCCGGTTCAACGACACCTCGACGGACCCGAGCTTTTTCAATGCATAGGACATCGCAAGGTAGGGCGCGCCGTTCTCCAGCATGATCGCAACGTGTTCCGGCACCTGCGGAAAGCGCTCCACCAATCCATGCGCCACACGGTTCGTCAGGGTGTCGAAAGCGGCGTAGGTCCAGGTCTCACCGCCGGGCGCAATAGTCAGAAACGGGCGCTCCGCATAGCTTGCGGCGCTATCGTGGAGGACTTCACCAAGCGTTGTCCGTTTCCCCATAGCGCTATGGGGCGCCTGTCACCGGCGCGAGTCGGGCCAATCTGCGACGCGCATCCCTTTGGATCGCGACATTGACAGCGCCGCTGGGGCGTTAGCTCAGGTCCTCTGCGGTCAACACGAACGCCTTGCCGAACCCTCCGTTCAATGCGGCGGACGTGGCTTTGAACCGGACAAACGAGAAATCCGTGAAGTCGATGTAAAGCTTCGCCTTGGGGTTCAGCGACAGGTAGCGCTCCCGCAGCGCCGCGTGGTCGTCGCTGCCGCGCTTTATGAAGGATGCGGTCGCCGTGATCGACAGGCGAGGATGCGTTAGCGGATCACCCCGGTTCTCTGGCTCTCCGACAAGCAAAGAACAGACCGCATGCGCGCGCAACGCTTTCGTGTGATGCGACAGGTCCGAGATCAGCGTGACCGGCGCGCCCGCCTCATCGGTGGCGATAGCAATCCGCGTCACTGCCGGGGCACCAGTGTCCGGATCCAGCACCCCAATCGCGCCATAGCGGGCCGTGTCGATCAAGCGGCGGGCCAGCGCCCGTGCCTCGTCGTCCGTCGGTCGGATCGTCATGCCTGCTCCGCCTGATGGGCCCGCACCAGATCGGCCATGCTGTTGAACCGAAAGTCGACGCTGGGCTGTGCACCGGGGTCCATGGTCGCCCCAAACCCCGTTTTGTCATGCCGACGATAGATCCAGCAATTGGCCAGCCCATGCGTGTTGGCCGGTTGGTGATCATGAAACAGGCTCTCCGCTGTGTGCAGGATCTTGCCTTTCTCGATTCCACGCCGGGCCAGCGTCTCAAGCATGTAGGTGAAATTCCGATCATCGGGTTTATAGCTGCCAATGTCCTCGGCGGTATAAACCCCGTCGAAGACCACACCCATCCGGGCGTTCGACCCCGAGAAGCTCAGGTTGTCGGTGTTCGTAAGGACCACCAGTTTGAAATGCTGCTTCAGATACGCCAGCGCCGCGCGCGTGTCCTCAAAGGCAGGCCATTGGCGGACGGAGAGGCCGTAGGCCACACACTCCTCCCAGGTCACCTCAACACCCCACTCCTCGGCAAGGCGACGGTAAACGGTGGGCAACAACTCCCGATACGGCTTCGCGGGGGTCCAGCGCTGCGTCGTGCTTTCGTGATAGGCGTGCGCCTCAAGAATATCGTCCCGGCTGAGCGGGCGGCTCACGCGGTCGGTCAGGGGTTTCAGCGCGGTCACCATCCCCGTCTCCCAGTCGATCAACGTGCCATACACGTCGAACGACAACACGTCATAGTCAGATAGCCGCATGCGCTCAGGTCCTCTTGCCGGGCGCAGGCACGCTACGCCCCGGTCGCGCGGGCGCAAGAGGGAAAGTGCGGGCCCGCCCCTCGGGTACGGACGGGCCCGCGTCGATCAGATGCGCGCGCGGAGTGCGGGGGATAGATCCGCCGCGATCTGACGATGGATGGCCGGACCGGGAAGCTCGCGCGCGGCCTGAAATTCCAGCTCTGAAAAGACCATCCCCTCATCGGGGCGGTCGGCGGAGGGATGGACGACCTCGATACAGCCCTCCGCCTGCTGACACACAGCGTCGATCATATCGCGCGTGACAAACAGCGGATCCGACCCGGTCAGCGCATCCTGCCGCTCGTCGGGGGACCGATCCGAAACCCACAGCAGCGTCACCGGCACATTGATCGACCGGATGAACAGCAGCATCCGTGACGTCCACGCCTCCGCCAACTCATCCGTCACCGCCGCGAACCGCCTGGCATCAATCGCGTGCAACGTGCTCAGCAGATGCCGCGTAAAATGCACCTCCGAGTAATCCGCCTCTGGGTAAAGCCGCTGCAGCTCCTGCGACGCCGCCACAAAGCGATCATTCCGCCGCGGATGCACCGAGTAATGCCGGTTCGACAGCTTGTTGGCGCCCATCACCTCGATCACGCAGGCCCTCGCGCCGCTGCACAGATCCAGCACCGTGTCATCGTCGATAAACGTATCGATCCCGGCGTTCACAAACCCCAGGTTCAGCGCCGCTACCCCAGCCTCTCGCCCCAGCAAATCGGGATACGGCACCTCAACGAACTTCCCATAGGTCACCGTGCCGCCCACAAACGCGATGTACGGCTCGTTCAGCGCCGTGCGCGGCCCGCGGAACGTCAGCTTCGACTTGCCGTAGCGACACGGCAAATAGTCGATCGTCCCGTCAACCAACCGTTCATACGACACCGGGGGTCCCTCACTCCAGCCACCGCTGCCAAAACTCGCAGAAAGAGGTTTCGAGAAGCCTAAACGCCTTGCGCCCCGTTCGGCTGCGCGCCAAAGTCCTGCCGATCAATCAAGGGGCTGCGGATGAGCATTCAATCGGTCGGAGTGATCGGGGCCGGTCAGATGGGCAGCGGCATTGCGCATGTCTTTGCTGTGGCGGGCTATGACGTCGTCATGACCGACATCTCTCGCGACGCCTTGGATGCCGCGCTCGGGTCGATTGACAAGAACCTCGGCCGCCAGGTGGCCCGCGAAAAGATCACCGACGCACAGAAATCCGACGCACTGGGCAGGATCGGGACGACCCTGACACTCGGCGACCTCGGCTCTCGCGATCTGATCATCGAAGCCGCCACCGAACGCGAAACCGTGAAAATCGCGATCTTCGAAGACCTTGTGCCGTTCCTGAAACCCGACACGATCCTGACGTCGAACACCTCGTCGATCTCCATCACCCGGCTCGCCAGCCGCACCGACCGGCCCGAGAAATTCATGGGGTTCCACTTCATGAACCCCGTCCCGGTGATGCAACTGGTCGAGTTGATCCGAGGCATTGCGACCGACGAGGCGACCTACAAGACCCTCAAGGACGTCGTTGAAAAGCTTGGCAAAACCGCCGCCTCGGCCGAGGATTTCCCCGCCTTCATCGTCAACCGCATCCTGATGCCGATGATCAACGAGGCGGTCTATACGCTGTACGAAGGCGTCGGCAATGTCTCCAGCATCGACAGTGCGATGAAGCTCGGCACGAACCACCCGATGGGCCCGCTGGAGCTTGCGGATTTCATCGGGCTCGACACATGCCTCGCGATCATGAACGTCCTCCATGACGGGCTCGCGGACACCAAATACCGCCCCTGCCCGCTGCTGACGAAATACGTCGAGGCCGGGTGGCTCGGCAAAAAGACCGAGCGTGGCTTCTACGATTACCGGGGCGAAACCCCCGTCCCGACGCGGTAGTGCCGCCAACCGCCGGATACGCGGCGATCATGCTTCTGGCGGGCATCGGGATCCCGGTGCTCGCGGCGCTGAACGCGGCGCTTGGGGCGCGCATCGGCTCCCCCGCTGCGGCGGCCTGTGTGCTGTTCGTCGTGGCGTTCCTTGTGGCCACGGCGACGATGCTGCTGACCGGCGGGACGAAAGCGCTGGTGAGTGCGCCGGGGCAGCCCAAACACCTGTTCCTCGCCGGGGTCCTGATCGCTTTCTACGTCCTCTCCATCACATGGGTCGCCCCGCATTTCGGCGTCGGCAACGCGGTGTTCTTTGTCTTGCTGGGTCAACTGGTGGCCGCTGCGGCCATCGACCATTTCGGCCTGTTTGGCGCCCAGCAGTCGTCACTGACACCCCTACGCGCGGCGGGCCTCGCACTCATGGCGGTCGGTGTTTTGCTCGCACGGCGCATCTAAAACCCGGCGCGGAATCAAGGCTGAAAGCCGCCGCGCCATCGACGGGCCCTCCCCAGGCCCGGCGATACGTCACCAAAAGCGCGTCGATCACAGCGACGGCGGAACGCCACCATAAACCGCCCCGAACAAAGGTAGGTATCGCCGGTCCAGGGCCCATCGATAACGCGGCTCATCGCTTCAAACGATACGCCCCGCCTCCAGCCGCAAGGTCCGATCCATCCGCCCCGCCAACTCCGGATTATGCGTCGCAATCAATGCCGCAAGCCCCGTCGCACGCACCAGTTCCAGCAGCGCATCGAACACCACGTCCGACGTCGCCGGATCAAGGTTCCCCGTCGGCTCATCCGCCAGCAACAGCTTCGGCGCATTCGCCAGCGCCCTGCAAAACGCCACACGCTGCTGCTCACCGCCCGACAGCTCCGCCGGGCGATGCCCCATCCGGTGCGACAGCCCCACACGACCCAGCAAATCCTCCGCCCGCGCCTTCGCCGCGCCAGCCCCGGCGCCATTGGCGAGTTGCGGCAGGATCACGTTTTCCGCCGCCGAGAACTCCGGCAGCAGGTGATGAAACTGATAGATGAACCCGACATCGTTTCTCCGCGCCTCGGTCCGCGCCCGATCCGATTGACGCGAGAAATCGGTCCCTCCGATCTCCACCGTCCCGGTGTTCGGCGTGTCCAGCAACCCCGCAATGTGCAGCAACGTGGACTTCCCCGCACCCGATGGCGCAACCAACGCCACCACCTCTCCCGGCGCCAGCGTCAGGGATATCTCAGCCAGCACCTCCACTGCATTCGGCTTCCCGGCGTTGTACGTCTTGGCAATGCCGTCGAGGCGCAGCGCGCTACTCATACCGCAGGGCCTCAACCGGGTTCATCCGCGCAGCCCGGCGCGCTGGCAACAGCGTCACGAGGAACGACAGCGACAGCGACAGGCCCACGGCCTTCAGCACGTCGACCAGCCGCAACTCCGCCGGCAGGCGATAGATCCCCCGGATCGACGCATCCCAGACCTGCCCACCCGACGCTCCGTTCACGAAGGCGAGGATCTGGTCGAAATAGATCGCGAACAGGCACCCAAGGATCACCCCGAACAGCGTCCCCAGCAGCCCCACCAAGGCGCCACAGATGAAGAACACCCGCATCACCGCGCCCTCGGTCAAGCCCATCGTCCGCAAAATGCCAATGTCGCGGCCCTTGTTCTTCACCAGCATCACAAGGCCCGAGATGATGTTCATCGACGCGATGAGAACGAGCACCGACATCAGCACGAACATCACCGTATCCTCGATGGCCAGCGCCTGCAGAAACGCCCCCGCGCTGTCCCGCCACGTCCAAAGCCGCGTCAGCGGCCCGGCAATTTCGCCGAACGCGGGGAGCGAGTCCTCAATCCGTTCCGGATCATCGACCATGACCTCGATCTGGTCCGCCGTCCCATCGTGGTTAAAGTACGTCTGCGCCTCGGCAAACGGCATGTAGATGCGCACAAGGTCGATGTCGTGGCGGCCTGCGGTGAAGACATAGACCACCTCGTAATTGGAAATCCGCGGCGTTGTCCCAAAGCCGGTCTGCACGCCGTTCGGATTGATCAGCGTCACGACATCCCCAACGGTCGCCCCAAGGTTCCGCGCAAGGACCGATCCAATCGCGATCCCCTCATCGAACCGACTGAGGTCACCGTAGGCACGCGCGGCATCCGCAATGCTGGGCAGGGTGGCAAGGTCTTCCGCCCGGATGCCATACACATCCCCCGCCGCATTCTGCGCCCGGTAGTTGGCCATCACCTGCCCCCGCACCAGCGGCGCAGCTCGCGTGACTCCGGGCACCTCCCGAGCCCGTTCTGCAACCGCATCGAAATCCTGAAGCGCCTGAGAAAACGCCCCATTCTCAAGCTCATACGCATGCGACAGCACCGTGACATGAGCATTGGCGCCAAGGATCGTGCCCACGAACTCCGTCCGGAATCCGGTGCGCACGGCCAGCGTAATGATCAGCGCGGCGACGGCCAGTGTGATGCCCAGAAGGCTGATGATCGTCATCACGCTGACGCCACCCTCGGCGCGGCGCGCACGCAAATAGCGCCAGGCGATCAGCCATTCATAACGGGAAAACGGGCGCGGTGACTGCATCGGGCCTCTCATTGTTTTCCGAAGGGGTACAAGGATCGAAGCAAAGGCACAACGGCCCCCACCCCCGTTAGGGTGGGCAATCCGCCCACCACTCGCGCCGCCATCACGACACAACGGTAGGGTGGGGTTTCACTCCACCTCTCCAGCGCAACTGGTGACTGGCCCCGGATCAAGCCCGAAACGGCGCAACATCCCAACCCATGACTAGGCGTGACCAGGACGTCCCACGGACCCCTATATTCAATTTACATTTATTTTCCAATACTTACAAACGGTCCCACTGTGGGACCGCCCGAAACAACCCTACATATGAATCCGAAACCGCTCCCGGATTGCCTTGTCCAGCAACGGGTCCAACGTCGCCCGGTTCGGCCCCGCCAGGATCTCCCGCCGCCGCTTCGCCGCGTTCACTAGCAGATCCGGCCGCCCATTCTCCTCCCACTCCTTCGGGCTCGTCCGATCCGCGACGGTCGGATAAATATACTCCGTCTGCATCAGCCCCAGCGTCTGCGCATGCCCCAGGTAATGCCCCGGCCCCCCGATACAGGTGTCGCGCATCGTCTCGATACTCAGCGTGTCGTCGGTCACCTCAATCCCCCGCACACACCGCAGCGCCTGCCCCAGCAGATCATCCCCCAGCACAAGGCTATCGAGGCAGAACCCCAGCAGCGACGCATGCATACCCGCTGCCTCATAGACCATATTGAGCCCCGAGAGCCCGGCCATAACGTTCGACATCGCCTGCTCCCACCCCGCCTGCATGTCGGGCAGCTTCGCATCCCCAATCCCCGCCGCCGCGCCGCCGGGCAGACCGTAGAATTGCGCCATCTGAGCACACCCCGCCGTCAGCAAAGCCTGCTCCCCCGACCCCCCCGACATCGCGCCGGTCCGAAGATCGGATACGAACGGCCACGTCCCAAAGATCGCCGGATGCCCCGGCGCGATGGAGTTGACATAGACGACGCCCGCCAAACACTCCGCCACCGCCTGCACAATAGCTCCAGCGATGGGCGCCGGGGCCGTCGCCCCCGCCTGCCCGGCGGACAGCAACAGGATCGGCAGGCCCGCGCGAATGCACAACTCCATCACCTGACAGCTTTCCGTAGCGAACTTCATGGGCGGCACGACAAAACAGTTGGTGTTCGACACAAACGGCCGCGCCCGCCACGCCTCTTTCCCGCCCGCGATCATGTGCAGAAGCTCCACACAATCAGGCACAAAGTCCGGCTCCACGAACGAGGTGCCCACATGCTTCAGCGTGCCCGCAACGCAGGCGTAGATGGTGTTGATATCGAGCTCACGGTTGTCCGTGACATCGCGAGCCACCATGGGACGCTGAACAAAGTGGATGTTGTCCAGCCGGTCCGCGATCCGCGCCGCATGGTGGAGGTCTTCCAGCGTACAGTCCCGATACGTCCCTGTCTCGGCGTCCACAAGATGCACCGCGGCCCCGGCCGTGCCGAAATGGACTCGCGCACCCTCCAGCGTCAGATCATGCGCCGGGTCGCGCCCGCGCAGGGTGATGCCTCGGGCGGCCTTGCCGAGCATGTCCTCCACCAAGGCGCGGGGATAGCGGAGGCGGCCGTCGTCGCCCAAGATCGCTCCTGCGGCGGTCATCGCCTCGATCCCCGAGGGTGGCGCGTCGGCGAGCCCTATCTCTTCCAACGCCTGCAACGCGGCGGCATGAATGCGGGCCAAATCGGCGTCTGTGAGGGGGCGGTAGGTGCCGCCGGTCATACCGGGGCGAACGGGGCGCTTTGCCTCTTCCAGCGGGGCAGCGCGTAGGCTGACGCGAGCGGCTCTTCCGCCGGCACGACGGGCGCGGATTTCATTCATGGCGAGGGTCCTTGCGAGGGTTTTTGGTCTGGCGGCGGTCTTACGCCGCGCCAGGACGCCCCCGTGCCGCGAGGCCCCGTGATGCGCCGATCGTCCGCTCGACCAGCGCGATGCGCCAAATTAAGGTGGCCATGGCTCTCCTCTAGCCAGCTGCCCTCATCCAGCTTTGATACTGTGGATAAATCTGTCCTATCCGCGTCATGGACGTCGGTTTCAGACCGTCTACCGTCGGCTCTGGAACGTCAGATTATTCGAGATCTCCACGACGAAGCTCTGCAAAGAAGGCGTCGAAGCTGTCCCACCACAGGGCGTTGGCTTCCCAATCTCCGGTTCGGAGGTCGTCGCCCACGATTTCGCCGAACCCCACGCGGGGCTCATCCCGGTCGCGATAGTCGAGAAACAGGGTCTCGTCGTACCAGCGCGCGAGCGGGATCATCCTGTCCGCCCCTTTCGGGAACTGGTGCGGCTCATCCTCGAAATACGCGTAAGCTTCGATGTGCTCTTTCAGCGGTGACAAGTCGGTCAGAGGAGTCAGGTCGTTGTAGCCGCTGAACACCGCTGCCCATCCATTGCTAACCCCAGGCGCGTCCAGATCGCGTGCGGGAACCCAAAGGTCCATAAGGCTGCCGCCGTTTTGCAGTGCATATAGGCGGCGGAGGCGCGCGGGCAGCTTGATGTTCAGCCGGGCTTCCTCGCCCGAGATCTGCTCGTCCGAGAGGAAGGCCCGGCTCGGGTCAAGCGTCCGCTCTGTGTCCGGGGTGTTGGTGTAGTGGCGATAGTGGTGAACGTTCCAAAAGGTCTCTTCGGTGATTGGGCCATCCTCGAAGACCAGTTCGAACTGGGAGTCACTTGCGGGCACTGCATCACCCTCCGCTGATTGAGCCTTGGGCATGAGGTGGTGGTGGGCGGGCACCCTTGCCTCCAACGCCGCCGTTGTGACCCCGAGGCCGATGGCGACCACGGCGAAGGCGAGCAGCAAGCGGGTATCCAGAGGCTCGTACCGGGTGACATCCCCGCCCCATGTCATCGCGGCAATGCCGCGGCCAAGGATGTAGAGGATCGACACGAGGATACCCTGCACCAGAAGCGTGCCAGCCTGTCCGGCCATGGCGCGTCCCAATGCGCCGTTGCTGGCTGCCTCACGCCACGCCCGCCAGCGTCCTAGACCGAAGCACACGGTGAAGATCAGAGTAAGTGGCACGATCACCCAAGGTGAGCGCAGCATGACGCCGAAAGCGATGACGCCGCCCAGCAGCGCGAGGCCGGTGATGATGCGAATGACCGGAAGCATCTAAAGAACGTCGGCATAGATCCCAGCGATGCGGTCGACGGCGGCGTCTGGCGACAGTTCTTCGCTTTCGCCGGTGCGGCGCGAGGTGACCTCGACCACGCCCTTGTCCAGCCCTCGTGGGCCGACAGTGATCCGCCACGGCAGGCCGATCAGGTCCATCGTCGCAAACTTGCCGCCCGCGCGTTCGTCGCGGTCGTCGTAGAGCGGTTCCAGCCCCTTCGCCTGCAGCGCCTTGTAGAGCCCATCGCAGGCCGCGTCCGCCGCGCTGTCGCCCTGGCGAAGGTTGACGATCCCGCAGTGGAACGGAGTCACGCCCTCGGGCCAGATGATGCCGTTGTCGTCGTGGCTCGCCTCGATGATCGCCCCAAGTAGGCGCGAGACGCCGATGCCGTGAGAGCCCATGTGCGGTCGCACCCGACCGCCCTGCCCGTCGTCAACGTAGACGTCCATTTTCTCGGAATACTCGGTGCCGAAGTAGAAGATCTGCCCCACCTCGATCCCGCGCGCGCTGCGGCGACGGTCTTCGGGGATCTGGTTGAACACGGCATCGTCGTGGGTCTCGTCGGTGCGGGCGTAGCGGGAGGTGAATTCTTCCAGTACGCTCTGGCACTGATCCCAGTCGTCATAGTCGATTTCGCGGTCGCCAAAGGTCAGGTCGGTGACCTCGCTGTCATAGAATACCTCGGACTCGCCGGTGGACGCGAGCACGAGGAATTCGTGCGTGTAGTCGCCGCCAATGGGCCCGGAATCCGCCCGCATCGGGATCGCCTGGAGGCCCATGCGTTCATAGGTGCGCAAGTAGCTGACGAGGTGGCGGTTGTAGGCGTGCAGTGCGGCCTCTTTGGAGACATCGAAATTGTAGCCGTCCTTCATCAGGAACTCGCGCCCCCGCATGACGCCGAACCGAGGGCGGACCTCGTCCCGGAACTTCCATTGGATGTGGTAGAGGGTCAGCGGCATGTCCTTGTATGAATTGACGTAGCTGCGGAAGATGTCGGTGATCATCTCTTCGTTCGTCGGACCGTAAAGCATGTCGCGATCATGCCGGTCGCGAATGCGCAGCATCTCAGGCCCGTAGGCGTCGTAGCGTCCGCTCTCCCTCCAAAGATCTGCCGACTGTAGCGTAGGCATCAGCAGCGGGATGTGCCCGGCGCGTTGCTGCTCTTCATGCACGATCTGCTCAATCCGGCGCAGCACGCGGTAGCCCAGCGGCAGCCACTGATAGATCCCCGCCGTGGCCTGCCGGATCATCCCGGCGCGCAGCATCAGGCGATGGCTCACGATTTGCGCGTCGGCGGGCGTCTCTTTCAGGACAGGCAGAAAATAGCGGGTGAGACGCATTGCGGTGGCTCCATCGGTCGGCATTGTGCCGTCGGGATACGTCACCACTGTTGGGGCGGCAAGACGGCTAAAAGTGAACCGATCGCCCGGCGAGTCCGTAGTTGATGTGTGTGCAAAATTCACACTCCCTGAAACAACCGAGGTAAATGTTATGAAAGCTCTTCTCAAGACCGCTGCGGCGGCCGTCGTTGGCGTAACCGTTGGAACGGCGGCTCAGGCGCAAAGCATCGTCGACATCGCTGCGGGCGACGACCGCTTCTCGACGCTTGTCGCTGCCGTCACCGCCGCCGGCTTGGCCGACACGCTGGCGGGCCCCGGCCCGTTCACCGTATACGCTCCGGTCAATGATGCGTTCGCCGCACTGCCCGAGGGCACGGTCGAAACGCTGCTGCAGGAAGAGAACAAGGGCCAGCTGACCAACGTCCTGCTGTACCATGTCGATGACCGCCGCCTCGCCGCTTCGGATTTTCCGAGCGGTTCGAACTACTTCAAGCCGATCCTGGAAAGTGAGCGTCTGTGTATCACGGCATCGGGTGCAGGCGTGAGCATTGCCGATGGTTCGGGCGATGTCGCCAACGTTGTTATCGCCGACATAAAGGCGGACAACGGCGTCATCCACGTGATCGACAAGGTCCTGCTGCCGGGCACGCGCCCCGCCTGTCACTAATGCCCTTGACCGGGCTGCGAGGATTTTCGCGGCCCGGCTGACCTGCCCCTTGCACCCGGCCCTGGCATCGGCGACACCGATGGCTGAAGGAGGCTCGGGATGGCACTCCCCGTTCGGGAACAACTGACTTACTGGAGCATTGCGGCAGTCGTTTTTGTCGTTGTGCTTTGGTATCTGGGCAACGTCCTCATGCCGTTCATCCTCGGCGCCGGCATTGCCTATCTGCTTGATCCGGTTGCGGATCGGCTTGAGAAAATCGGGTTCTCGCGGATCATGGCGACCGTGACGATCACGTTCTTCGCAATCCTGCTCTTTGTGCTCGCCGCAGTCGTCGTAATCCCGCTGATGATCCAGCAGGGGGCGGAGCTTATCCGTATGGCCCCGACGCTGTTCCAGTCGCTGCAACAGTTCTGGGGGGATCGCTTTCCAACAATGCTGGAGCCGGACTCGACGCTGGGCAAGTCACTGTCGGGCTTCGTTGAGACCCTGCGCGCCCGTGGGGCCGAGTTGATCGAGCAGGTGCTGTCCGGGGCGTTGAGCCTTGTAAACGTGTTGGTACTGATCGTGCTCGTGCCGGTGATCACGTTCTACCTGCTGCTCGACTGGGACCGGCTTGTGGCACAGGTCGATGGACTTCTGCCGCGCGATCATGCGCCGGTGATCCGTCAGATCGCCAAGGACATCGATAACACGATGGCCGGATTCCTGCGCGGTCAGGGCACGGTTTGCATGATCCTCGGGGTCTACTATGCCATCGCCCTCGTTGCCGTGGGTCTGAACTTTGGTCTGGTGGTCGGCGCCATAGCGGGCGCGCTGACGTTTATCCCCTATGTCGGGGCGCTGGTTGGGGGCGTTTTGGCGGTTGGTCTGGCGCTGTTCCAGTTCTGGGGCGACTGGGTATGGATCATTGTCGTCGTCGCGATCTTCCAATCCGGGCAGTTCCTTGAAGGCAATTTTCTGACGCCAAAGCTCGTCGGTTCCTCCGTTGGGCTGCATCCGGTAACCCTGATCCTCGCGCTGTCCGTCTTCGGCACGCTGTTCGGCTTCGTGGGTCTGCTCGTGGCCGTCCCCGCAGCGGCGGCCCTTGGTGTGATCGTACGGTTCTTCCTTGTGCAGTACACCCGCAGTAAGCTCTACCGCGGGCTGGAAAGCCTTCAGGACGACGAATGAGCCAACTGACCTTCGATCTGCCCGTTCGCGAAGCCCGCGGACGTGAGGATTTCTTCGTGGCCCCGTCCAACGCGACGGCCGTGGCCGCGCTTGAAGCGTGGCAGGAGTGGCCGTTGGGAAAGATGGTGCTGACCGGTCCCAAGGGCTCCGGCAAGACGCACCTTGCGCATGTCTGGGTGCAGATGACGGGTGGGGTCCTGACTGCGGCGGATGCCGTGACGACCGAGGCGGTTCCCGCCCTCGCAAAAGCTGGGCACGTGGTCGCCGAGGATGCTGACAGGGGCGAGCTTGACGAGCGGGCACTGTTCCATCTGCACAATGCGTTGGCCGAAGCGAGCGGTGCGCTATTGCTAACGGCTCGGGCGGCGCCCCGCGATTGGAGGCTGGCATTGCCAGACTTGCTCAGCCGGGTCTCTGCCGCCTCGGTGGCTCGGCTAGACGCACCGGACGACACGCTGTTGCAAGCCGTGATCCTGAAGCAGTTCGCCGACAGGCAGGTCACAGTTACACCCGACCTGATTGACTGGCTCCTTGCGCGCATCGAACGCTCCTTCGACGCGGCGAGCCGGGCCGTCGAGGCACTAGATTCCGCCGCTCTGGCAAAGGGCCGCCCCGTCACTCGGGCGCTTGCGCGAGAGGTGCTGGACTCGCTTTCCCCTCCGCGGGGATAATGGGGCATGCTTGAAACGGATTTCCTGACGGCCCCCTTCCCTGCGGCCACGACTGTCGACGAGGACATGTCCGGGCCCGCACGGTTCTTTAATCGCGAGATCAGCTGGCTAAAGTTCAACTGGCGCGTGCTGGAAGAGGCGACGAACCCCCGCGTCCCGCTGCTGGAGCGGCTGCGGTTTGTGTCGATCTCAGCCTCGAACCTCGACGAGTTCTATACCGTCCGCGTTGCAGGCCTGCGCGAGCTTGCCAACGCGGGGAATACGACACCTGCCGCCGATGGCCGGACCCCAGCGGAGCAACTGGTTCTGATCGAGAAGGACGCGCGCGCTCTGATCGCTGAGCAGTCCAAGACATGGGCCATCCTCCGCACCGAGATGGAGGCGGCAGGCATCATTGTCCTCGACCCTGCCCGGCTCGGTAACGCGGACATCACGCACCTCGCCGACGTGTTCCTGCGCCAGGTCTTCCCGATCCTGTCGCCGTTGGCCATCGACCCAGCGCACCCGTTCCCGTTTATTGCAAACGGCGGCCTCAGCCTCGCGCTGGAGCTTCAGCGCAAGTCCGACGGACGCGTATTGCAGGCGCTGCTGCCGATCCCGGCGCAGATCGACCGCTTCGTTCCCCTGCCCTCGGAGGACGGCCAACGGCGATTCCTGAAGCTTGAGGATTTGCTGATCCTTCACCTCGACACCCTGTTCCCCGGCTATGCGCTGCAGGGTCAGTGCACCTTTGGCGTCCTTCGTGACAGCGACCTGGAGGTCGAGGACGAGGCGGAAGACCTCGTCCGGGAGTTCGAGGTCGCGCTCAAGCGGCGCCGGCGGGGTGAGGTGATCCGCATGAGCATCTCCGTCGGCGCCCCAGAAGCGCTGCGCAAGGTGGTGCAGGATCAGTTGATGGTGGGCGATCACGAGGTCATTGAGATCGACGGGCTCATCGGCATAGCCTCATTGGCGGAGCTGGTGCTCGACGACCGCCCCGACCTTTTGTGGCCCACCTTTACACCCCGCGTTCCCGAGCGAGTGCAGGACTATGAGGGCGACATGTTCGCGGCGATCCGACAGAAGGACATGCTGCTGCATCACCCCTACGAGACGTTCGACATGGTCGTTCGCTTCCTCAACCAGGCGGCGACGGATCCGAACGTCGTGGCGATCAAGCAGACGCTCTATCGAACGTCAAAAGACAGTCCAATCGTCGAGGCCCTCTGCGAGGCGGCAGAGGACGGGAAGTCCGTAACCGCCCTCGTGGAACTCAAGGCCCGCTTCGACGAGGCCGCCAACATCCGCCAGTCGCGGCGGCTGGAGCGGGCGGGGGCGCATGTTGTCTACGGGTTCATCAACTACAAAACGCACGCCAAGATCTCGACCGTGGTGCGGCGCGAGGGGGGGGAGTTGGTGACGTACACCCACTACGGCACGGGCAACTACCACCCGATCACGGCGCGGGTGTACACGGACCTGTCCTTCTTCACCTGCGATGCGGCGCTGGGGCGGGATGCGACGCGGGTGTTCAACTATCTGTCGGGCTACGCGCAGCCCGCGAAGCTGGAGAACCTGTCGATTTCTCCCCTGACGCTGAAGGCGACGCTGTTGGAGCATATCGCCGAGGAGGCGGAGCATGCGCTGGACGGGCGGCCGGCGGAGATCTGGGCGAAGATGAACGCGTTGATCGATGAGGACGTAATTGACGCGCTGTACCTCGCCAGTCAGGCCGGGGTGAAGATCAACCTGATGATCCGCGGGATCTGTGGGCTTCGTCCGGGGATCAAGGGGCTGTCGGAGAACATCCGGGTGAAGTCCATCGTGGGCCGGTTTCTGGAGCACTCGCGGATCGTCTGCTTTGGCGGCGGGAAAGGGCTGCCGTCGGCGGCGTCGCGGGTTTATATCTCCAGCGCTGACTGGATGGGGCGTAACCTGAATCGGCGGGTCGAGACGCTGGTGGAGATCACGAACGCCACGGTGAAGCGGCAGATCATGGGTCAGATCATGGCGGCGAACCTGAGGGATACCTCTCAGAGCTGGGTGCTGCGGCCGGATGGGACGTTCGAGCGGCCCCAGCCGGAGCCGGGGGTGGAGCCGTTCAACTGCCATCAGTTCTTCATGGAGACGCCGTCGCTGTCTGGGCGGGGATCGGCGGGGATTGATGGGGTTCAGGTGCTAGTGGATGAGGGGGTTTGAGGCGGTCCCCATGGGGACCGTTTGTAAGTTATTGTAAATATTATATGATTTGGAGAAGGGTGTTTTTGGACGGTGTGCCGGGGTGAACCCCGGCCTACGCGTTGGCTGATAGACGATGTGCTGGAAGCGCACCCTACCGGTTGGGTTCTTTGGGGGCGGTGGGCAGATTGCCCACCCTACCCATAGCTGATCTGTTGGTTGCAGGAGGTGTAGGGTGGGCAATCTGCCCACCGTCCGTCAGTTGGTGTGGAGTGCCAACGAGTGGTCGCGGAGCATGACGTGTGGTCCACAAGGGTGTGCAGCTCTGGTGCTGAAGGCAATAGGTCTCGTTCAGTAAGGTTTGATCGTCACCAAGAGCACGATCAGCGACAACAGTACAAACCCGACCGGAATCAAGGTACGACCACTGGCCTCACTCTCCCGGACGTCTTCCCAAATTGTGCGCCGCAGCTTACCGACCAATGCGCCGTGCAATCCGGAGAGACCAAGCACCAACAGGATTTTCATTCCAAGCCAAGCCGAGCTGAACCAGCCCCCCTGCACACCGAGAAGGATGCCAAATGCGAGAGCCAGGATCATTGCGGGGGTCGTCACTGCCCGGTCATAGGCCTTAAGCGGCTTCAAGTGGGTGCCCATTGGAAATCTCAACGCGACCGCGACTGCAATCATGCCCCCAATCCATACGAAGAGCGACAACAGGTGTGCGGCTTTAGTGAGTTCATAAAGCATCTCGTTACGCCTCTGACTGGCGGCGCAGCCAGCGTTCGTTGATGAAGCCACCGAAAGGAATGAATGCACCGATGAAGAGGCGTAGGGCACCCAAAGCACTGATCGAACCTTCCGCCCAAGACCGGATCACGAACCACATGAAGACCATGAACGCGAGCCCGTGGAGCGGGCCCATGTAGGACACTGCTTGCGGCAGGTCCGCCCAATACTTCAGCGGCATGGCCACGCAGAACAGCGCGAGGAGTGTTACTGCCTCAAAAATGGCCGCCCGCATCAAACCGATCATTTGGTCGTTTGCCCCGGATACGTGTCGTCGGTGATTTCGATGACGCTGTTGCGAGGGTTGTGTTTTTTCGACTTGTGAACGCCCGCCATCAAGTCCGGACCAATGACGTCGGATTCTCCTGCTCCAATGGACCTATGGTCCAGGAAGGCGTTGATCATTCGGATCAATGTAAACATTCGTTTTCTTTACAGGGGCGCTCGCATAATGTAAACACTTGTTCACATGCGGACGGCGAACCCGAAGAAAAAAGCTACGGCCTCGGTGAAGGACCGCGCAGCGACCGAGGCGCGTATCCTGGATGCTGCGCGCAAGGTGTTTGCACAGCGGGGGTATGATGCCGCTGGATTACGTGAGATTGCCGAAACTGCCCAAGCAAACCTGTCTTTGATCAGTCGATATTTTGGCGGCAAAGAAGGATTGCTTTCGGCGCTCACGGACCAGTTCGTGAGCGCGCGACGCGAAGGCGGCTTGCCATACCCGCCGCAAGACACCCTCCGCGCAGAAATCTATCACTACCTTCACGCCAAGTTGCGGGATGACTTGAAGGATGAAGAGGTCGTGCGCCTCCTCGTCAGTCGTGCCGCCATAGATGCAGAGTTTCGCAAGAAGGGCGCAGAGAACCTAGACGGCAAGGCGGATGCAAACTTCCGCGAAAGAGTTGCCGCCTTGCAAAAGATGGGTGCCGTCGCTCAAGACGTGGATATCGACCTCCTCTTTTCGGCGGTGATGCACGTCTCGTTCTCGGTGAATTTCTTCGGGGCAATGGTGGGCGGGAGACCCGATGACGAGATCGATGCCCTTTTCGAAGGCTTCGCAAATGCTCTGGCGGAAGGTTTGCCCCTTAAAACGATCGCTTGAATGGATCGAGCCACCCAAATAGCAAGATGAAGCATCCGTCACAGTGGACTCAAAGCCGACATGTGTCTTCCGACAGGGAGCCTGGGATAAGTCCGGTAACAGATGTCTGCTGTGCGGACGAAGCGGACATATGCTTACGGTGTTCCAATGGTCGCCTTCGGACGTATCATGCTGCCCAACTCATGACACATAGGATCAATAGACCGCCAGAAGCAAACAGGCTTTGGCGACAAGAAACACTCATGGTCCAGATGCTGAACCTAGCTGCAAGACACTTACTTTGGCTCTTGTTGTTGATTTGGCCAGCTGTGCTTCAGGCTCAACAAACCTACAAGCTGGCTGTTGATTACTATGTCGGTCGAGCCGTTGAAGACGCTGGCGTTCTAAGGGACGAAGCCAGCGTCGACTTTGCGTCTCTAATGGTCGTATCGTATTTCTTCCGTATCCAAGGCAATCTGGACGGTGTTGTCAGCGCGGACGACACTCTGGATATAATAACGTCTTTTGTCGCACGTCAGAACCATCCTGGGTCCAGCGACTTTGCTAGGTATGACCTGAACCAAGATGGCGTCGCGACACAAGGCGAGCTGGAAGTGAGCCTTTCCCAAAGGATATGGGTTTCGGCAAGCGCCGTATTCGCGGAAACGCGATCTCATTTTGCCGTTGAAGAGCACTTCAGAGAGTTGATCGCAGAGAGAACCGCCGCCCTTCGCGACAGGGTTGGTGCTGCGCCTGATGTAGACATTGAGGCACTCGGCGACAGTTATCGCCCGGTCGAGGATCTCGAACAGTTACTGAATGATACGTTAATTTGGGGGGCACCCTTCTTCTCTGCATTGGATACGGACTCCAACCTTCAGGTGGATTTTGAGGAATTCACAACGCCTATATTTGCGGCCCTTCTGGTCGCCGATGCCGACGGCGATGGAGTGTTCTCGGCAGACGAACGAAACACGATCGAGGAAGCTCACGATACCGCCGTGGCAGGTCTTGAAGGAAGCAATAGCTGGTTTAGCCTTCCTGATCCGAGATAGTTGCAGACAGCGACACGTCCCCGTCCTACTCGGAGGCGGCCGTTCATGTGCGTAGCGCAGCATTCGACACTTTGGGCTCTTAGCGGACCATCATCCTAGGACCATATCGGCGGCGCAGGTGCATCCGCCAGCGGCATCACTCAGCCCGGCTGTAGCGCCAGGGTGTGGTCGCGGAGCCAGGACATGAAGCCTCGGGGGTTGCCTTTCCAGGCCTGGATGTCGGCTTCGGGGACGGGGTTGCCGACCACGGGGCGTTGGGGTTTGTCGAGGGCGTGGCGCACTTCGTGCAGCAGAAGGCCCTGGCGGATCGTGGGGGAGACGCGGTTGGCGATCTGGTAGGCGCGGGAGTTTTGGCCCTGGAAGCGGATCGGCACGACGGCGGCACCCGAGCGTTGGATGAGTTTGGCGGTGAAGGGGTTCCACTCCCGCTCAATCGCCGGGCCCCACCAGTCGTCGGATGAGGCCACGACGCCGGACGGGAACAGCACGATGCAGCCGCCGTCGCCCAGGTGGGCCATCGCCTTTTTGCGCATGTCGAGGTTCTGTTGCAGCGCGTCTTCTTCGTGGGCGAAGGGGACGGGGAGCATGAACTGGTCGATCTCCCCCACCCCCGTCAGCAGCGAGCGCGTCAGGATCTTGTAGTCGAGCCGTACCTTCCCGATCAGCAGGCCCAGCAGCATCCCGTCGACCAGCCCATGAGGGTGGTTCGCGGTGATGACCAGCGGGCCCTTTTCGGGGATGCGGCGGATTTCGTCGAGCGGCGTCTGCAGTTCGATCCCCATGACGTCGAGCGCCTGATCCCAGAAGCCCTGGCCATAGGGGACGCCCATCGCCTCGAACCGGCGGATGCGGCGGAGGAGGTGGATCTTACCCGTCAACAGCTCCATCACCTGGATGATGCGGCGCTGGAACGGGTCTTCGAAGGTGTTGGCATAGGACAGGCGGCGCCCGTCATAGGGCTGGTCCGCCAGGTTGCCGTCGCCCTGGGTGGCGAGAACGTCTTCCCTCGGGCCCTGCGTCAGGCCCTGGCGGCGCCGTCTCATGGCGGCGGGGCGAATTTGGGTGCTGTCAACCACGCCCGACCCTCCTCACATCTCTTCCCCGAACTTCTCTGCAACCAGCGTCTGCAGGGCATCTGCCAGTTCCAAAGCCTCCGGCCCGGATGTTTGTATCTCTATCGACGTTCCACGGGAAGCCGCAAGCATCAGAAGGCCCATAATGCTGTCGCCCTGGGCGGTGAGGCCGTCTTTCATCACGTCACACTGGGCGTCGAAGCGTTCCACTACCTCGACCAGTTTGGCCGAGGCGCGCGCGTGCAGGCCCTTTTCGTTCACGATTTGCAGCGTGCGCTGCACGGTACTGTCCATGGCGGGGGGTTATTTCAGGCGCCGTCGAAACTGTCGATGTATTTTCGACCGGCTGACTTTGCGGCGCTGATCGCGTCGGCCAGGGGTTTGTTGCGCGATTTGGCAAGCTTGATGAGCATGGGGAGGTTCGCGCCGTAGAGGATCTTGCGGTCTTTCGGGTTGCAGGCCATCAGCGAGAGGTTCGAGGGCGAGCCGCCGAACATGTCGGTGACCACGACGACCCCTCGCCCCGCGTCGACGGTATCGGCGGCGAGGCAGATCTCCCGTTCCTTGGCCGCGCGATTGTCATCCGGCTCGATGGCGACATCGACGATTCCGGTCTGATGACCCACCACATGCTCGACCGCCCGGCGGTATTCCCGCGCGAGGCCCCCATGCGCTACGATGACAATGCCGATCACGCGGCCACCCCAAACACCAAAACCATCAGGACGCCTCACCCTTGTCCTGTTCGCGGTGCCGAATTGACACCTGCCACCCGGCGTCCGCAAGCGTCTTTGCAAGCTTTTCCGCGACGGCAACCGATCTGTGGCGCCCCCCGGTGCAGCCGAAGCCGATGCCGAGATGCGTCTTCCCTTCGGCGAGGTAGGCCGGGAGGAGGGACAAAACAAGGTCTGAGACCCTTGAAAAGAAAGCGGGAAACCTTGGGTCTGCTTCCACATGCGAGGCGACGCGGGGGTTGCGGCCGTCGAGGGGACGCAGATCAGGCTCCCAATGGGGGTTGGCGAGGAAGCGGACGTCGAAGACCGTGTCGAGGTCCTGGGGCAATCCGCGCTTATACGAGAAACTGTCGATGGAGATGTGCAGGAGCGGGCTGTCAGTCGGCGCGAACCAGCGGGTCAGCGCAGCGCGTAGTTCGTGTGGGGACATGTCGGAGGTGTCGAGGATGATGTCGGCGCGGTCTTTGAGCGGTTCCAGGAGGGTTCGCTCGCGATCAATGGCGTCGGGCAACGCGCCTTCGTCGGAATAGGGGTGGCTGCGGCGGGTTTCGGAGAACCGGCGGAGCAGAACGTCGGGGCGGCAGTCGAGGTAGAGGAGCTTTGGCGTGTGGCAGGCGAGCTGGTCGAGCGTCGCGGTCAGCGCCTCGGGCGCGAAGTCACGGTTGCGGGCGTCGATGCTGAGCGCGAGGGGGCGGTCTGTCGGGCGACCATCGAGCAGGCGGGGCATGAGGGACAACGGCAGGTTGTCGATGACCTCGAATCCGAAATCCTCAAGCGCGCGCAGCGCGGTGGAGCGGCCCGCCCCTGAGGGGCCGGTGACGAGAGCGACTGGCTGGGGCTGGTCGGTCATTACGCACTCCGTTCGCCTCCGAGATAGACGAAAAGCGCTGAAGGAAAATGGGCGGTGGCGGCTTCGTGAAGAAGTGGGACTTTTGTGCCGAGGATGGTGACGGTTTTCGGGTCCGGAAGGCGGTGTGTTTCGATCTGGGCGAGGTCGAGGACGGCGGCGAGTGGTGTGGGTGGCGCGGGGGAGACTGTCAGGATGCCGAGGCCGCGGGCTTCGATCTGGCCGAGGATGGTCTCGGGGGCGCTGGCGATGACCTGGCCGTTGGCGGCGGTGAGGCGGGTCTGATCGTCAGAGACAAGGCGGGCGCCGAGGGCGATCAGTTGCAGCGCGAGGCCGGATTTGCCAGAGCCGGAGGGGCCGAGGATCAGCAGCGCGCGGTTTGCGACGGCGACGGTTGAGCCGTGGACGAGGCCGTTTTCGGGGAGATCGGTCAGCGCGGCGGGGGCGCCGGGCATGTCAGACGGGGAGGCCGACGACGAAGCGGGCGCCGAGAGGCTCTGACGTGATGTCGGCGTCGGTGGGGCGGATGTTCTCGGCCCAGATGACGCCGCCGTGCGCCTCGACGATCTGCTTTGAGATGGCGAGGCCGAGACCCGAGTTGTTGCCGAAGTGGTTCGCGGGCCGTTCGGAATAGAAGCGGTTAAAGATCTTGGTGACGGCGCTTTCGGGGATGCCCGGGCCGGTGTCCTCGACCACAACAAGGACGCGGTTGTCGCGTTTGCGGGCCCAGACGCGGATGGCGTCACCGTCTTCGCAGAACGAGATGGCGTTGGTGATCAGGTTGACGAATACCTGCGCGAGGCGGCTTTCGAGGCCGTCGATGACGATGGCTTCGCTGGGGAGGTCGGTGATGAACTCAATCCCCTGCCCTTGCGCCTCGGCGCCGAGGTGGTCGGTCAGGCCGCGCACCATCTTCAGGAGGTTAAAGGTCTCTTCCTCTTCCTTCACGAGCTCGGAATCGAGGCGGGAGGCGTTCGAGATGTCGGACACCAGGCGGTCGAGGCGGCGGACGTCGTGCTCGATCACGTCAAGGAGTTTGCCGCGCTGTTCGTCCTTCTTGATGATCCGAAGCGACCCGATGGCGGACCGCAGTGAGGCGAGCGGGTTCTTGATTTCATGCGCGACATCAGCGGCGAACTGTTCGTTTGCGTCGATGCGGTCGTAGAGGGCGGCGACCATGCCGCGCAAGGCGCCGGAGAGGCGGCCGATTTCGTCCGGGCGCGCGGTCAGGTCGGGGATGCGGACGCGGGCGGGGCTCATCTTGCGGGAGTTGCGGTCGCGCCCAATTTCGGCGGCGGCGGCGAGGTCGGACAGGGGGTTGGCGATGGTGGAGGCGAGGACGAGCGAGAGGCCGATGGACACGAGGATGGCGATGACGAACATCTGCAGCACCTGCTCCCGCTCGTTGCGGACGAGCTGATCGATTTCGCCATTGGCCGAGGTCAGGGCGACGACGCCAACTGCTTCCCCATCGACGACGATGGGGGTGGCGACGGAGAAGATCGTGTTGCCACCCACATCCTGGCCGGTGCGGACCTGGGTCGGACCCAAGAGGGCGGCTTCGACAAGGGCGCTGGCCTGGCGTTGACCGGCGACGTCCGCGCTTTCCTCGCCGACATCGGCGACGAGGTTTGCCAGCGTCTCCCACGCGCCGTTGAGGAAGTCGGTGATGAGCGTCGTGCGCTCATCCCGCTGAAGGCCCGCAACTTCGGGGGCCGGGGCGCGGTCCATCCCGACGGTCGTGGCCAGCATGTCCCCGCCGGGGGAGAACACGAAGACCTCGATTGGGCTGGTCAGTTCCAGCCCGCGTAACGTCTGAGCCGGGTCGAACGGGGGCGGCGGTGGAACGATGACCTCGCTATCGTCCGGCCGAAATGTGGCTGGGGGGGCTGCCAGACTGGGGGCGATGCCGCGCGCCCCCAGTTGAACCTCGAACACTTCGGCTATGAGCTCGGCCTCAGAGACGAGGGCCCGTTCGCGCTGGAAGACAAGACTGTCCCGGAACGGGTTGAGAAACAGCACCCCGGCCACCAGCATCAGGATCGCCAGGAGGTTGAACGTAATGATCTTCCGCGCCAGCGGAGACCGGTTGATTGCAATGAGCCCGCGTTTCTCGCGGCTTGCCCGAAGTTCGGTATCGGTGGCGGCGTCTGGGCCGACCCAATCCTCCCCCAAGACGACGTCAGGTCGCCGAGGGCGCCGTACTGGCTCCGCGGTGTCCGCCTCTATTGAGGACGCCTGGTTCATTGCCCCGTCGCTTTCGCGATCACTCCTCGTTGTAGCGATACCCGATGCCGTAGAGCGTCTCGATTGCCGAGAACTCGGAGTCCACCATACGCATCTTCTTGCGCAGACGCTTGATGTGGCTGTCGATGGTCCGGTCGTCGACGTAGACCTGATCATCGTAGGCGACGTCCATCAACTGGTCGCGTGACTTAACGAAGCCCGGACGCTGCGCCAGCGCCTGCAGCAGAAGAAATTCGGTCACAGTCAGCGAGACGTCCAGACCCTTCCACTTCACGGAGTGGCGCAGCGGATCCATCGTTAGTTCCCCACGCGTGAGGATCTGGCCGGTTTCGCCCTCACCAACGGCGTCGCCATCCATGACTTCCTGACGGCGCAGCAATGCACGGATGCGTTCAACCAGAAGGCGCTGTGAGAACGGCTTTTTGACGTAGTCGTCGGCGCCCATGCGCAGGCCCAGAACCTCGTCAATCTCATCGTCCTTCGACGTGAGGAAGATCACCGGCATCGCGGACTTCTGACGCACCCGCTGCAGCAGATCCATCCCGTCCATCCGGGGCATCTTGATATCAAACACCGCCATGTCCGGCAGTTTCTTGTTGAACGCGTCAAGCGCGGCCTGGCCGTCGTTATAGGTCTCTACTTCGAAACCCTCGGCCTCCAGTGTCATCGAGACGGACGTCAGGATGTTCCTGTCGTCGTCCACCAAAGCGATCCTCGACATCTATTGAGGTTCCTTTTTCTGCTCTGTGTGCCTTTGTTTTTCCGGCATAGTTCCCCCAAGGCCCCACAGATTCAACATCAATGTGCGAATCGGACTCGTTCCGCACGGCTCATGTGTCCTGAAAACAAACAAGGAATGGCTAAACTGGGGCAGACTGGTGGCACGATTGCGTATTTCGCAACACGCGGCACCCGCGATACAGGATTATCCCTGTCCACCGGACAATCCTGCCGCATTCCGTTAGTCCTAACATTTGGGGTTCTCTGGCGGTATCAAGATGTTAAGACATGGGCATCTGATTGAGGAGCCAGATCTGATGCCAACCGGCCGCGTAAACCCCGAGATGACGCTTGAATCACAAGGAATTCAAGGGCTTGGGGAGGTGCATTATAACCTGACCGAGCCGGCGCTGATGCAAGAATCGCTTTGCCGACAAGAAGGGAACCTGGGGCGCGGCGGAACACTGTTAGTGGAAACAGGAAAGTTCACGGGCCGCTCTCCGAAGGATAAACACGTCGTTCGCACGCCCGAAGTGGAAGATGTCATTTGGTGGGAGGCGAACCGCGCCATGTCTCCCGAGGGCTTTGACCGTCTTTACGAAGACATGGTCGCGCACATGGCCGGAAAGGACTGGTTTGTGCAGGATTTGCACGGCGGCGCGGACCCGGCCTATCAGATCGACGTGCGGGTCGTGACCGAGCGGGCGTGGCATTCGCTGTTCATCCGGACGATGCTGCGCCGCCCGGATCGGGAGGATCTGGACAGCTTTGTGCCGGAGTTCACGGTCATCAACTCGCCGTCGTTCCGCGCTGACCCCGAGCGCCACAATTGCCGCTCGGACACGGTGATCGCGATCAACTTTGAGAGGAAGCTGATCCTGATCGGCGGCACGGAATATGCGGGTGAAAACAAGAAGTCCGTGTTCACGCTGCTGAACTATTTGCTGCCCGAGAAGGGCGTGATGGCGATGCATTGCTCGGCCAACCACGCTCCCGGGAACCCCGTTGATACGGCTGTGTTTTTTGGCCTGTCGGGTACGGGCAAGACGACGCTGTCGGCGGACCCGGGCCGGGTGCTGATCGGCGATGACGAGCACGGCTGGTCGGATCGCGGGACGTTCAACTTCGAGGGCGGGTGCTATGCAAAGACGATCTCGCTGTCGGCGGAGGCCGAGCCAGAGATCTATGCCACGACCGAGAAGTTCGGGACCGTTATCGAGAACATGGTATATGATCCCGAGACGCTGGAGCTTGATTTCGAAGACGACAGCCTGACCGCCAACATGCGCTGCGCGTATCCGATGCATTATATCTCGAATGCGTCGGAAAGTGGTCTGGGCGGGCATCCGAAGAACGTGATCATGCTGACCTGCGACGCCTTTGGCGTGCTGCCGCCCATCGCCAGACTGACCCCGGCGCAGGCGATGTACCATTTCCTTTCGGGCTTTACGTCGAAAGTCGCGGGAACCGAGCGTGGCGTGACCGAGCCGGAGCCGACATTCTCCACCTGCTTTGGCGCGCCCTTCATGCCCCGGCGGCCCGAGGTGTATGGTGAGCTTCTGCGCGCCAAGATCGCTCGACATGGGGCCACGTGCTGGCTGGTGAACACCGGGTGGACGGGTGGTGCGTATGGCACTGGCAGCCGGATGCCGATCAAGGCGACGCGGGCGTTGTTGACGGCGGCGCTGGACGGGTCGCTGGCCAATGCGCAGTTCCGGAAGGACGCGAATTTCGGCTTCGAAGTTCCGGTGTCGGTCGCGGGCGTGCCGGACATCCTGCTGGATCCCCGTCGCACGTGGGAAGACGGCACTGCGTATGATGCGCAGGCGGCGAAACTGGTCGGCATGTTTTCGGAGAACTTTGCGCAATACATCGACGTGATCGCCGACGACGTGCGCGCCGCCGCAATCGGGTAACGTCCGACCCTGCGCCACCCGAAGCGAGGCGAGCTCGCAAGAGCTCGAAGAGCAGCCCGCTTTTGCGCGATTTCATTCTTGCGAGACCGCGCGCGCCCGAGTATGCAGGCGCGCGCCGTTGGGGTGTAGCCAAGTGGTAAGGCAGCGGTTTTTGGTACCGTGTATCGTAGGTTCGAATCCTACCACCCCAGCCAAGCACCTTCCTTGATGCGTCTTGCGATGAAAACCCCTGAGATTGGGCGGTCACGGGGCTACCGGTGATTTCAGTTTCCGCGTTGTTAGCGAAATAACCTGCCTAGTAGCACGCCAATTCCGACAATCAGAAACAGTGGGATGAACCCAATAAACTTGAAGGACGCATTGTTGTTCGATGGCGCAACCAGGGTGTTTTCGAGCGACGCCCATTTGTGGAGATTGGCCTCACTGAACGCATCGCTGGCCAGCATGTCGATCAAGTCTCTTCGGCTACGGTAGCGCACCATGGCGAACGACTCGAATTCTCCCGCTGTATCGCCCACAGAGTTGATTATTGTGTTGTACCGGGTCGCCCGCGCCACCGGGTAGCTTCCTCGAAGTAGGAGTTGTGGCAACACAGCTTGGCCGTAAAGCACTCCCGCTTCCTTTCCAGCCATGTCAGTCTCCGGCTGATAATCTTCGGGATATTCAGCCGTTTCGCGGTATTCCATAAGGTTTATCATCACGAAGGGACGGCCGTCGTCGCTTCGAAGAAACGCCTCGAACTCTTCTTCATCGGCCCAGGTGGTGCCCACAGTCTCAGCTTGCGTCGCCATGAACGCATCGACCTCGGCATCGGACAACGGACCACGGAGGGGCGTATGCCAAGCGTAAAAGGCCAAAAGTGCGACGAGCAGTGACATCAAAAGAACGGCGTTTTTGTTCATCTGTGATCCCTCATTAGACACGTGATACGCTGTCTTGTGTGACTTTCGTCGAACTCGTGAGTGCCTATGACGCAATGCCGACGCTGGTTGCTGCCTTGTGAATTGGTACGGGTCCAAGGTGGCGGCAAGATCCGCACATCTGCTGGTGTGTCGCGCTCGATGCAGTGGACGTGTTCTTCATGGCTGCAATCGCCGAAAGTCCGACCCAGGCGGCCTCGACGGGTAGTGGATGGCGGACTATTCCTCGGCGCAGGCGAGGTTCAGCGGGATTGCAGATCAGCCTTTGCGCAGGAACCCTGCGGCGACGGCGGATGCGGAAACCATGAGTGTCGCAGCCCCCAACATGAGCGGCAGCCCCCCCGCCTGATAGGTCAGACCTGACAGGACCGTCCCCAGCAAGCGACCGCCCGCATTCGCCATGTAGTAGAACCCTACATCCATCGTGACGCGCTCTGCCTTGGTGAAGGCCAGGATCAAGTAGGAATGCAGCGCGGAGTTGATGGCGAAGATCGCCCCGAAGACGAGTAGCCCAGCCACCATGACCGTCGTTAGCCATGTTTGCGGGCCATCTGATGCTGAAGCGGCTACCGTCAACGCAGCTGGTATGGCCGCTAGGGACCAGGCCCAGCCTTTTGCGGCGCCGACCAACTCTGCTTCATCCCGCGACGTGGCCCGGAGCAGTTTCGGCGCTGAAGCCTGAACCAGTCCGTACAGGATCACCCAGACCGCCATGAAGGTTCCGATCATGAAGAACGCCGCACGGTTCCCGGCCACGGTGCCGTCAGACAGAACGCTGTAGAAATAGATCGGGATGCCGACGACGAACCAGACATCCCGCGCACCAAAGAGGAACACCCGCGCCGCCGCCAGCCAGTTGACGTTCGACGATTTGGAGAAGACCTCGGAGAACTTTGCGCCCTTGCGTCCCTTTGGCAGACCCGGAGGCATCGCGATGAGGACGGCCAGGAGGATGACAGCCAAGATCGCGGCCATACCAAGGACGGCCCAGACAAAGCCAAAGGTCGCCAGCAACGCGGCGCCCAGCAGGAAGCCCAGCCCCTTGACCGCGTTCTTCGACCCGGTGAGCAACGCGACCCAGCGAAAGAGCCCGCCTCCTTCCGTCGGTGCCAAGAGCTTCACCGCGGATTTCGAGGACATCTTGGCGAGGTCTTTCGCGACGCCGCTGGCCCCCTGCACGACCATCACGTAGACGACCGAGGCCCCGATGGCCCAAGCCGGGTCGAGTTGAGCGAGGGCCAGAAGCGCGAGGACCTGAATGCAGAGGCCGGCATAGAGCGTCGAGGTCAGGCCAAACCGCGCCGCAATCCAGCCTGCACAGAGGTTGGTGACCATGCCCGCGATCTCGTAGAGCACGAAGAGGTAGGCCAGCTGCACAGGGCTGAAGCCCAGTGTGTGAAAGTGCAAAAGCACCAACATCCTGAGCGCACCGTCTGTGAGCATGAAGGCCCAATATGCCGCCGTGACAGCGATATAGGCTGAGAGCCCTTCGGGCCGCGTGGAGGTATCGGTCACACCGAGGCTCCGACCATGAAGGCCACGTCCACCAGGCGGTGGGCATACCCCACCTCGTTGTCATACCAGGCATAGACCTTCACCTGGGTTCCGTTCACAACCATGGTCGAGAGCGCATCGATAACGCTGGAGCGGGTATCGTTGGTGTAGTCGGTGGAGACCAGAGGGCGCTCCTCGTATCCCAGAATTCCAGCCAGTTCGCCTTCTGCCGCCGCCTTGAAGAGCGCGTTGACCTCTTCTGCGGTCGTGTGGCGTTCCACCTCAAAGACGCAATCGGTTAGCGACGCGTTCAGGAGGGGCACGCGTACGGCATGGCCGTTCAGGCGGCCCGTGAGTTCCGGGTAGATCAGCGTGATCGCCGTCGCGCTTCCGGTGGTGGTCGGGATCAGGGAGTTCAGCGCGGACCGCGCCCGGCGCAGGTCCTTTGCGGGCCGGTCCACGATGGTCTGGGTATTAGTGACGTCGTGGATCGTCGTGATCGAACCGTGTTTGATCCCGAGGTTTTCGTGGACGACCTTTACCACCGGGGCGAGGCAGTTCGTCGTACAACTTGCCGCTGTCACGATCCGGTGTCGTTCGGCCTCGTAGATGCCGTGGTTCACGCCGTATACGATGTTGGCGGCGTCGCCGTCCTTGACCGGGGCAGAGACTACAACCTTCTGCACACCAGCCTCGAAATATGGGGCAAGCTTCGCCTCGGTCTTGAAGACGCCGGTGCAGTCGATGACCACATCCACCTCATCGAGCGGCAGGTCACCGATGTCCCGCGTTCCGATGAAGGGCAAGCGCGTTTCATTAGTCGTAACGCCGTCGGTATCGTGAGAGAACGCGGCGTCCCAGCGACCGTGCACCGTGTCGAATTCCAGCAGATGCGCGTGCATCTCGGGGTCGCCGATGGCGTCGTTGATCCAGGCAATCCTGACGCCCCGTTCGAGCAGAGGTTTGAGGGCCAGTTTTCCGATCCGACCCAGGCCGTTCAATGCGTAGGTGGTCAAACGGGCGCTCCTTCGCCAAGGGCGGCCAGGTCATCGACCGCCTTTTGCAAGGCGATGCGATCCAATGCCTCGATCGGCAAAGCAGCGAAGGCTTTGATCCGGTTCAGCAACGCGCCGTATGCATGCTGAAAGGCTAGGCTTTTCTCGGCGTCCGTCCCGTCGACCTTCGCAGGGTCCGGCATGCCCCAATGAGCGCTGACAGGCTGGCCGGTCCACGCCGGACATTCCTCATTGGCTGCCTGGTTGCAGACGGTGAAGACGAAATCGAAGACTGGTGCATCGGCGCCCTGGTATACGGAGACGTTCTTGGCATTCAGCACGGAGGTGTCATGGCCCTTTTGCTCCAGCACGTCGAGCGCGTACGGGTTGAGCTCTGATCGTGGTTTGGTCCCGGCGGAGTAGGCGACAAACCTGTCCGCTGCCTCACTTCGTAGGATGGATTCGGCGAATATGGACCGGGCGGAATTGCCGGTGCATATGAAAAGAACGCGGTACTTCGGATCAGTCATGGCGCGGTCTCTGTCATGGGCAGGCTGGGCGATGGGAGTGCAGATCTCGGGGCGTCCGCGACAGCAATCGCGGAGCAGGTAGTCAAAGGTTTCCTGCGCCACGTTCATGTCGATTGCGTAACGCAACGAGGTGCCGACGCGTTGCTGGGTGACCAACCCCACCTGCAGCAGGGCGGCCACGTAGGTCGATAGTGTATTGGGTTTGAGCTTTAGCGCTTGCGCGAGCTCTGTGGCTGGAACGCGGTCCGGATACCGCCGCATGAGCAGACGGAACACGGCTAGCCGTTGCGGGTGGCCGAGCGTTGCGAGGCGGTTTGGAATGATTATTTCCATAATTCATGAATTAACGAACTATTGTTTGGTTAGCAATAGCTCTCGCTGGCTCAGCTTTGCGACTAGCTTAGCGGTTGGCGGTTTGGGGCGCGTTGTTGGCGAGATGGCGCAAGACCGTCACGCGGACATGCGCGATGCTGGTTCTGACAAGTACAGGAGAACCACATGCGACGCTTTCATTGCCTTTCACTCGCGGTACTTATGGCGGCCGGGCCTGCTTTGGCAGTCGAGCCGATTGGACCGGACCAACTCAAGACGCTGATCACCGGGAACACGCTTTATGTCAGCCTTCCTGCGGGTGTGCCGGGGGCGCCGGAGGGCGGGATTGCCCCGATCTATTTCGCCGTGGACGGTGCCGCGACGGCCAAGTTACCGGCGGGGCTCACCCTGATCGGGACGTGGGAGTTCGCAGCGGAGGGCTATTGCGTGGACTGGGACAACGGGCCCAAGGACAGTTGCAGCAGCATCTCGCGCGGGGCGGACAGTTTTATGATCATGGACGCAAAGTCGGGCGAGCCGCGTGGGCAGGTGTTCACAATAGCCACCGGCAATGCCGAGCAGCTTTGAGGGGAGTGTCGGATGAAACTCATAGCCGTTGAGGCGACGTTTGGGAGCGACGCGGTACAGAGTGCCGTTGATGCCATCGAGGCGCAGGCCGAGAGTGTGCGGGACATGTCGGGGTGCGAAGGGTATGCCCACTATCGGTCGGACGACACGATTGCGATCGTGCAGAAGTGGCAGAGCATGGCGGCTTTTGACGCCTACCGCCAGAGCGAGGTCTTCGCGGGGCTCGGCGCGGCGCTGATGCCGCTGATGGCTGGTCCCCCGGTGACGACGGTCGCGAGTGTTGATAGCCCTTAGCGGATGACCGAGGCCCTCCCGGACGCCTATTGCTTCTTTCAGGAGATCGAGCCGCGCGCCCCTTTGGTTGCGCGGTTTGACCGTGATTACCTGCTGCATGCGGTGGCCGGGGCGCTTCAGGTGGAGGTGGAGGGCAAGCGATGGAGCTTGCCGTCGTCTTTTGCGGCCTGGGTGCCTGCGGACACCGAGATGCGGGTGACGCTGGACCGGCCGGTGACGAGTTGCTCGATCCTTGTGAAGCCGGGGAAGGCGCAGGGGCTGCCGGATCGGCCCACGGCGTTTCAGATGACGCGGTTGACGCGAGAGATGACGCACCACTGCCGCGCCTGGGGGAAGGACGATCCGCACCCGCCCGAGGCGGCGGTATTCTTTCGGGCGCTGCTGGCGACTTGCGCTGGGCTGATGGACAACGCCATCGACGTTTGCATGCCTTCCAGCGACGATCCGGCCCTGTCCCGGGCCATTGCCTTTACCGAGCGGCATATTGAAGAGGCGTTGGCGGCAGAGGCGGTCGCGAAAGCAGCGGGGATGTCAGAGCGCACGATGCAGCGACGGTTCGTGGCGGAGCTGGGGGAGAGCTGGGGTCAAACCCTCACCAGGATCCGGATGATCCAGGCGGTGAAGCTTTTGGCGCTGGGGGAGATGTCGGTGATCCAGATTGCGGGGGCGTGTGGCTATGCCTCCATCAGTGCGTTCAACCGGAATTTCAAGGCGTATTCAGGGCTTAGCCCGTCGGACTTCAAGAAGAGCATCGTCTGACGTTATTCGGCATAGGCCCAGCCGTCGGATCTTGGGTCGTTGGCCGCCTCGGTTCGGCCGTCGGAGTGAAGGACCACGGCGCCGGCATGGCCGGCAGAGCTGGAGAAAGGGGGCATGGATTCGACGATATGGCCTGCGTTGCGAAGGGCCTCGACGAGGGCGGGGTCGGCGTTGGCTTCGATCTTCAGGCTCGTCGAGTCGTCGCCCCAGGTCTTTCCCAACAGCCAGCGCGGGCGGGTGATCGCCTCTTGCAGGGGTTGGTTGAACATGGCGTAGCGGCTGAATATGGCGGCCTGCGTTTGCGGCTGACCCTCGCCGCCCATGGTCCCGTAGGCCATGACACGACCGTCGGGGAACTCCGCCAGGGCGGGGTTGAGCGTATGGAACGGGCAATGCCCCGGGGTGAGCTGGTTCGGGCCCGGCGCCAAGGAAAAACCGGCCCCACGGTTCTGGAAGAAGACGCCTGTTTCGGGGCAGGTGAGGCCGGAGCCGAACTCCCAAAACACGCTCTGGATGAAGCTGACCACGGTGCCTTCAGCGTCGGTTGCGCCCATCCAGACGGTGTCACCCTCATGCGGTTCGTGCGGCCAGGGCATTGCGCGGGTACGGTCGATGGCGGCAGCCATTTCGGCGATATGCGCGTCAGACAGCAGGTCTTGCGCGGGCGTGCGCATGGCGCGCTCGTCGCCGAGTTCGCGGTTGCGGACGAGGAAGGCCTGTTTGGTCGCCTCGATGAGGCCATGCCAGTGGTCAAAGCCTTCCGCCTCGGTCACGCCGAGGGCGTCGAAGACACCGAGGATGGCGAGGGAGGACAGGCCCTGCGTGGGCGGGATCATGTTGGAGAGCTGGGCGTGCGACGTGCGAAGGGTCAGCGGCGTGACCCGACGCGCTGCATACCCGGTGAAGTCGTCGTGACGAAGTGGGCTGCCCGATGCCTCCAGAAAGCGGGCGTGCGTGGCGGCGAGTTCCCCTTGGTAGTAGTCGTTGAGGCCCACAGTGGCGAGGCGTTCAAGCGTGTCGCCCAGAGCGGCTTGGACCAAGCGGGCGCCGGGTTCGGGGGCAGCGCCGTTTGCGAGGAAGGCGTCAGCGAAGCCCGGGACATCGCGGAGGGTGTCGAGCTTTTCGACGGTGGTTTCGGACTGGTTGCGGGTGACGGCTATCCCGCTGCGGGCGAGCCGGATCGCGGGGGCAAGGAGGTCATGCAGAGGGCGGAACCGGCGGGAGTGGTCGAGCGCGAGTTTCCATCCGCCAATGGTTCCGGGGACGGTGAGCGCCGCTTCGCCGCCGCGCGTGGGCAGTGCTGCTGTGTGGCCGCGGGCGGCGTACCAGTCTGGAGTCGCGAGCCCCGCTGCGGGGCCGGAGGCGAAGATGCCGAACGCAGGTTGCCCCTTGCGTTTGATCAGCCAGAAGCCGTCGCCGCCGATCCCGGTCATATGGGGATACGCCACGGCGATCACGGCGGCGGCGGCGACCATGGCTTCGATCGCGCTTCCGCCATCCTCCAGCACGTCGGCGCCCGCCTTGGTGGCTTGCCGATGCGGCGCGGTGAAGGCGGTGCGGGCGCCGAATGCGGTTTCGATCAAGGTGTGTCTCCTTTGAGAGGGCGGGCAGGCAAAATGCGGCCGGAGCAGGTGCCGAAGCCGATGCGATAGCCGTCGCCATTGGCGGCGCCGCGCAAGGTAACGGTGTCGCCATCTTCGAGGAAGCTGCGTTGGTCACCGTTGCGAAGTGTGATCAGCTCTTTCCCAGCCCGGGCGAGTTCCAAGAGGGCGCCCTGGCTGCCTTTGTTGGGACCCGAGATCGTGCCCGATCCAAGCAGGTCCCCCACCCGCATAGGGCATCCGCTGGAACTGTGGTGGGCGAGTTGTTGGGCAGAGGAGTAGTACATCTCGCGATAGTTGGTGCGGGTGATGACGGTGTCTTGCAGCATCACCTCAAGATCGATGTCGTAGAGCATGGGCCCGGTGTCTTGCAGGTGCGGCAGGAGGTCGAGTTCGCGCTCTGGTGTGCGGGTGCGGAATGGGCCGAGTGCGTCGGCGGTGACGATCCACGGGCTGATGGTCGTCGCGGTGGCTTTCGCCTGGAAGGGGCCGAGGGGCTGGTACTCCCACGCCTGGATGTCCCGGGCGGACCAGTCGTTCAGGAGGACGTAGCCGAAGATGTTCTCGAAGGCCTGATCGACGGTGAGAGGACTGTCGGAAGGGGTGCCCACGATGGCGCCGAGCTCTAGCTCGAAATCGAAGCGTGCGGAGGGGGCGAAGCGGGGTGCCGCGTCGTCGGGGCCCTTGATCTGACCGTGGGGACGGATGATGTCGGTGCCGCTGATGACGACGCTGGACGCGCGCCCGTTGTAGCCGATAGGGATGTGCAACCAGTTGGGCGGCAACGCGTTTTCCGGCCCGCGAAACATCGTGCCGACGTTGGTGGCGTGGTGGCGGGAGGCATAGAAGTCGGTGAACTCGGCGACGATGAAGGGCATGGTGAGCGTCGCGCCCTGACGGGGCATCAGGTAGGGCTCGGCCAGAGCGCGGTGGGGGCTGCCTTCACGGAAAATGTCGGTCAGCGTCTCGCGGAAGGCGCGCCAGACCTCGGGGCCGAGGGACATGAAGTTGGTCCAGTCGCCCATGTCGAGGACGATGCCGTCACAGACTGAAATCTTGCCGTCCGCCTCCATGGTCGTCACGTCGAGAATCCTGTCGCCGATGGCGACGGCGCAGTGGGGGAAAGCGCCCTCGCCCAGATGCTGGGCAACGTCTTTCACAACGGACCCATAGGGCAGGTTATTGAGCGGGAAGTCGGTGTCGGGCGTGTTGGCGCTTTCGACCCACGAGCGGCGCAGTGTCATTTCTTGCCTGGAGTCCCGTCGAATTTCTTCTCCAGCGTCGTCCAGCAGTCGATGTAGGTGTCCTGCAGGGGGGCTTCCTTGCCCGCGAATTCGGTCAGGTGCTGCGGGAAGCGGGTTTCGAACATGAAGGACATAGTGCGGTCCAGCTTGTCAGGGCCAAGGTTGGCGTTGGAGGCGCGCTCAAACGCGTCTTTGTCGGGGCCGTGGGGGAGCATCATGTTGTGCAGGCTGATCCCGCCCGGGACGAAGCCCTGCGGCTTGGCGTCGTACTGGCCATAGATGTTGCCCATTAGCTCGGACATGACGTTCTTGTGGTACCACGGCGGGCGGAAGGTGTCTTCGGCCACCAGCCAGCGTTCGCGGAAGAGGACGAAGTCGATGTTTGCGACGCCGGGCAGCCCGCTGGGGGCGGTGAGGACGGTGAAGATCGACGGGTCGGGGTGGTCGAACAGGATCGCGCCGACGGGGCAGTAGGCGCGGAGGTCGTATTTGATCGGCGCATAATTTCCGTGCCACGCGACTACGTCGAGGGGGCTGTGGCCGATCTTCGTTTCGTGAAACTGGCCGCACCATTTGACGGTGACGGTCGAGGGCGCGTCGCGGTCTTCGAAGGCGGCGACGGGGGCTTTGAAATCGCGGGGGTTGGCGAGGCAGTTGGCGCCAATAGGGCCGCGGTCAGGCAGGTCGAATGTCTGGCCATAGTTTTCACAAACAAAGCCGCGGCACGGCCCGTCCAGCACCTCGACTCGGTAAACGAGGCCACGGGGGATTACGGCGATCTCCTGCGGGGCGATGTCGATCACACCAAGCTCGGTCGCGAACCTCAAACGGCCCTCCTGCGGCACGATCAGAAGCTCGCTGTCGGCAGAGTAGAAATAAGCGTCCTGCATGGAGGACGTCACGAGGTAGATATGCGCCGCCATGCCCTGCTGGACGTTCACATCGCCTGCGGTCGTCATGGTCCGCATGCCGGTGATCCAGTCGAAGTCAGCGTCCTCATGGGCGACCGGGTCCCATCGCGCCTGACCTAGGCTGGTCACGTCCGACAGGATATGTGGCGCGGATTTCCAGTAAGGGACGTCGATGGGCTCAAACCGATGGGTGTGTTT
>JBCCXY010000015.1:0-39576 GCA_039190895.1 Pseudomonadota bacterium | reverse complement strand
GATCCAGACGGTTCTCGATATAACGGAGCGTGTTGGATACGTCTACAAGATGAAATTCGACCGTCCACGGCCCAATCAATTTGCGACGTGGCTACGCCCGTTTCTGGGGAATCCGGCGCATGATTCCTATCCGTCCAATCACAGTTTCCAATTGTTTTCGGTGGCGGAAACCATGACGCGCCTTATTCCGGAAAACCCGGCGACGAGTGAGCTGTTCTATGTGGCGCAGCGGGTTGCGGAAAACCGCGAAATGGCGGGAATTCACTACGCGTCTGACAGCTTTGTCGGACGCGAATTGGCGCGGCTCTTTTCACCTTATCTCTTTTACTCTTGCCGTCGCCTAATGCGCTCGGCTCTCACGGAATGGAGCTGACCCATGGCTGATCAAAAGAAAGACCAGTTCTACCTCTGGCATCTTGAAAAGACCGGGCTCATTTCGCCCGGTACTGATGGGTGGGCGGCGCCGTTGTGGAAGGATGCGGAAAACAGGGCACCCGTGAAAGTCGCAATACTCGACACCGGAATTGATACGGGTCATCCGAATATTTCGGACGCTCTTGCGGCACCGCAGATCGACTTTCAGACACGCTTGAACGGCGCGGTCTATGACCCGGTCACGCCCCTGATTGCGGCAGTTAAAGAGGCGCTCGACAGCGTCCAGCCTGGCAGCGCGAAGGCGTCAGAGATCGTTG
The DNA here is from genome assembly GCA_039190895.1 of Pseudomonadota bacterium. GTDB lineage: Bacteria > Pseudomonadota > Alphaproteobacteria > Rhodobacterales > Rhodobacteraceae > Ovoidimarina. Next base: position 38,884 of record JBCCXY010000015.1, on the reverse strand, counting down.
CTGAAGCATGCGCTCAGCTTAAGAGGCTGGCGTACGGGCTGATTGATCTTACCAAGTTGGAAGAGAAGGCGGTGGCGACGGCTGCTGCTGCCGGAACTGGTGCACAGGCAGCCGAGGTTGACGCATTCAAGGCGGAACTGCCGAACAACTTCGCGTTGGCCAACCTCCTGTTGCCAAGCGTCGCGGATGCAATGACGGCGATTGAAGATCTGGCCCTCGCCGCCGACCCTGAAGGCAAGGTGAAAGCCGCAGCGACGGCTGTGATCAATGACGTCGAGACGCTGGAGCTTGAGGATCCGTCCCGGTACTTCGGTGCACACGGTACCTCGGCGGCTGGCATCGTCGGGGGACGGCCCTCGAGCGCGCCCCCTCCGCAACACCCGTTCTACAGCGCGATGCCGTATTATGGCGCAAACCCGTTCTGCCAGATCCTGAGCTACGCGACGCCGTATAGCCATGAGATCAAGCCGTGTATCAACGCGCTGATCGCGGCCTATCTGTCGGGGGCGAAGGTCATCTATATCCCGCGCGGATTGCCGGATATAGCGCACCGAGCGTCAATCCAGCTGTCCAAGTCGCGCGCCACGCGGATCGACGATCCGGGCGACACGACAGTCGTGGTGGACGAGGATCAGGCAAAATACGAGCGCCTGTTTGCCGATGGGGAACTGTTCGATGCGCTTCTTAAGGCGATCTCCAAGAAGTGCTATGTTGTGCTGGCCGCCGGGAACGAGGCCTTCCCGGACCGCGTGTCCTATCCGGCGAGCGCGCAGCTTGAGGATGATGCCCACGCGGCGGATCAACAGGCGATCATTGTAGGCGCGATGAACTTCGATGGAATTTCATCGGCTTACACCAATGGCACCGACCTGAAGAACCGTCTGCTGTTTGTGTTCAGTGATGACAGCTTCGCGCTGGATCGGAGCAAGGCGAGCATCGACTTCACGACGCGGGAGGGCTCGGACTTTGACTACACCCCGCACTACCCGCCCGGGAAGACGAATACGTTTTCGCCCTGGGCACCGCTTTCGCTCGATGTGCGGGGCAGCTACGGGTACGCCGCTTCGTCGAACATTGACCCGCCGGAGAGTGACACGGGCATTGATCGGGGGTCGCTTTATACCCTGTTCGGGGGCACGTCCGCGGCGTCTGCCCTCGCCGCAGGGGTGATCGCTTTGCTGGTGCAAGCAGGCAAACTGTCGGACGGCGCGCCTGACAATCTTGCAAAGATCAAGCAGGTCATGACTGCAGAGGGCCTGACGCACGGCTGACCGCTTGGGTCGCCTTCGGTGTTCCGGATGCGGCCCCAGTTCGGCAAATCCTGTCCGGATTGTTTACCGATTCGCACAAGTAGAAGGCGAAATTGGTCGCAAGTGCTGCCGTAATCGCAAAGTCGGGTTAAGCTGCCGCACCATGTTTTACGTGTGATTACGGCCCGTTCTGGCCTGTCGTTAAGATATTGTCTGGCCTCTGGGGCACTATCAATTAAGGTATATGCTGGGAACAATCGCCCGCCGTTCTGCACAATTATGCGGCGCCGTTTCTGGGGGCGGTTGGGTTTGTTGGGGGAATACAGAGTGTCGGTTGCAGTCGTTTGCAAGAGCGCGCTCTTGCGGCAAATGCTTGTCGCAGCGTGCGAAGAGTTGAAGATGGGTCCGGTCCACAGTGGCGAAGTCGCGGCTGACCTTTCGGAATTGGACAGTGAGACCGTCGTGCTGCTGCATGCCGCCGATCGCAGCAGCGATGCGTCTCTTGCCCTAGAGCATTTCCAGACCAGCGGTGCGCGTCCGAGGGTGATCGTCCTGTGCGCGACCGAGGCCCTGTCGCGCCTGGTGCGGGAGCTTGGCAGCCGGGTGGCGGCGATCATCCCCGACAATTATCCGGCCGAGACCCTGACGTCGGCCATCCGGCTGGTGGCCCTCGGGTTTCGCATTTTCCACGAGCGAGACGCCGGTGAAGTGCGCCAGAGCATGGGCACGGTGCCTTATCAGACCGCAACCCGACGCGACACGCAGCAATCGGTCGACGCGTACTCTCTGCTGACGAAGCGGGAGGTGGCGATCCTTGCCCGACTGCGGGCGGGCTTGGAGAACAAGTCCATCGCGCAAGAGCTTGGGGTCAGCGAAGCGACGGTGAAGGTTCACCTGCGGGCGATCTATCGCAAGACGGGCGTGCGGAACCGGACGCAGGCTGCATTGTGGGGGAGCGACCACCTGTAGGCTGCCGAAGCGCCGTCAGGTGCTCGGCCAGGCGATCCCATGCGGTGGCGCAATCTGGCAAATACCGATCCTGATACCACACGGTGACCCGGTGGCGCAGGGCCTCAAGCTCTGACGGGTGAGCCAACATATGCATCGCATCCCGCGCCAACCGGCGCGTCGGGGCGACGGGGATCAGACCCGGCGGGACGAGCGTGTCGATGCCATAGCTTCGCTCGGTGAGGACGGGTGAACCGGTCGCGATCGCGCCGATTAGGCGGGGTGTCTCCAGATGGTTCGACCGCAGCGCGTGGATGTTCAGCGTCAGGCGTGAGCGGGCGGCCACGTCTTCAAGCGTCACGCCAGAGTGGGGCGACACCGTCAGGCCGCTTGCCTGAAGCCGGTCAAGCACCGCCCGGCGCCGAGGGTTCAGACCGCCGACGAAGCAGACGTCATAGGCGGTCGGACCCGGGTCGATGTCCGCCGGATCCACGCTGACGGGAAACCCGAAGACCGGGACGGGCAGCTTGCGTTGCAGGACCTGCGTTTGAGGCGGGTAGTAGTCAAGCACGGCATCGAACAGGTCAAGCTTCCGGCGCATCAGCGACGCCTTGTACCGCGCCTGCCGCCATCCCGACGGCGTTGTGACGAGCGGATTGCCGAGTACCTCGACGACCGAGAAGTTGAAATAGACATAGGTCCGTTCCGGTCGGCGGTGAAAGCGGGCAAAGTGTTCGCCGATGACGAAAACCAGGTCGCCGTCAGCGGCATCGACGGTGTCGCACTCGCACAGCGCGCAGGGCTCGAGTGTGCGTGAGATCTGCCGCTGTAGCGAACGGGCAACGTTCCGGATATGGGCGAGGCTCTCCGGGCGGATGGCAATGACTGGCCGCATTCCGGCAGGCTCCCAAACTGACGCCCCGCTTCAGTTTTTCCGCGATGCAGCGTGTGAGTCCACGGTGAAAAACCTGCCCCGGCGAACTCTTGCCACCCGGGATATCCACGCTTTTCTGCACCTGCGAAATAGGGCATCCTTTCGATGGGCTTGGGTACATCGAAATCGACCTCAGAAGGGGAGTCGAGTGCCTGTGCAGAACGCAAACCGCCTGCGCCCGCTGGTTGTGATCCCGACCCTCAACGAAATCGAGCATATCGAAGCGCTCGCGCATCGCATGCTGGCTGCTGTGCTGCCCTTCGACGGCACCGTCGTGGTCGCGGATGGCGGCAGCACCGATGGCACGAGAGAGGTCGTGGACGCGCTTCCGGGCGTCCACCTGCTGGACAATCCGGCGCGTTTGCAGGGTGCCGGGATCAACCGGGCGGTGGAGGTTTATGGTGAGGGCCACGCCTATCTGATCCGGGTGGATGCCCATGCGGCCTATCCTTTGGATTTCATTCCGACCTTGCTTGCAGAGGCTGATCGGATCGGATCGGCGTCCGTTGTCGTGTCGATGGTCGCGAAGGGGGACAAGCCGCTGCAGACCATCAGTGCCAATGCGCAGAACGCGCGGATCGGGAATGGTGGGTCAGGCCACCGGACCGGGGCGGGTGGGCGCTTTGTCGATCACGGGCATCACGCGCTGATGCGGCTGGATGCGTTCCGCGAGGTCGGCGGCTACGATCCGACCTTCAGTCACAACGAGGATGCCGAACTTGACACCCGTCTTTCGCAGGCAGGTTACAGCATCTGGCTGACCGAGCGGACGCAGATCACGTATTTCCCGCGCAGCACGCTGGCGGGCCTTGCGCGGCAGTACATGAACTATGGGCGCGGGCGAGCGCGGAACATCCTGAAGCACCGGACACGGCCACGGCTGCGGCAATGCGTGGTGACGGGGGTCGCCCCGGCGCTCGCGCTGGGTTTGGCAAGCCCTCTGTTCCCCATCTTTGCGCTGCCGGCGCTGCTGTGGGCCGGGGTGTGCCTTGCGGCGGGGCTCGTGCTGTCGTGGCGGGGGCGGCGGCCCTTGCTGGCGCTGACCGGACCGGTGTCGATGCTGATGCATGCGGCCTGGTCGGTCGGGTTCTGGGTTCAAGTCATCTCACAACGAGCGAGGCATGCGGCATGAGAGTTGATGTTTGCATCTGCACCTTCCGGCGGCCGTCCGTCGCGGCAACGCTGCGGTCGATCTATGAGCAGGCTCTGCCACAGGACGTCGAGATGCGCGTCATTGTGGTCGACAACGATACGTCGCCAAGCTCCCGCACCCGCGTCTGGCGGGCGGCTGACATGGCCGAGCGGTCTGTCCGCTATATCCATCGCGCGGGGCAGAATATCTCGGTCGCGCGGAATGCGGCGCTTGAGTCGTCGCGGGCCGACCTGATCGCCTTTCTAGACGACGACGAAACGGCGCCGCCGAACTGGATCGCCACGCTGCTGGAAACACGGCAGCGGACGGGGGCGGATGTGGTGCTGGGGCCGGTGGTCTCGACCTATGCTGAGGCTGCGCCGGGTTGGATGCAACGCACGTCGCCCCACGCCACTAACCCCGTGGAGGTCGAAGGAGAGATCCGCACCGGCTACACCTGCAACGTCCTGTTCGACCGGTCGGCTGCGGCCTTCGGTGACCTGCGATTTGATCCCGCTCTGGGTCGTAGCGGCGGCGAGGACACGCGCTTTTTCTCACAGGCGCATGCCAACGGTGCCCGCTTTGCCTTTGCCCCCGATGCCCCGGTGTTTGAGCCGGTGCCCGAGGATCGCGCGCGCCTGTCGTGGCTCGCCCGGCGCCGCTTCCGCATGGGCCAGACCCATGCCGAGACGCTGCGCGCCCGGGCCGGGTTCTCCCCCCTGCGCGAGATTGCTGTGGCGGCGGCCAAGGCCACCTACTGCGGTGCCAGTGCCATGCTCGCGCTGCCCAGCCCCACCCGCCGCAACATCGCCCTGTTGCGCGGGGCGTTGCATGTCGGGGTCGTGGCCGCGCTGGTCGGCGCGCGCAGCCTCACGCTTTACGGCGACACCGAAAGGCCCGCCCCATGACCGAGCAGATCACGCCGCTTCATCCCGCCTATGCTGTCGGGCGCCGCCCGTCGGAACAGCGGGAAGGCTCGTTCGAGGAACTTTGGTTGGCCGTGAAACGGCAAGGGCCGCTTGTGGCGCTGTGTGCGCTGCTGGGGCTGGCCGCCGGGGTTGCGCATTATGTGACCAGCCCGAAGGAGTACTATGCCAGTGCCACGGTGCTGGTGACCGAACGGCAAAGTGATCTGGCGCAGGAAATTTCCAGTGCGCTGCCCCTGTCGCGCGACGACACGGCGATCCTGAACGAGATGCAGATCCTGAACTCGTTGGAACTGGCGTCTGCCGTTGTCACCGACCTGTCTCTGCATGAAAATGACGCGTTCCTGTTTCCGGAAAGCTCTCTGGCCGGAACGCTGCGCGATGGGCTGAAAGGGTGGGTTTCTGATACCTTCGGAGGGGCGGATGCGCCCGTAGTGACCTCGCCCGCTGACCCCGATGCGGCAGAGCAGGCGCGCATCCTGAACGCCGCCATGGCGCTGCGGTCGCGCACCGACTTGACCCGTGTGGGGCGCAGCTTTGCGCTTGAGATCAGCTATATCTCCCACGAAGCGCAACTCGCCGCTGCGATCCCCAATGCCTATGCTGCGGCGTATCTCGACGACGGTATGAACGCGAACCTCGCGGCCTCTAACCGCCGGGCTGCCTGGATGACCGAGCAGATTGCCACCCTGCAACGGGCCGCGAACGAGGCCGCGCGAGAGGCAGAAGAGTTCCGCGCGCAGACCGGCGCCCTCGACCAGCAGGGCCTGCGCGAGCGGGAGCAGCGGGCAGACGCGCTGAACGAGCTCTACCGCACGCTGGAGGTGCAATATAAGCGTACCGAGCTTGAGGGCTCTTTCCCCGTCGCCAACGGGCGCATCCTGTCGCAGGCGATAGCGCCCCGGCAGCCTGCCCTGCCGAAGGCGTGGATTTTGCTTGCGGGTGGGCTGGCGCTTGGGTTGCTCGCCGGGCTTGGCCTCGCAACGCTGCGAGAGTTGCGCGAGACCGGGTTCCGTACCGGTGACGATGTGCGCAACGCGCTGGGTCTACGCCCGCTTGGCTACTTGCCCGTGCTTCGGCGCAAGCGGCTGCGCATCACCTCGGCGCCTGCGAAAGCCCGGGCATCCCGCGCGCCGACGCCCTTTGTCTCAATCCGTGGCGACGACGTGCCCGAGCCGGTGCCAGAGGACGCGCCCGCCGAAAAGCCCCGTGCGCGCCGCGATCAGCGCTTCACTGCCCCGGTGGCCCCGTCCGGGTCCACCGCCGAGGCCGTCGCACGCAACGTCATCGCCTCGGCGGAGCTGGAGGCTGATCCCCGGCAAGGCACCGTCCTCGGCGTCACGTCGGTGACCCCCAACGAAGGCGCATCGACGCTTGCGTTGAACACCGCGCTCGCCGCCGCCCGCACCGGGCGCCGCACGCTTCTGATCGACGTCGGCCCCAGCGGAGGATTATCGACTTGGATCGGCGGAAAGCCCGGGCCGGGCCTGGCCGAAGTGGTCGCCGGGCGCGTCGCCCGATCCCAGGCGGTGCGGACCATCGTCGAGAATGGGTTGGAAATCCTGACCCGCACCGGCGACGACATCCCCCATGCGGACCGGTTCTTCGATGTGCTGGCCGTGCTGCGGCGGGAGTACGATTTAGTTATCCTAGACCTGCCCTCTCTTGGTCAAAGCGCCGATGTGAAGCTGTTGCTTCCGGCGCTGGACCACGTCGTGCTTAGCACGCTGTGGGGCCGGACACCGCGCCGGGTCAGTCAAAGCGCCCTCAGTGCAGAACCGGAGTTGCGTCGCAAGGTCCTTGGGGTCGTGCTGACCCGTACGTCCGTGCGCAGCCTGCCAAAATATGGGGCGCATTTGGATCAACGAGGCGCTTTGGCAACCTCAGCGTGAATTCTACACATTTTTTCGCGTTTTCTTGACCGCGACGCCACGCAGCAGGCATATTTCCGCCGTACCGATTGCCTATACCAGCAATCGGCGGGTTCGGGGCGTGTAGTAAAGGTTGCTGAAAATGCGCTTAGTTCCTTTTGCGCTTGTGGTGTTCGGGACGACCGCGATCCTCGCAGTTGTTGGCCTGTTGAATGGCCTTGCCGTCACCGAGATCGCCGTTCGCGTCATCATCGCCCTCGTTGCCCTGCAGGTCGCCTATTTCGTCTGGCTGCTGGTTTCGTCCGCAGTGTCCGGTAAGGCGCGGACGTATGACGGTCGGGCGCGCTCCACCAAGGCGGCGCCCAAGTCTACCTCTGCGGAAGCTTCGGACTAACGCTTCGCTCAGTGAAACGCGGATTGTGCCCTTAGAAACGGCGTTACGCCCGGTTCGGGCCGCCCAATGAGCCGTATGGCTGCGCCGCGCATCATCAGGCGCGCCCGTTCTCGCAGCGGCAGGGCGTGACCGGCGCCCGGCTGCAACAGTGATTTCACCAGACCGCGCGCGCGTTTCTCGGTCGGGTAGGCGAAGGCCTCGTCGCTTAGAAACTGCGCGCGCAGCTCCTGCGGCGCCTGCCGCCACGCCATTCGCTGAAGTCGCGCGACAGAGGCCTTCAGGGACACCTCGCGCCAGAACCGGGCCGAGCCGACGCCAAGATCGCGTGTCGTCTGAGACCCGTTCTCGGCCCAGACCGCAAGCGGCTCCATCGCGACAAACACCGGCTCGGCCACAGCGAAGGTCCGGTAGTATTCCTGCAAGGTGGCCGAGCAGGGGACGTGTACCTCAAGGTCGGACACCGTCCGGTGCGACCAGAAGAGGCCCCCGTTCGAGACGCCGATATCGGCCAGGAGGGACAGCCGGAAGTGTTCGGGCGAATAGGTCCGCTCGCGGAACTTGCGGTCGAGGATCCCGTTTTCCGAAAGTCGAGCGTCGGGCGTTTCGGCGTCCCATTCGATCAGCTGGTTGCGGAACACGATCTGCACGTCGGCCTGCCGGGCGGCGGCGATGTTGGCCTCCATGAAGCCGGGGAGCAGGAAGTTGTCGTCCTCGACAACGCAGAACCACTCCGCCCGGTTCGGGTTTGCCTTTGAGAAGCACTGGTCGATGTTGCGCGAGGCGAAGTTCTGCGGCGTGTTCTGCCAGTACCGAATGCGCGTATCGGCGAGGTCGGCTACGACCGTGGCCCCGGCGCCCTCGGGGTCGTCGTCGAAGACATCGCAGATCCAATCCTGATGCGTCTGTGCGATCAGGCTTTCCAGGCAACGGCGCAACGCTTCGGGACGTTTGTAGGTGGGCGTACGCACCTGAACCCAGCCCGCCTGAACCGGCTGCGAAGGGTCCCCGACCGGGCCGGGTAGCGCCGCGATCACCTGCTGTTCCGCTGCGGTCCAGCCGTCGTCCGGGGCCTGCAACTCTGCCGCTTGCCAGCTTGTGGCGTAGCCGAGCGCCTGCAGCCCCTCGCGACCGGTGCCCCGAACTGTCTTCGCCACGGCTCCGGCAAGCGCCACCGGATCCGTGTCGTTCAGCGTGAGATCCAAGGGCGATGTGCCGCCGGCGCGCGCGGGAGCCAGCTTTCCCGCCGCGACAGCGGTCAGCGGGCGCAGCAACGTCAGGTCCGCCGCTACAGCCCGCGCCGCCACCGGGACATTCCGCGCCTTCAGCGCGTCGACCAACTGCGCAAACCGCATCTCACGCGACAGCGCCGCCCGCCGCAATGCGAACCCCGTTTGCAGCGGCGCATCACCGTGCCACGCCCGCGCAAGGTCGTCCTGCGCCGCGATCATCGCCGCCGCCTGTTCGGGGTGCAGCCGGTGCGAGGTCGAGCCCGAGTGCCGCCGGTATAGATACGTTGCCTCGGGCACGGCGAACAGCCGGGCCCCGTTCAGGGCAAGCCGCAGAAGCAGGTCGAAATCCTCGCCAATCTGAAGGTCCTCTCGATAGCGCAGCCCGCCCCAGGCATCGCGGCGCACGATGGGCTTGAGATACCCCAACGGGGCCCCGTTCACCTCTGACGACAACAGCAATGGTGCAGTCAGCGCGACCGGGCCGTTGAGCGCTAGGGGCATCATCAGCGTCTTCCCCTGCTCGGCGCCGAAGTAGATAAGGTCGTCGGCAATGCCGTCAGCGCCCGACTCGGTTGCCCTGTCAATCAGGCGCCGCAGGCGGAACGGGTGGATCAGATCGTCGGCATCCACGATGGCGATCCACTCCCCCCGTGCCGCATCCACCGCCGCGTTCCGGGCGGCAGCCGGGCCGGAGGTGGCGGCAGAAACAAGGCGCACGCGGCTGTACACCTCGGCCGACTGCCGCGCGACGGCGCAACAGGCTGGGTCGGCCTGATCGTTGGCCAACAGAAGCTCCAGCTCCCGCAAGTCCTGCCCGAGGACCGAGGCGATGGCCCGCCGCAGATACGCCGCGCCGGATTGGAAGGGCATTATGACGGACACTTTGATCATCATGGCCTCGTGGCGGTGCGTCGCCGATGGTGAGGAAAATTGTTCGATGCCGTTGAAATGCCGCATTTCGCTGGATCAAACAGAAGCAACCAGAAGGGTGCGGCGTGGCTATCACTGACACGACAATACGGTTCGGGCGAATGTCGGTGTCCGATGCGGCGATCGACCGGGCGCTGGGCGCGGCGTGCATTGCGGGCCTCGTTGCGGTGCCGGTCTTTGGGACCCTCGCCGCCGTGCTGTTTCTGCTGGCGGGCATCGCGCTGGTGCTGTGGCGCCCGGCGGACAACGTATTCGCCCTGCTGCGCCACTGGCCGCTGCTGATCCTGCCGCTGTTCTGCGCGCTCAGCACGCTGTGGTCGCGTCAGCCGCCCGAGACGTTTCGCTTTGCTCTGCAACTGTCGGCAACGCTCGTGATCGCCATCACCCTGGCGCACCGTGTGCCTGCGCGCACCCTCGTCCAAGCGCTTTGGGCCGTACTCGGCGCGGCGGTCTTCGCCAGCGTGGCACTTGGAACCAGCCGGGGCGACGGGTCGCTTCTTGGCCTCTACGGCAGCAAAAACGCCATGGCCGGGGCAGCGGCGCTGTTTGGCGTGCTGGCATTCGGCGTTCTGCTTGATCCGCTGACCTCGCGCGTTCTGCGCCTGTTCGCAGCGCTGGGGGTCTGCGTTGCCCCCATCATCGTGCTTAGCACGCAGTCGGTTAGTGCGCTCGCCGTGATGCCCATTGGCGTCGTCGCGCTTCTGTCTGCTTTGGCCCTGCGCCGATTGCCCCCACTGGGGCGCGTTGTTTTGCTCTCCGGTCTCGGGGTTTTGGCGCTGCTCGCAGCGCTCTTCGCTGTGTCGGCGGCGGATGAGGTCGCGTCGACCTTCCTTGATGTCACCGGCAAGGACATCACGCTGACAGGCCGGACGGAGCTCTGGCGCCTCTCGCTCGACTTCATTGCCGAGCGTCCGCTGCTGGGGGTCGGCTATCAGGCGTTCTGGCTGAAGGGCCATGCGCCTGCCGAGGCGCTGTGGCTGATCTTTGGGATCGATGCACGGAGCGGATTCAACTTTCACAACACGTACCTCTCGAACGCCGTTGAAATCGGCATCGTCGGCGCCGCCCTCCAGGCCGCCCTTGTCGCCGCCGCGCTGATCCTGCCGCTGCGCGTTGTGCTGAAGACGGGCGACCGAATCTTCGCGCTGCTCTTCGGCCTCGCCGTGATGCTTTTCGTCACGACTCTGGGGGAGGTGCCGATCTTCTTCCAGTTCAGCCTCCGTTCCGTCCTAGTGTTCGTGACCATCGTCGCCTCCCTCGCCGCGCTTCGGCAATTAACACCGCCACCGACTGAGACGGCCCCGCATAGTCCCGAACGAAGCGGTCCACGGCGGTCAGCGCCTGATCGGTCGCCGCCTCGATCTGCGCGTCAGCGCTGAGGGACGGCTTCGACCGCGCCAGCTTGCGCATGCTGCGCGCCGATGCGTGCACCAACCCCCAGTTCACCGGCGCGGCCATGGCACCCTCTAGCACCGCCCGCGCCCGGGCGCCCGAGCCCCAGCGACCGGTCCAGAAGGCCCAGGCCTCGCGCGCGTTGGACGGTAACAGCACCTCGGGTGCGTAGTCGATTTGAAGCGACCGCGCCCAATCCCACCACTTGTAGCGGTGCACGTGATGCATGGTTTTCACGCCGATCCAGGGAGTCCGCAGGACGTCTGACACGATGGCCCCGTGCATCGCCTCGGCGATCACCAGATCAGCGCCCCGGATCTCGGCCAGCGTAAGCGCTGGGTCTTGCGTCGGGTCAAGGTAGTGGATGCCCGCCACCTCACACACGCGCCGCCAATTGCCGCGCTCGACGCTTTCGTAGTGCGGCATGAAGGCGACGCCGATCCCGTCTGCTGGTGCGGGCAGATCGGTCGCGCGCAGCAGCACGGCTGCGTCGGTGATGGCGAGGTCGGGGGACAGCCCAAGGTCCTCCGCCGTCTGCGGGCCGCGCACAAAGCGCACATCCCAGGTGCCGTCATGGACGTCGGGTTTTTTGGTATAGCCGCCAAAGCCCGACCCCATCACCACCTTCCGCGCCTTGGTCGGGAAGTCGTGCTGGAGGATTGAGCCGATGCCAAGGAAGATCTCGGACTCGTCACCGTCGAGCAGCCCATCCGGCAGAAGAGTCGTCCACATCGTGGCGTTGAGTTCGTCCCCGAAATTCGGGGGCGTTCCACGGAAGTAGTAGTGCTTCATGTCTCCGGCCCTTTTTGTTTGCGGAGGAGGGTGCCGAGTTCGGTGACCCGGCCCCGGGCGAGAAGGAACAGGGTTGGCGCGTAGGCAAGTGCTCCGGCAGTGATTTGTAGTGGGAGCAGGACGCCGATGGGCAGGGTCATGTCGGTGACCGCCCAGATGGCGATGGCCATGACGGCGGTTGCGGAGATGGGGGCGGCGAAGCTTTGCAGGTAGCGCAGGGGGCGCATCTTTAGCGCGCGCCCGGTCATCCAGACGGAGATCGGCCAGACGAGGTAGGACTTCACGACGATTGCCGCGATCATCACGTCGAGACCCATAGGATATGTCCCAACGATCACGGCGAGCGTCGTCACCTGCTGGATCAGGAGGTAGTAAAACCAGTGATCCGCCCGCCCGTTGGCCTTCACCAGCGAGCTTTGCACCGAGCCGATGCAGGACAAGAGCCCCAGCAGGCAGAACCATTGCGCCGCCGTCGCCGCCTCGGCCCACTGGTCGCTGAGTGCGAGGCGGATCAGATCGTCGACCACGAGCGCGGCGCCTGCGAAGACGGGAAGGCCCACGGCGGCGGCGCCGAAGGAGGCGATGAAAAACGCGCGGCGCATCTTTTCGCGATCCGATTGCAGGGAAGACAGGAGGCTGTGCGAGACCGACGCGAGCGCCCCGGTCAGCACCATCGTCAGCATCTGCTGGATGCGCTGGGCGAGGACGAACAGGCCGAGCAGGGCCGTTCCCCCGAACGCGCCGAGCAGGATGTGGTCCAGCCGCAGCGAGGCGAGCATCTTGCCCCCCGACGCGAAGGCGCCGTAGTGGAACAGCGCCCGGGCGGCGCGCATCGTGGGCCATCCGCTGGGCCACCAGCGCGCGACGCGCAGGGTAATGGCAAGGACGATGAGGCTGGCGATGATCTGGCTCGCCACCAGCGCCCAGATGCCATGGCCGAGGAACAGCATCGCCAGCGCCGCGCTGCCGCCGATCCCGGCGCTGACAAGTGTGCGCAAGGCGAGGGCGCGGAACTGCATCTCGCGCACCACCAGCGCCGAGGGCGCGGCGACGGCGAGGTCGAGCGGGATTTTGACGCCCAGGACGAGGATGACGGCGGCGAGCGCGGGCTCCCCCATCCAGGACGCCAACGGCACGGCCAGCGCCGACAGCCCCGCCCACGCCAGCAGGCCGTAGCCGAAGGTGAGGCCGAAGACGGTGTCCACATGCGTCGGGTCTAGTGACGGGCGCTGCACGAGTGCCTCGCCGAAGCCAACGGGGGAGATTGCGATAACGGTGGTCACGATTCCGGCGGCGAGGCCGAACAGCCCGAACTCTGCCGGGGCGAGGAACCAGGCGCCCGTGAAGAAGACCACAGCCGACACCAGTGTCGGCAGCGCGAGGTGCACCGCCGACCACATGACCCCGGCCACCGCGGCCCGAGACCGTCCAGCGGACAGTTGCGGGCGAAACGGGGCAGGGTCGGGTTGTGCGCCGTCAGTAAGCGCCACGGGCTCCGACCACCGCAGGCACGGTCTTCAGCAGGATGCGAATGTCCTTTGCGACGCTCCACCCGGTGACATAGCCGCTGTCCATCGCCACGCGATCTGCGAACTCCGTAGTGCTGCGCCCGCCGATTTGCCAGGGCCCGGTGATCCCGGGCCGCGCCGACAGATAAAGGTGCTTGGATGGGCCATACAGCGACAACTCGTCCTTCACGACAGGGCGCGGACCGACGAGGCTCATATCGCCACGGATGACGTTCAGAAGCTGCGGAAGCTCATCGACGCTGGTTTCGCGTAAAACACGTCCAAGGCGAGTGACACGCGGGTCATCCCGAAGCTTGCGGTGAATGTCCCACTCGATCTGGGCCGAGGGATTTTCTTCCAGGTGACGCTTGAGCACCGCGTCGCCGTCCACGCACATTGTCCGGAATTTGTAGCACAGGAAGGCCCGCCGCCCGTGCCCGATCCGGACATGGCCGTAGAACACCGGTCCAGGCGACAGCACTTTCAGTGCAGTTGCCACCATCAGGAACAAAGGCGCGAGGCCGATCAGAATGAGTATGGCGACGGCCACATCCATCGCCCGTTTGATCCACCCGCCAACCGCTCGGTTGCCCGCTTTGGCACGACGGCCTCGACGGAACTCGGAAAACGATACCCGACCGCGATTACGTAACTCGATCGCGGACCCTTGGTCTGTCACCGACATAGCGCAATCCCTTCTGGACCCCGCCCCCACGCGGTGGACAATTGCAGCGAAGCCTTCGCAAGTGCAGCATTAAATCGTTAAGGACGCGCATCTCGGCACCATTCCGCCGCTCCATCACCACATGCAGGGCGCCTAATTGTCTGATTCGTATTGGGAATAGCGACAATTCGGGCATTGAAGCGCTGACTGTGCGCGATATGGGGGCTATTTCAGGAAACGCGGAGAATTGCCCATCTCTCGGCAGCTTTTAGCCGCGCTCAATGCTTCGGCAGTCCGCGCGAATATCAGCCGGCAATTGCCGGCCTTCGCCTGTTCGGAACCTCGCGATGGACAGACCCACCGCGAATCGCGACTGTCGCGGCGGGTGGGCAATGAACAGAGGCGACAGGCATGCCAAGTGACGACGCGAGGCCGACCGGGCTTTGGGGCCGCCAATTCGAACCGACCTACGACTTTACGCCAACTCCCGTCACCACCCGCATCGCCTTCTGCACCACCCCCCGGTGTGGCAGTCACATGCTGGGTCACCGACTGCATGCCACCGGCGGTTTCGGCTATCCCTTAGAGTACCTGAACCCCGGCAATTTGCGCATGTGGATGCGGCGCGCGCAGGAGGGTGGGGCGGCGGATACGCTCGATTTCATCAAATCCGTGCGTACCGGGCCGAACGGAGTTTTCGCGATAAAGTTGCATTTTGAACACTTGCCCGCGTTCCTCCGGGAAGAGCCGGATCCGCTTTCCTACCACTATATTCCGCTCGTGCGACGGGACCTCGTTGCGCAGGCGGTATCCTTCGCGCGTGCCCAACAGACCGGTGCCTGGATCTCGGACATGCCGGAGCGTCAGCCCGCCATCTACGACTTCGACCTCATCCACGCCAAAGCCCGCGCTATCGGCGAGGGCAACGCGGGCTGGGACGCCTATTTCGCCGGGATCGGCGCGTCTCCCCTTCGGTTGATCTATGAAGATGTGGTGCAAGACCCTGAAGCCGCCGTAGCCGCGATCTGCGCTGCCACGGGCGTTGATCTTGCCGACGGCACGCCGCCCGAAACCTTCACGCCCACCCGCCAGACCAAGCTCTCGGCGTCGGGCGATTGGAAAACCCGCTATAAAGAAGACTACCGCCAGCGCGTGGTCGACGGGCGCCTTCAGGTCGCGCCCTTGGCTGCGTCACCCGGCCTTCGCCCCCGCTTTGTCAGCTGGGCCCGCAACAAGGTGTCCGAGATCCGGCGCTAGCAGCCGGTCCACAATCTCCGCCACTTCACCGGGCGACTGCCGAAACCGCGCCTCGGGCATCGCCAGAAGCGCGTCCGACACACGGTCAATCTCTGCCGAATCCAACCGCTCTACCAGCGCGACCAGTGCATCCGCGGAGGCTTCGGGCAGCGTGAACCCCAGCCCGTCCGCTTCGATCCGCCGCCCCGTTTCGGTCCCGCTCGCGGCAACCGACGGGCAACCGTGCCAGCTTGCCTCGTAAATCCGGTTCGGCAGCAACCAGTCCGAGTTCCCCCCCGTTTGCCAAAGATCCTGCGCCCAGACGAGGTCGCACGCGGCATAAACCGGCCCAAGACCTTGCGGGTATTCGTAGGGACCGTGCCAGGTGATGTTGTCCTGCGACGCGACCAGAGCATCGAACTCCGGCACCGCATGCCGATGTGCATTGCCATGAAGTGCAATCTCGACCTTCGGGCCAAGACGCCGCGCCGCCTCGGTCAGAATATCAAGACTGCGGGCACAGCGGATCGACCCGGCGCTGCCGATTACCAACGGCGCGCCTACGCGCCGCCGCTGCGAGGGCCGTTGCAAATCCGCCCCTTCGAGCCAAAGCTTGTTCTCCAACAGCACGACCGGTCCGTCATAGCCTTGTACCGGCCCGAAATACTCCCGTACGAACCCCGGCGACGAGGTGATCAGCAGCGCGCTGTCGCGCAGCACGCGCCGCTCGGCCGCGCGCATCCCGCGGCCCACCGCATCGGTTCGGGTGAAGAGAGAGTGGATGTCCAGGCATTCATACGCAATCGGCACGTCCAGCCCCAGCAGGCGCCGGGCGGCATGGCCGATCAGCGCCATGTCGATGTTGCGCGCGATCCAGACTTCCGCCTCTCGCGCGAGATCCGGGGCCCGCAGGACCTGCGCCACGCCGCGCACCATCTGCGCCCCCCGGGTCAGAAAGCTGTGGTTTCGCGTCTCGCCCAGTAGAATGGTCGGCCAATCCGGCGTGAACGCCTCGTTCATATTGCGGCGACGGAAGGCATAGGCCGACACCGCGTGCCCCACCTGTTGCAGGGCCAGCACCCGACGGATCTGCGCCGCTTCGGCGATGTCCGGTGAAAAAACTAGAACGCGTGCCATCCCGCCAACCTGCTAGGATCGCCCCCATCGTAGAGGTGCACCGCCTCAGCCCATCCGACAAGCCCCAACGGATATTCCGGCGGTCGCCTGCCGATTGCGAAAAAAGCGGGCAACCTGCGAACTCTGTGCTGCCTTTTCCCCAATCAAGTATCCGCTACACGCATGGGCGCACACTAGGAATCCTTCAAGTCGCAGCAGTAGGCCAGCCTGAATGTCATGGGGCATGGTTAAGGAGCACTGCGGTTTGAAGCTGGCCCAAGGTCGTAAATCGATGATCGCAAGTATCAGATCCGGTCCCAGCAGGGCGCCTAAATGCAGGGCGCTTAAGCGTCTGCGCTAGGCCCTAGAAAAGACTGAGCGCGCCATAAAAGAAGAACAGCGCGCTCTGGAGGGACTACGCTTCGTCGGCGTCGCCCTCTGCAGCCTCTTCGGTGCCCTCTTCCTCGCCCTCGTCCTCCTCAGACGACGAGCTTGCCAGACCCGACGGGGCGGAAATCGTGGCTATCACGAAATCACGGTCGATGGTCGGCTTGGTTCCGTCGGGCAGAGACACGTTCGAGATAGTGATGTTGTCGCCAATCTCAGCTTCGGCCACGCTGATGGTCACGCTTTCGGGGATGTCCCCGGCGGTCACGATCAGTTCAACTTCCGGACGCACGAGGTTCAGCACGCCGCCCTGCTTGAGGCCGGGCGACACGTCTTCGCCCTCGACCACGACTGGGATGAAGAGGTTGATCTTCGTCGTCCGCTTGAGCCGCATGAAGTCGACATGCGTCGGCAGGTCTTTCACGACATCGCGCTGCACGTTCCGGCAGATGACTCGAACGTCATCGTGGCCGTTGACCTTCATATTGTACAGCGTCGACAGAAAGCGCCCGCGCCGCAGTTTGGTCAGAAGATCGTTGAAGGGGATGTTGATCGGAAGCGGGTCGACGCCGCCACCATATACGATCCCAGGTACGTCGCCGTTGCGGCGAGCCTGACGGGCGGCCCCCTTGCCTGTCCCCGTCCGAACCTGGGCGTGGAGATCAGGGATCTCGCCAGCCATTGGTCTTACTCCAGTTTGTCATGGGCGAGGTCCTCCAAGGGTGCACCGTCGCCTGGAAGTGGGCCGTATAGGAGACGATGGTCCCCTTGGGAAGCTTTTTCTGCGCCGCAGCCACCCAAAGCGAGGCGGGCTTGCAAGAGCCCGATGAGCGGCGACCTAGCGCTTCGGAGCGGACGGCAGGCTGGCCAGAAACGCAGTGGCCGCTTCCTCATGGCAGCGAAACTTGCTCAGCGCGTCCTCGGCCCGCGCATACTCCATTCGAACAAAGATCGCCCGTTCCACGACGGATTGGTCAATGCGCATCAACCCAATTTCGTCAGCTGTCGGCATCGACCACATGAGAAATCCGCATACAAGTGAGCCATTCGCGCCAGAGCCCGAAAAATCCACCCCCGCCAAAAGCGTCTCCTCCCGTGGGAAGAAGGTCACGTGGTGGATCTCATAGCCCAGAATGCCCCCCGCGGTTTCCGAGATCTTCTCGTTGGCGTCATAAATCTGCTCGTCCGTCGTGCGTTCCAGCAAGGGGGCCGCGAAGAATGACCGTACGCGGGCACCACTTCCGGACGGGAGGACGGCGAAAAGGGCGCGCGTCCGCTCAATCACCATTCGGGCCATGTCCTGACCGGGCTCAGGCGCCTGCGCCATCGCGGTACAAGGCAGCAGTGCGATCAGCAGCGCGAGCCTACTCACCATAGGGCACCCAAACGGTCTTCACCTCCGTCGCCTGCGGCAGGAATCGATCCGCCTGCGCCGTCGCCCACTCAAACCGCTTGCCGTAATTCACCCAGGTCCGCTTCACGTTCCCCGCCGACTCCCGCTCAATCACGCCGGACAGGTCCGAGGACGAGAACGACCACACCGCATCCACGTCCATGTGCCCGGCCACATGCAGCGCCAATTCCTCATGCGACCCGGTGAGAATATTCACGACGCCCGCGGGCACATCCGAGGTCTCAAGCACCTGGTAGAAATCCGTGGCCGCCAGCGGATAGGGCTCTGACGCTACCACTGTCACTCGGTTGCCCATGGCCATCGCAGGCCCGATGACTGACACGAGCCCCAAAAGCGGTGCTTCATCCGGGGCGAATGCCGCGATCTTGCCGACGGGTTCGTTCATCGCCAACGCGATCCCGCGCAGCGGAACGCCCTTGGCGCGGCCATCGTACTTGTCGGCCCACGCGGCCCAGGTGAACAACCGATCAATCGCCTGCTCGACCTCGCCCGCGTCGGTGCCCATCGCCTCCAGCCGGGTCGCGAACTCCTCCGCTCGCGCTGACAGGTTTTCGGACATGTAATACAGGATCTGTGCCCGCAGATGCCCTGTTGTCTTGCCCCACGACGCGGCGCCGTTCATCGCCTCGACCGCGTTCCGAAAATCCTTCCGGTTCGCCAATGAGACATGCCCTAGGAACGCCCCCTTCGGCCCCCAAACGGCCTGCGAGTACCCACCTTCGGGCCGCACCTGCTTCCCGCCGATGTAAATCTTCGCCGTCCGGTCCAGCCCCTCGGCCACGCCTGCTTTCGGCGCCGCAACCGGCTTCACCTTCTTTAACGACCCCGGGGCCTCGGCAGGCTTCGTGTAGGCCAACAGACCTTCCCACCCGCCTTCGCGCCCGAACCCGCTCTCGCGTACCCCGCCAAACCCGGCGGCGGCATCGAACAGGTTCGTCGTGTTCACCCAAACGACCCCCGCCGCCAGCTTCGGCGCCACATCCAGTGCGAGGTTCACGTTCTCGGTCCATAGCGTCGCCGCGAGCCCGTAGCGCGAGTTGTTCGCCAACTCGACAGCCTCTGCCGGTGTGCGGAACGTTGTGCCGACGAGCACGGGGCCGAATATCTCTTCCTGCATCAGCCGGTCCGACGGCGCGAGACCGGTGATCAGCGTCGGGGGATAGTAGCAGCCGACCTCCGGCAGCGGCACCGCTGCGTGATAGACCTCGCCTGCCGAGCCGGATACCATGTCGGTGATCGTGGCCAATTGCACCGGATCCACCACAGCACCCACGTCGATGGCCTTGTCGAGCGGGCTGCCCACCCGCAACTTGTCCATCCGCGCCCGGAGCTTGGCATAGAACGCGTCCGCCACGCCCTCTTGCACCAACAGCCGGGACCCGGCGCAGCAGACCTGCCCCTGATTGAACCAGATCGCGTCCACCAGCCCCTCGATTGCGCTGTCCAAATCGGCGTCTTCGAACACGATGTACGGCGACTTGCCCCCAAGCTCCAACGTCAGGCCCTTGCCCGAGCCTGCCGTCGCCTCCCGGATGCGCTTGCCCACCTCGGTGGAGCCGGTGAAGGCCACCTTGTCGACGTCTTTGTGCTCGGTGATCGCCGCCCCCGTCCGTCCGTCGCCGGTGACGATGTTGATGACCCCTGGGGGCACCCCTGCTTCGCGGCTAAGGTCGACGAATAGAAGGGCGGTCAGCGAAGTGTACTCGGCAGGTTTCAGCACCACCGTGTTCCCCATCGCAATCGCCGGGGCTATCTTCCACGACAGCATCAAGAGCGGGAAGTTCCACGGGATCACCTGCCCGCAAACGCCCACCGGCACCCGCCCGCGAAGCTCGCCTTCCAGCTGGGCCATCCCAGCGTGATAATAGAAATGCCGCGCGACCAGCGGCACGTCGATATCCCGGCTCTCCCGGATCGGCTTGCCGTTATCCAGGCTCTCCAGCACTGCAAACAGCCGCGCGTGTTTCTGAACCAACCGCGCGAGCCCATACAGCACCCGTGCCCGCTCATGCCCCGAGGCCTTCGACCATTTCCCAAACGCCCGCCGGGCGGCCTTTACGGCAGCATCCACATCCGCCGCCGAGCCCTGCGAGACCTTGCCGAGCGCCTCCCCTGTCGCCGGGTTGCGGCTTTCAAACATCTTGGCGGGCTTCGTCCACTGCCCCCCGATCCAATGCCCAAACCGCCCCTTATGTCCGGCAATCCACTCCATTGCCTCCGCCGTGCTTTCGGGCGCAGGACCGTAGTCCATCGTATCAAAGATCTCGGGAACATTCATTGCGCAACCTGCTCCTTCATCTTGGCCCAAATACTCAAATTCTGCCCCGTCAACCCGCCGACCCGTCTGGGAAGAGGCCAAGACCCGGGCCAGCGACAATAACCCAGACCAACCCCGCAAGCACGGCGAGCATCGAAAAGATCCAGATGCGCGAGACCCGTTCTTGCGCCTTGACCAACGCGTCGAACTTCGCGGGCATGGTCGCGCGGCTTGTGCGACTTGCGTACTGATTCCGGAATGTCTGCAGGTCTTCGTCGGACAGTTCGGCCTTGGCCTTGTCGACGGCGCTCTTGGCCGGTCGCGTGATTAGGAAGATCCCCGCTAGGAGCACGATAAGCATGACGTAGGCGGGCGAAAGCACGTCCATTATCCGACCCCATGCCGATATCCGGCCGAGTAGCGCCCGGTCACGTGATGCTCCAATTGCCGCTCGATATCGCCTAGCAGCGACGACGCCCCGAAGCGGAACAGGTCGGGCCGCAGCCAGCGGTCGCCAAGCTCATCCTTCATCAGCGACAGATACACCAACGCGTCCTTCGCCTTCGAAATCCCGCCCGCCGGCTTGTACCCCACCTTGACCCCCGTCCGCGCCTCGTAGTCCCGGATGGCCCGGATCATCACCAGCGACACCGGCAGCGTGGCGTTCACTCCCTCTTTCCCGGTCGACGTCTTGATGAAGTCCGCCCCCGCCATCATGCAAACAAGCGACGCCTTCGCGACATTCCGCAGCGTCCCCAGATCCCCCGTCGCGAGGATTGCCTTCACATGCGCCTCCCCACAGGCCGCCCGGAACTCCGCCATCTCGTTGTACAGCGCGGCCCAATCGCCGGTCAGCACGTGGCGGCGCGAGATGACGATGTCGATCTCCTGCGCCCCCGCCGCGACGCTCTCGCGGATTTCCTGCACCCGCAGCCCGAACGGCGACAGCCCCGCCGGAAACCCCGTCGACACCGCCGCCACCGGGATGCCGGTGCCCGCCAGCGCCTCGACCGCCACAGGCACCATGTCGTGGTACACACAGACCGCCCCGGTGGTGACCGGGCCCATTCCGAGTGCCTCCAGCAGATCGGACCGCACCGGGTTCGCCGCCTTCGCGCAGAGCCGCCGCACGCGACCCGGCGTGTCGTCGCCGGACAGCGTTGTCAGATCGATTAGTGTGATCGCCCGCAGAAGCCACGCGGCCTGCCAGTCCTTCTTCACCGACCGCCGCGTGCCGATGGTTGCCGCCCGCCGCTCGATGGCCGAGGTCTTGGCCTGCACGCCCCGTACCCAGTCCAGATCCAACGGCATGCCGGCGTTGCGCGGCTCATGGACCTGCGGGAGACCCGCGGTTGCGGGTATGTCTGACGTTTCTGTCGTGGTGGAATGCTGCACCGGCGGGCCTCGCGATCGCTTCGCGAAACCTCGCACGGGGACGCCTGGACTTCAACGATGCAAAGCGCTCAAGGATCAGATCGGGACGAAGCGGGGCAGTTTGTCGAGCGTCAGTTCCATCATCTCGAGGATGCGAGCGTCGGCGTCCGCCTCGGTTTCGTCAGGTGCAATCGGCGTGACGTACCGGACGAGCGCCCCGTCGGTCCGCCCGATGGTCAGACCGTCGCGGACCACGGCAAACTTGGCTGCGATGTCATTCGTCATACGTTTGCCGCGCTGCTCGAACCAGTAGTACACCATTTGCTTCGACGTGCCCTTCTGGATCACGGCCCGGTTCACCTCGAAGGTTCCGTAGACCGTGTCGGGCATTTGCACTTCGTGCGGCTCGATTGAGAAGATCTCCCACCCGCCATTGGGCAGGCAAACCTCGGGCGAATGGATGCCCTCGCCGTCGGTCTGGTTTTCGTAGAACGCGACGAAGAAGTTCACCGGCAACTCTCCGGCCTGGAGGTAGCTGGTGTTGAAATAGTCGTCGGCGCCCAACACCTCTTCGGTGGCCGGCTCGAGCGGGGTCGGGACGCCCGACCACTCCCCAAGGCTGCGGGGGAAGAGAGCAAACGGCTCACGCTCCAGCTCCGGGACCGTGGGCGAGGCGACGGTCAGAAAGATCACCGACGCCACTGCGCCAAGGGCGGCAGCGGCACCAAGTGCCACGGACGCACGGATGTGCATGACCTGCGCCATCACGCCACCCAGCCCGCGCGTGTCGAGGTCAATGGCCTCTGCCAGCGGCAGAGAGTTCCGGCGGAGCTGTTGCAGGAGAATGGCGAGCAGGAACAAGAGGCCCACGCAGGACAGAAAGATGATCCAGCCCTCGAAGAAATGCAGGAAGCCCTCGGCATGCTCGATGCCGTAGCTGTTCACGATGACCCCGATCATGCCGATCCGGAACGAGTTCATGAACACCGTGATCGGCGCCGCAGCCAGCAGCAGGACTGCCTTGTGCCAGATCGGCCCGCGATAGAGGATCGCGAAAAGATACGAGAAGCTGAGGATCGGGAACAGGTAGCGCAGGCCCGAACAGGCTTCGGCGACCAGAAGCTTATAGACGCCGAGGTCGATGATGTTGCCGTCAAGGAAGACCGGCACACCTGCCAGCGAAACAAACCAGACACCGAGTTCGGATGAGACACCCTGCAGAAACACTGAAAGTTTCCAGTAAATCACCTGCGGGAGCGGCAGCATGAAGATCAGGTGGAACACGGGCAACTGGTGCTGCTTGCCGCGCTTCCAGCCGAAGACGGTCAGGACGACCCCGGCAACCCAGATGATATACCCGTAGGTGACGATATCGGCGACGCGGGCGAGATTGCCAACGATGGCCAGAACCCGGGCAAGGGCGATGACGACGACCCCGGGCCAGCGATCACGGGGCGCTTCGATCTCGGGCGGGTTCTGGCGCAACTCCCTAAGGAAAAGGTACAGCGAAATTATAGGGATAAGCGGTCCGTGGCTGTACTCAGGCGTCGACCATGCCGCGATCAGAGACGCGAAGCCGAGCCAGAAAATCGGGATCGGCGCGATGATCAGCGCGAAAAACAGCAAGATGCCCGCAGGGTTTACCCCGGCGGGCAGTGAGAACCTCACTCCGGCAGTATCACTCATGGCCATAATCTAGCAGCACCTTAAGAACACTTACATAGAAAAGCCGACGTTAATGGTCATTTCGTGGCAAGGCGATAAAAATTTTCGTGACGTTCCTTACTTTGGTCGCACTGGCTGTGACATGTCGGGGCCAAGCTGGCCGATTCGATCTGACGGGGGCCGTCCCCGGGTTTTCTGAAGGATCACCATTGGCTAAATGGCTGAGGAATTTTGACCAAAGGGTCCAGACATGAAAATTGCTATGATTGGGACCGGGTACGTGGGTCTGGTCTCCGGTGCCTGCTTCTCGGATTTCGGGCATGAGGTGATCTGCGTCGACAAGAATGCCGACAAGATTGCGGCGCTTGAGAACGGTGTGATCCCGATCTATGAGCCCGGCCTCGACATGCTCGTTGCAAAGAATGTCGAGGCGGGCCGCCTGAGATTCACGACGGACCTTGCGCCAGCGGTTGCCGACGTGGACGCGGTGTTCATCGCGGTCGGCACACCCACCCGCCGCGGCGACGGCCACGCGGATCTGGAATACGTGCATGCCGCCGCCCGCGAGATCGCGAACGCGATCAGCGGTTACACGGTCGTCGTGGTTAAATCGACGGTTCCGGTCGGCACGAATGCAGCCGTCGCCAGGATCATCCGGGAGGAAAACCCGGACGCTCCCTTCGACGTCGCCTCAAACCCCGAGTTTCTGCGCGAAGGCGCGGCCATCGAGGACTTCATGAAGCCTGACCGCGTTGTCGTCGGCGTCGAAACCGAGGCCGCGAAAGAGGTGATGGCCGAGATCTATCGCCCGCTCTTTCTGCGCGAGTTCCCGATCGTCTTCACCGATCTGGAGTCGGCGGAAGTGATCAAGTACGCCGCCAACGCCTTTCTCGCGACGAAGATCACCTTCATCAACGAGATCGCGCTGCTGTGTGAACGCGCGGGCGCAGATATCAAGGAGGTGTCGCGCGGCATTGGGCTGGATGGGCGGATTGGAAACAAGTTCCTGCATGCGGGACCCGGCTACGGGGGCTCGTGCTTCCCCAAGGACACGGCCGCGCTGGCGCGGATCGGCCAAGACTATGCCGTGCCCATGCGGATTGTCGAGACGGTTATGCAGGTGAACGACAGCGTCAAGCGGCGGATGTTCGACAAGGTGGTCGACATTTGCGGGGGCACCGTGAACGGCAAGCGCATCGCCGTGCTTGGCGTCACCTTCAAGCCGAACACAGATGACATGCGCGAGGCGCCGAGCCTGACCATCGTACCGGCACTGGTCGGCGGAGGGGCCGACGTCCGGGTCGTCGACCCGCAGGGGCAGCGAGAGGGCGAGGCTCTGCTGCCCGGCGTGACATGGATGTCCGACCCCTACGAGGCGGCGGCGGAGGCCGATGCCATCGTCATCCTGACGGAGTGGAACGAGTTTCGCGCGCTGGACCTTGGCCGTCTCGCCGGGACGATGCGCGCCCCGAGGATGGCCGATCTGCGCAACATCTACAGCCTGGAGGAGGCGCGTGATGCCGGGTTCGAGGCGTATTGCGCCACGGGTCGTGAGGCGCTTCTGACCGAGTAAAGGGCAGCGGGCGGGTTACCCGCCCTGCCTCTACCCTAGAGCACGGCGGCGGCGAGTACGGCCAGGCCCGAGGCCGCGATGACCGCAAGGCTGGTTTTATCGCGCGCGGCGAAGACGATGGGATCGTCGGTCATGTGGCCGCGGTGGGTTTTCATGACCATGCGGATCAGCCAGTACAGCAGCAGAGGCGCGACGATCCACAAAAGTTGTGGACGATCGTAGAGGGGCTGTACGGCATCGCTTGTGATATACAGCGAGAGGACGAGCACCGCCGCATGGCTCGACGACAGCGCGATCCCGCGCAGGACCGGCAGGTCATCCGCCTCGTAGGCGCGGCCAGCTGCGGCGCTTTTGTCGGATTTGAAGAGGTCGACCAGTTCGGCTTGCCGTTTGATCGCCGCGAGGGCGAGGAAAAGGAACATCGAGAACCCCAGCATCCAGGGCGACAGCACGACCGTCGCGGCGGCGGCCCCTGCAATGATGCGCACGGTGTAGAGACCGGCGAGGGTCATCACGTCAACGATCAGCTTTCGCTTGAGCCATGCCGAGTAGGCAAATGTCGCGACATAGTAGATGCCGAGCCACGCCAGGAAGGCCGGTGGCGTCAGGGCGAGGGACAAGGCCAGCGCGCCGAGGATCAGCCCGGCGGCCACCGCGAGGCCCTGTGTGGCCGTCACCTCCCCCGCTGCAAACGGGCGGAAGCGCTTGCGCGGGTGGGCGCGGTCGGCCGAGAGGTCGAGAAGGTCGTTGACGACGTAGACGCTTGAGGCGGTCATCGAGAAGGCGAGGAAGGCCGCGACGACGGCCAGCAGGCTCTCCATGCTGTGCGCGGCGGCCATGGGGAGGAAGATCAGCAGGTTCTTGACCCATTGTCGCGGGCGCAGAGCACGGACGATGGCATCGGCAAGGCCCGCACGCGTGCGCGGCATCCCGATATGGCGGGTGTTCACGTTCGCGCCTTCGGCAATCTCCTTGATGCGCGCGTCGGCGCGCGCGGTGATCGCCTCGCGCGCCACGGCCCAGACCGGGGCGTCGACCTCGGCGTCGCCGATGTAGTCAAAGCCCCCCGCACCGAAGCGGCCTTCGAGATAGGCCGCCTTTGCGTCGCCTTTCAGGTTCTGGCCTTCCGTCCCCTCGCTGCCTGTGCCGATGACTTCGTCAAAGAGGTCGAGGCCGTCGACGGCCGCCTCCACCTGTCGGTGATCGGACGCAGAGATCAGAATGGTTTTCCGACCATCTGCCCGAGCCGCCTGCACGTGAGCGATAACGTCGTCGTCGAGGCACAGGTCTTCGCGAGGCACAACCACGCGATCTGCGACGGCGCGCTTGAAGGCTTCGCGTCCATTCTTGAGTTCGGCCTGGACATTGAGCAGATCGAACGGTGCGCGGGCGGCAAGGCGCAAGAGCGCCTCGTGCAGCGTGTCCGTTCGGGACAGGGTCCCGTCCAGATCAACAGTCAAAGGGACGGTCACCGCAGGCGCCGCCCCATCCGCCTCGATCGTCCGCGCCTCAGTCATTCAGCGATGCGCCTTCGTTCTCGGCCCCCGGTGGAGAGTGATACCGGGCGGTCGGGTTAAAAGAAATCCCCCAGAGGAGGATGCCCGGAAAAGCGTTGCAAAACCCTTCGGTTGTTGCGGGGATGCAAAAGGGGTTTTCTTCGAGCTCTTGCGAGCTCGCCTCGCGAGGGGCGCGCCACTGTCAGCCGTGGCGCCAGAGGCGGCGTTTGATGATGCGGCGGACGGTGCCGATGGTGGAGCGGGATTTCTCTTTGTAGGACAGGCCGAGCCACGCGGGGAACAGGCTAAGACCGATGAACCGTGTGTTGGGGATGCCAAACAGGCGGTGCACGAGGCGGCGGCCCCAGACGGCGCCGCGCTTCAGCAGAAGGCCCTCTTGCGATTTCTCAAGCTTCCACGTTTCGGCGGTTGTGGCCGTCAGATAGCCTGCGGCGATGGCGCCCTCGACGATCTCTTTACCGAGCTTCGTGCGGGCAACGATCAGAGAGAAACCGGGGTTTTTGCCATCCGGTTCCTCGTACCACGGATCGCCGCAGGAGATGTCGGCAAGCTCTCCCGAGCCGTCGGGCCACAGGCGCGTTGACCAGGGGCGGTATTCCTGCAGGTATGCCCAGGTTTTCTGATAGATCCAGTGTTCTCTCTCGGGTTCGTCCCCGTTGCGGGTGGCAAAGTAGCCGGGCCATCCATAGCCACGGTAGCGCAGGCTTTTGAGCGTGTCGTCGCGGGGCACACCCAAGTGATCCATCAGGTTGGCGGTGGCCTTTGTCGGGGGCGCTTCGGCGCAAAAGAAGGAGAGGGTTACGCCGACCTTTTCAGCCAGTGCCGGACGGGCGGCCATGGCGTTTCGGGTGGCGGAAATCTCCACGGGTTTGCCGATGACGACGCAGGGCGCGGGGGCGGCTTCGACCGACCCCAATCCATCGCAGACCGACGCGGGGGAGTAACGGGAGCCGACGACGGCCATAAGGTCGTCCCGTGTGCGGGACAGGCGGGTTTTGTTGCGGATCGGGTCATCGGGGTTCTGGCCGGTTTGAAGGACACCGTGGTGGCCCAGTTCATTCAGGCAGTAAAGCGAGATCGCCGTCAGCGCCCCGCCGGAGCTGCCTTTGAAGCGGATTTCCTCGTCCGAGGCGTGGCCTTCCCAGATGCCGGTGATGGCGCCCCAGTCGCGCTCAACCCGATTGTTGACCACCGGTTCGTAGTCATCGCGGCGCTTGAGCTGGCCGAAATCGGACTGGACGGTCGGGCAGATGGTCAGCGCCTCTTCAATCTCTTTGTCGCTGATCGTTTTCGCGAATTTTGGGCGCACGCCGACGGAGTCGACATCCACCATCGTCACGTTCCCCGAACAGATGTAGGAACACACCCCGCAGCCGAGGCAAAGGCGAGGATCGGCGATCCGTTTCAGGGATTCTCTGGAGCTCATGGACCGTCGCTGCCCGGGATCTTTGCGCCTGCTGTTACCGCTGGTTCCGCCTTCTGATCAAGAATTAGGCCGAAAGTGCGGCAGATCGGAAACCATGGTCGGGGTATTCGCGCTCGTTGTCGGCCAGTCAACGACAATCCCCAGCAATTTTTTTCGGGTGATTGCCTTTCGCCCGACATGAAGTATCGAAGCACCAACAATCTGCATCGAACGGCCAAAACCCCCCATGTCTGACCTTCGTCCGATAACAATCGCCCTCGTTTGGCATTCCATGAACTCCGACAATCTGGGCGTCGGCGCGCTGACTGTTTCCAACCTGGCGCTGCTGCGACGGGCGGCGGAGGCGGCGGGGCGAGTGCCGCGGTTCCTGATCGTCGGCTGGCGGGACCCGAGGCCATGGTACACCGAGTATCCGGATGTCGAGAACGTGCCGGTACGCACGCGGCACCTGCCGGCTCCGGGCGGGCCGTTGGGGGATGCGCTGAAGCGGGCGGATATCGTCTTCGACATCGGCGGGGGCGATAGCTTTACTGACATCTACGGGGCGAAACGGTTTCTGACGGTGTGGGGCACGAAGTTTCGCACGCGACTGGTCGGGAAGCCGCTTGTTCTGAGCCCGCAGACGGTGGGCCCCTTCGAAAGCGGCTGGTCGCGGGCACTGGCGCGGAATGCGATGAACGGCGCCAAGCTGGTGGTGACGCGGGATGCACCATCGACCGGGTTCGTAAAGGACATGGGGGTGACGTCGCCGCTGATCGAAGTAACGGACGTCGCGATGGGGCTACCGTTCGACTCGCCAGCGCCGCGGGACGCGGGACCTTTGAAAGTAGGGCTGAATGTCTCGGGTCTGCTTTTCAACGGCGGCTACACGCGGTCGAACCAGTTCGGCCTGAAGAGCGATTATCCGGCGCTGATCCGCAGGATCGCCGGGCATTTCACAGCGATGGAGAACGTGGAGTTGCACTTCGTCGGCCACGTCCAGTCCGAGATGCAGGAAGTCGAGGACGACCAGCGCGTCGGCGAGGCGCTTGCGGCGGAGTTTGAGGGCAGCATCGCGGCGCCGGTGTTCCAGTCGCCGTCCGAGGCGAAGTCCTACATCGCGCAGCTGGATTTCTTCATGGCCGCGCGGATGCATGCGGCCATCGCGGCGTTCTCGTCGGGCGTGCCGGTGATCCCGATGGCCTATAGCCGAAAGTTCATCGGCGTGTTCGGGACGCTGGGCTATGACAATGTGGCAGACTGCAAGGCGGATACGGATGACGAGATCTTCACGCGCATCACCGAGGGGTTCGAGGCGCGCGCTGACCTGACGGCGCAGGTCGCGGCGGGGATGGCGAAGGTTGAGGATCGGCTGGATTCCTATGTCGCACGTGCGGCGGATTTAATGCGGACGGCGTGATGCCGGGGTGAGCCCCGGCCGACCTTAGCGTTTGACCAAGTCGCGCAGTTTTTGACGCAGCCGTTCCGCCTTGTCGTGGCGGGCGACCCTTGGTGTACCGTCCGACCCAAGCAGCGGTTTGCCGAAGGCGAGGGGGCGCATGGTCCCGTCTGCAATGGCTCTCACAAGGGCGGGTTCGCTGATCTCTCCCGCTGCCTCCATCGCCAATGGATACAGGTGGCGGAGCTTGTGGAAGTCGTGGCCCACTGTCGCGGGCAGGCCGGTGTGGCGGATGATCTCTAGCGCTGTTGGGCTGGACGTGATGCCGTCGGATTTGCGGTTCCAGAGTTCGATGGCCGACAGGTACGGGACCCAGGCGTCGTCGAACTGTCGCCAGGCCTCGCGGCGGATCGGGTGGGCGAAGACGGCGACGCCGCCTGCCACTTGCACATCACGCAGCGTGTCGATGACAGCGCGGTGTTCGGCGAGGAACTCGGTCAGGCCCCAGGTCAGGATGTGGATGTCGTTGTCGGGGGACGAGTACTCGATCCCCGGGATCAGGGTGCATTTCGGCGTCGAGGCGGCGGCGCATTCAGCGCGGTAATCGGGGAAGCGGGCGCGGTCGAAGCCGGTGTCATGCTCGGTCATCATCACCGCGCGCACACCGAGGCGCCCGTAAAGGCGCGCGATGGCGGGCAGTGTCCACTTGCCGTCGTAGGACCAGGAGGAATGTGCGTGCAGAACAATCTTCACCGGCTCAACACCTTGCGGACGGTCCAGGCGGCGTCGCGGAGGACGAAGCCGCGGGCGGAAGGGTCGTGGTTGTAGAAGTGACGTGCCGGGGCCGGGGCGAAGACACCGATGAGGCTGCGCCCGAAGACGGGCCAGGTTTCGCGGTGGAAGTCGCTCTTCGGGCCTTTCAGCGTGAACGCCAGATGCAGGAGGTCGCGCCCGAGGTGGCGGACCGTGAGCAGGCCGGTCGACGCCTCGGGATAGGTCTCGGGCTCTTCACCCAACGCGCGGGCTATGGCCCAGGCGGGGTATTCCAGCCCCTGACGGCGGGCCAGCGCCATGGAGCCCCACATGCGACCGTTCAACTCCATGAACTGGGGCGTGCCGTCGGGGTCGCGCAGGAGTTCGACCATGAAGGGGCCGCGCCAGTTGATGCGCGACAGGAAGTCTTCGATGCGCTCGCGCAGGGCCGGGTCGGGCATCATGCTCTGACATGCCGACGAGCCCGATCCGTGGGGGTTCATCATCCGCAGGCGGCGGTGGCCCGACCAGGCTTGCACGCCGGAGGCCGTGCGGTGGCCGAAGACCCCTTCGCCGGTTCCGTGGACCAGGGGCTGAATCAGGATCGGCGACCGGCCAGGATCAGCCAGGAGGCGGGTTAGGTCATCCGCGCCGTCAAGATACTGTGCGTCGCCTCGCGTGAAGGTGCCGCCCTGATCCTTGCCGGCGAGGGCAGGTTTTGCGATGGCGGGGAACGGCGGCTCGCGCCCCTCGGCGGCTGCCGTCAGGGCGGAGAGGTCGGGGTCTATGACCCACGTGGGCGGAACCGAAAGGCGCGCGGCATCGGCGGCCCTGATCTGGTCGACCTTGTTCAGCGCGATCTCTGCCTGCCGCCCGGTGGCACCTGCCACCCGGTCATCCCCGGCCAGAGCGCGGGAGGCAACGAAGAGCGCTGGATCATCCAGCGGCAGAATCAGGTCGGCCTTGTCCATGAGGGCGCGTATGTCGGCCTCGGCCTGCGGCAGGTCGTCCTCCGGTGCGGTGACGACGTGGAAGCCCTCAAGCTGCAGGCGCTTCAGCGGCAGGGCGTCGGTGCGCGAGAAGACCGACACCCTGTGCCCAGCGGCGCGGAGCGAGAACACCACCTCGGGCGCCGGAAGGGCCTCACCGTATCCAATGAGAACATGTGCCATCAAACCCGCCGCTTCACCGACATAGCCAGCGACCGGCGGAGCGTCGTCTTGAGAGATTCACGCCCGAGCAAAAGGTTCTCGATGTCATCCATCGTCATGTCATTGCGCGGCGAGGTGCGGGGCGTGGGGTAGTGTCCGGGCGCCGCCGCGCCACCGTCGGAGGAATAGACCCGCGCGTAACCCTCGGCCTTCAGCCCCCGGATGACGGCCCCGTCATAGCTGCCGAAGGGGATGGCCGCTTCGGTGACCGGGGCGCCGGACGCCTCGGCAATGGCCGCGCGGGCCTCACGCCATTCGCGCGCCTGACGGGCACTGTCCAGACGCTTCCACGAGACATGCGCCGCCCCGTGATTGCCAATCCCGTGCCCGTCATCACGCAACGCGCGGATATCGGCAGCGGAAAGCGATCCGACCGCATCAATCCGGTCCGACAGCGGAAAGAACGTCGCGCTCAGGCCGCGGCGGTTCAACGCCTCGGCGCCGATCTGGATGTCAGAGGCATTGCCATCGTCAAAGGTGAAGCGCGCCTCCACACGGCCTTTCAGCGCCAGCGTCCGGTCGAGGATTTCGACGTAGAAGTCCTCGCTGATCCAGTAGGGCGCTTCGCCCGCTTCCAGGTCGCGCGCGGGCGTGCCGATCCCAGGAAGGTTGATGTACACGGTGCGCATCTACATCCTCCCGCGCAGCTTGCGGAAGACGGCGCCCGGGCGCGCCACGGCGCGGCGCAGCTTTTGCATCGCATCCGGAAAGGCACCGAGGCTATTGAACGGGTACTCCGCCAGTTCGGGCCAGGTCCGGGCGATCACGGCGTCGGCCATCCGTTCCGTCCGCTTCCAGTCGGCGGGCAGGCTTAGCATCGCGCGCAGGATCGGGCGGGTGACCAGCGGGGCAAAGCGGATCAGCGTCGGGTCGGAGGGGAACTGCGCGCCGCCCCAAGGGCCCATCCGGTGCTCGATATAAGCAAGGTCGAGGGCGCGCAGGCTGTCGACCTCGGGTAATCCGTCGAGCCAGGTCTGGTAGGCGGCAACGAGGCGCGCCTCTTCCGGCAGTTTCGCGCGGCGCACCATGTCGACAGCGGTGAGCACGGTGTCGGGCCGGTCGTCGTTGCGCCAGAAAAACCCTCGTCCGGTCTCGCCACCGGAGCCGCCGACAAAGACGTGGGC
The DNA here is from genome assembly GCA_039190895.1 of Pseudomonadota bacterium. Lineage (GTDB taxonomy): Bacteria > Pseudomonadota > Alphaproteobacteria > Rhodobacterales > Rhodobacteraceae > Ovoidimarina. The sequence goes on along the minus strand of JBCCXY010000015.1, from coordinate 6,483 downwards.
GTCGGCCAGGGGGCGAACGGAGGGGTGCGTCCACGAGTTGGTGTCTGCAATCGTGTGGCCGTTGCGGGCGAGATAGGCCTCTCGCACCTCCGGCGAGGCGCGCTGAACGGGCAAAAACCGGTGTGACAGACCCTCTTTTGCTGCGATACGCCTGGCCATCACGGTATCGGCCGAGGCGGTCGGCGCGCCGACGGTCACGAGCGACATGCGGTCGAGATAGGGCTTGGCGCAGCCAAGCAGCATCCGCGTTTCGCGCCCTGCGGTCAGCGCCTGGACGAGGGCGTCGGGACCGGCCAGCAGGCAATCGAGCTGGGCGCGGACAGCATCAATGATCGTCTGGATCGCGGCCTCGGGGTCGCCGTCGTCAGACGTACCGCCCCAGCAACGGTTTGTCGTGAACGTGGCGAGGTCGAGCACATGGTTGGGCAAAAGCCGCGCGATGCCCTCATGCGCGGTCAGGCCCGCCGGGAGATACCCGTGCCCGTCGATCCCCATCCGGTCGAAAAGCGCCTGGTCAAAGCGCGCCCCGTATGCGGCGTCATCCAGGAGCGAGTGCGGCGAGGCGCCCGCGACCTTCGCCACCGGGTCGAAAACACAGGGGATCTGTCCGCCGCCGTCCAGATACAACTTGGTGTCCGCAACGATAATGAACCGCCCTGCCAACCGCTCATAGACGGCATCGACATTGGCAACGTCAAGCGTGGCCCCGTCCGCGAGGAGCCCGCCGCCCGCGAGATCGATGGGGAAGCCGATGACCTCGCCCCCGCCGGTCAGCCCGATGCGGCGCAGGCCGGGGCCGACCTCGACCACAGGGCCGCTATCGGTCAAGCTCACACGGTATTGCCAGTCAGGAAGGGGGGTGCGTGTCACGACTGTATCGCTCTTTTCCGCGTCGGGGGTGGCATGGTCGATAACCCGCTTTCGTTCAACCCGGAAGCGACACGTCGTCTCCGGGCGTTTCGAAATTGGCAACAGTGTGGAAGCGCCGTGGACGCACCCCGCGCGCGCCGCCATGGAATCTCCCCAAAGGCAACAAAGCCAGTGCTTTGTCCGGGGTGATGAGCTAAACGACCCGCTGACGAAAGCCCAACCGATGACAGAGCTGCCATGACAGTTTCCCCCGCGTCCCCGACACCGGCACCCGAACTTGCGATTATCGTGATCAGCTACAACACCCGAGAGATGACGGTCGAGTGCCTGCAATCGGTCTATGCCGAGACCGAGACCCCGTTCGAACTGGTCGTCGTCGACAACGCTTCGACCGACGGGTCGGCGGAGGCGATCCGGGCGGCGTTCCCGCCGGCGGCGTATCCGAACCTGACGCTTATCGCCGAGGACAAGAACCACGGCTTTGCCCCGGCGCATGACATCGCCATTCCCCGGTCAAGCGCCCCATGGGTGCTACTGCTGAACCCTGACACCCTGGTGAAGGACCGGGCGCTCGACAATCTGCTGGCGTTCGCGAAACGGACACCCGAGGCAGGGATCTGGGGCGGGCGGACGACGAATGGCGACGGCACGCTCAACCCCTATTCCTGCTGGCGAAAGCAATCGCTTTGGTCGACATTCTGCCGGGTGTCGGGCCTGACCGGTGTCTTCCCGAAATCGGAGATATTCAACCCCGAGCAGTACGGGGGATGGGATCGCAGCACCGAGCGCGACGTCGACATCGTGACGGGCTGCCTCTTCATGATGCGGCGACAGGATTGGCTGCGACTGGGTGGCTTTGACCCGGCCTTCGTCATGTACGGTGAGGAGGCGGACCTGTGCCAACGGGCAGCGGCGCAAGGCATGCGCCCTCGGATCAGCCCCGAGGCCACCATCGTCCACTACGGACGCGCCAGCGAGAACGTGGAATCCGACCGCATGGTGCGCGTGCTGCGCGCGAAGTCCGAACTCATTCACAGGCATTTCCATCCGGCCACGCGGGCCGCCGGGATCGCGCTTTTGCAGGCATGGCCTCTGACCCGCCGGGTCGCGACAGCCGTTCTGGCCCGGCTTCGGTCGAGCGAAGAACAGGCACGGCGGTCGAAGACATGGGCGGACATCTGGCGACGTCGCGCCGAATGGCGCAACGGCTTCGGGTCCGAGAGCCGCCCGGCGCGGACGACGATGCGCGGGGCCGAAAGTTAAGCCAATGTCGGCGCCCGACTATTCCGTGGTCATCCCGCACTACAACGACGTTTCCCGTCTGACGCGGTGCCTTGAGGCTTTGATGCCCCAAGCGACCGAGGATGTTGAGGTCATCGTGGCCGACAACAACTCCACCGACAGTCTTGATCCGATCCGGGCGCGCTGGCCCGGAGTGATAATTGCGGTCGAGACCGAAAAGGGGGCCGGTCCGGCGCGCAACAAGGGCGTGGAGGCCGCGCGTGGCAAATGGCTGATGTTCATCGACAGCGATTGCCTCCCGGCGGACGACTGGGTGGCCAGGGGCAAGGCGGCAGCCGACGAAGGTGCGATCATCGGCGGTCCGGTCGGGGTGTTTCACGAAACACCGGCGCCCTGCTCGGGCGCAGAGGCGTTCGAGACGGTGTTTGCCTTCAAGATGAAGCGGTATCTGGAGGAGGAGGCCTTCCTCGGTGCCGGAAACCTTGTTCTGGCGAAATCCGCTTTCGAGAAAACCGGCGGGTTTCGGGCAGCGGTGGCGGAAGACAAGGAGTGGAGTCGTCGGGCCGCGCGAACCGGTTTTCGCCTCGGGTTCGCCGACGACTTCGTGTGTAGTCACCCCTCCCGCCGGGATTGGCCCGCCCTGCGCCACAAGTGGCGGCGGTTGGCGTCAGAGGATTTTCTGCTCTGGGGCAAGGAGGCGCGCCTTCGATATGCGCTGCGGGCGCTTCTGCTGCCGCCCAGCGCCGTGGCGCATACACCGCGCGTCTTGCGGCACCCTGATCTGAGCTCGGGCGAGAAACTTCGGGCCGTCTTCACCCTATTTCGCCAGCGCCTGTTTCGCACCGGTGTGATGCTGGGCCAGGCGGTGACCGGGCGGGCATAGTTCGCGCCCGAATTACCTGAAGATAAAGTCGCGCACCGTGCCGATCAGCTGATCCTCGGCAAAGGGCGCAATGCCATCGCCGTCGGGTCGGTCCGCATTCGCGAGAAGGTCATCGCAGATCGGACCCAATTCGGGCGCCTCCATGATAAAGCGCAACTCCTGCCGGGAGGCAAAGCGCTCGGCCGTGGCGACCTGGTGATCGTTCCGCATCTCGCCGAGATGCGCGCGCCGCGCCATCATCACGGCAGGCGTCCGGTAGGTCAGCGCGGTGATGATCGTTCCCATGCCCGCATGCGAGACGATGAAGGTCGCGTCCTTGCAGCGCTCCCGGTATTCCGACGGATCGAGCAGATCACGATGCTCGAACGCCTTCGGCTTGTAGGTCGCATGAGGTGTTATCTGCCCGAAAATCCTGTTTCCGACATCACGGTCCGTGGCCCAGTGATCCAATGCCTCGACCAGCCGGTCAAAGGGCTGGTGCGAGCCAAGCGTCAGGAAGATCATACCACCGACCCCCGGTATTTCGGGCCGGTGTCGGTTGACAGATGCTCCCACTGCGTCAGCCAGAGATCGGCGATGTCACCGGCCTTCTTGCCCGAAAGCGACAGCTCTTCGGCATTGGCGATGCTGTCGAGCCAGATGGTCCGCGCCCCGAACAGGCGACCAAGGCGGATGGCGAGATAGCCGGGCGCGGCCCCGGTTGTCACGATCACATCGGGGCGAAGCGCAGTGATGAGCCGGGCGACATCGAACACCGCCTTTATGAGCTTGAGCTTTTGCCAGCGGTTGGCTTCCGTCACCGTCTTGAAGTCCGGTCGCGGAAAGCCAAGGGTCGCGGCAAGGGCGTCAACCTCGGGCCGGTTGGCCGCATGCGTCGTTGCGACCGTCAGCCGGGTGCCCTCGAATGCCGGCATCAGTCGAAGCAACTGCACGAAGTGGCCACCGCCTGAGGCGATGGCGAGGACCTTGGGGGCGTCGTCCACGGGGGACCCTCCGGTAAGGGACGGGAGCCGCCCGATGGCGGCCCGCACGCGCGAGTAGATGTCGCCCGTATCGGGGCTTGTCAATTGGCAGGAACCGGTTTGGCTCACAGTCGATGACGAGCCACCGAATTGTTTCGAGATTTCAGCGCGCGCACCCCGACCTCACGCCGATTTGGCGGCCGGGCGCTTCCCTAAGCCCGCGTTTCGTGCCAAGCCAATGGGTAACGACCAAGAAACCTCGGCAGGCTAGAGCGAGCAATAGTCTCGCGGCACATGTGTGTGATCGACAATGGCAGACGTTCAACATAGCGCAGTGCGTGCGCGCCGTGGCGTAGCGGCCCGTCCGGCAATCGGCAGCGCGACCAGCGCCGAAAAGAAGCTGCCGATATTCGTCAAGATCTTTGTGATCAGCCTGATCATTCCACTGATCTTTTCCCTCGGGTCGATCACCCTTTCGACCTACCGGATCGCCCTGCTGGCGATGTTCGTCCCGTCCTTCATCATGTGGATTTCGGGAAAGGCCGGGCCGCTTCGCTGGGCGGACGGGCTGATTTGCCTGATGGTCACATGGATGATCATCTCGACGATCTATCACAAGGGCATGGGTGAGGCGATCGAGCCGGTGGGCATCCTGACCCTTGAGCATCTCGGCACGTACCTTCTGGGGCGCGTGTTCATCCGCGATGCGAGGTCGTTCCGCCAGATGGCAATCCTGCTGTTCTGCGTCGGTGTTTTCCTGTTTCCCTTCGCCCTGTACGAGGGGCTGACCGGGCACAATCTGTACCGCTCGATCTGGGCAAACCTCGGACGAGTTCCGTTCGACGTGAACATGGAGGCCCGTCTTGGGCTCGACCGGTTTCAGGGCCCGTTCGATCACCCGATCCTCAGCGGGGTCTTCCTGACCCCGGCTCTGGCGCTCGGTTGCTTTGTGGTCGGGTACAGAAAGGGGTTCGTGACCCGCACGTCGCTGACGGGTATCGCGTTCCTGACCGGGTTTCTGTCTGTGTCGTCTGGGCCGATCTCGGCATTGACCGTGCAAATAGGAATGGTCCTGTGGGAGGCGATCTTCCGCCCCATCAAGGCGCGTTGGTGGATCTTTCTGGGACTGGCCGCGGTCGCGTATGTCGCCATCGATCTGCTCTCGAATCGCACCCCGATCGTGGTCGCGATCAGTTATCTTGCGTTGAACACACACACCGCCATGAACAGGGTCTACATCTGGGAGTGGGGCTGGGTGAACATCTTCAGCAATCCGCTTTTCGGAACAGGGCTGGGCGGCGAGTGGCAACGCTACAGCTTCATGACCGACAGTTTCGATATGTTCTGGCTCCTCTATGCGATGAGCTATGGGTTGATTGCCGGCATCGGGCACCTGGGCGCCGCGCTCCTGATCGTCTGGCAACTCATTCGCAAGAAGATCGCCGACGAGCGGATCCGTGAATATCGCATGGGCTGGCTGATCGGGTTCGTCGGCTTCTTCATGGCGGGATGGATGGTGCATTATTGGGAGGCGCCGCTTGCCCTGTGCTTCTTCTTCCTGGGCAGCGCGATCTGGTTTCTGGATTACGAAGATGGCGCCGACGAGGCCGTGGATGACACCGCCGAAGACACGGCGGAGCGGCGAACGCGATATTCCCGTTTTCCCACGCGCGAGACCCGCTCGACCTAACAAAAAAACGGGCGGTCATGAGACCGCCCGTTGAATTGCTGCTCTGGTACGCCCGTCGGATCAGGCGGCCATGTCCCAGTCGTCGTCCTCGCCGTTGTCCGGCACGTCCAGCATCGGGATGAGGGTGTCGAGGTCGGCCTCGCCCCGCAGCAGCGACCGCCCCAGTTCGAGCCGTTCCATGTTGCTCGAGTCGGTCAGCATCTGCCCCAGTTCGGACTGCTGATCCTGGCGCGACCCAAACCCGAAGATCAGTTGCAGGATGCGAACGATGAACGACGCCTCGTCGGGCTCGCTGTCTCCGGTGTCCTCATCAGCTGGTTCGGGCTCCGGTACGGGCGCGGGTGCGGGGGCCTCCGACACTGGCTCTGGTTCCGGCTCGGGTTCGGGTTCCGGCGCCGGCGCGGGTTCCGGCTCGGGGTCGCGACCCACGACGATCGGTTCAGGCTCGGGTTCGGGCTCCGGCTCCGGCTCAGGTTCGGGCTCGGGGGCAGGTTCCGGCGCCGGCTCCTCGGTGGGGTCTTCTTCGGGGGTGAATACGGGATCCTCGATTTCTTCGGGTTCGTCGCCGACAATGATCGGCTCCTCGACGTCATCCTGCGGATCGGGGTTGTCCAGTACCGTCCCCATCAGACCGCCATGCAGCTCTGCAACGTCCTCGCCAGTCATGGCGCCGCGGGTGAACTGGAAGTTGTCGATCAGCCCGGTGAAGGACCCTCCGAATTTGCCGCCGATGTTCAGGTCATGCCCGAAGGTTTGGGTCTGATACCCGGTCAGGCCATCCTGCTCGTCGATCTTCTCGCCATCGAGGTACAGCTTGGCGACACCGTCGATCCCCG